>NZ_JBFAIV010000006.1:0-339499 GCF_040654875.1 Streptomyces sp. NPDC050610 | reverse complement strand
ACCCCGCTGCGCGACGTCATGTCCGCGGTACGCCATGCGCCGGAGGCCTCGGACCCACCCCCCCCCCAGAAAACCCCACCCACCACTCTCGCCCCTCCCTCCCCCTCTCCCCCACCCCCACAGAAAATGGAGAGACCCCTCCCACAAACCCCGCTAGCCTGTCCCCATGCATATGCGTTTCTTCTTCGTCTGATTCGCCTTCGGGAGCCGTAGCGCTTCCCGGGTGGCAGGGGTGTCCGGCTTTGTGCCGCGCCCGCGGTGATCGGATTACTTGGCGGCCCTCTCGCGGCGGCGCGGCACTCGCGCGCCGTCGAATTGGCACGCCTCGATCCGCCATATCAGGTACGCATCGAGTACGCATCAATCGGGTATCCGTCGGCGCCTATCCGACAGGCCGCATCCGGTCGTATCCGACCGCCTTCGATCGCTCCTGATCGCGTCTGACCGCATCTGTTCATGCTCACCCGCGCGGCCAATTGGCTCCCTCTCGGTGACCCCGCATTACTCATGGTTACTTCGCTGCCGAGAAGGTGGATCCGCACATGCAGAACTCGTATCGCTCACGCCCCGCTCAGGCCTCTCAGCCCGCCCAGACCTTTCAGGTCGCCCTCACCGATGTCGTACGAGCACCCGCGCCCGGGCGGCCGGCCGTGCTGGACGGGGTCGGGGTGTCCGTCGCTCTGGGTGAGCGGATCGGGGTAATCGGAGAGAACGGTTCCGGGAAGTCGACGCTCCTGCGCATGATCGCCGGGGTCGACGCGCCCGACGGCGGGCAGGTGCTCGTACAGGCCCCCGGCGGCCTCGGATATCTGCCGCAGACGCCGGACATTCCGCTCGACGGCACCGTACAGAGCGCCGTCGATCACGCCCTGGCCGAGCTGCGAGAGCTCGAAGCGCGGATGCGCGCCGCCGAGGAGGAGCTCGGGCGCGGCACCGGCGATCTCGATGCCAGGCTCCAGGAGTACGGCGCGCTCGTCGAGGCGTTCGAGGCTCGGGACGGGTACGCCGCCGACGCCCGGGTGGAGGCGGCCCTGCACGGGCTCGGGCTGGGCGGCATCGGCCGGGAGCGGGTGCTCGGCAGCCTTTCCGGCGGCGAGCTGTCCCGGCTGGGGCTTGCCTGTCTGCTCGCCGCGTCCCCGCAGTTGCTGCTGCTGGACGAGCCCACCAACCATCTCGACGCGGCGGGGCTGGAGTGGCTGGAGGAACGGCTGCGCCGGCATCGCGGCAGCGTGTTGGTCGTCTCGCACGACCGGGTGTTCCTGGAGCGCGTCGCCACCGCCCTGTGGGAGGTCGACGCCGAACGGCGCGCCGTTACCCGGCACGGCAGCGGCTATGCCGGATATCTGCGCGATAAGGCGGCCGCCCGGCTCCGCTGGGAGCAGGAGCATCAGGACTGGCTCGCCGAAGTGGACCGGCAGCGCGCCCTGGCCCACACCGCCGCCGGCGTCCTGGCGTCCGGGCCGCGCCGGGACGCCGAGCGGTCCGCGCAGCGGCACCAGCGGAACGTGGAGAAGCAGATATCCGCCCGGGTGCGCAACGCCAAGGAGCGGCTGCGGCGGCTGACGGAATCTCCTGTTCCGTGTCCCCCGGAGCCGATGCGCTTCACCGCACGGCCGGCGGGAAGGACGGGGGCCACCGGCGGCCAGAACCCCCTGGCCGGCCTCTCGCGGATACGCGTGGGCGACCGGCTCGACGTCGAATCCTTCGAGGTCAGGGCCGGTGAGCGGGTACTCGTCACCGGCCCGAACGGGGCCGGGAAGAGCACCCTGCTCCGCGTCCTGGCAGGTGCCCAGGAACCCGACCACGGCTCGGTCGCCCGCGCCCGCAGAACCGGCTGGCTCCCGCAGGAGAGCGCCGGCGAGATCACCGACCCGCGCGCCACCCTGCTGGCCGCCTACGCCGAGTCCCTGCCCGGTGCGCCCGACGAGCACCGCGAGGCGCTGCTCGGGCTCGGGCTGTTCCGCCCGGACGACCTGCTGACACCGGTGGGCGCCCTGTCCGTCGGCCAGCTGCGGCGGCTGTCCCTGGCCCGTCTGCTGCGACGCCCGGTCGACCTCCTGCTGCTCGACGAGCCGACCAACCACCTCTCCCCCGCCCTGGTCGAGGACCTGGAGGAGGCCCTGTCCCACTACCGGGGCGCGCTGGTCACCGTCTCCCACGACCGCATGCTCACCCGGCGCTTCGAGGGCCGACGCGTCGAACTGGAAGGAGGGCGCGTACGGGCGGAGTCCCGGACGGAGTCCCGCGTTCCGGCCTCGTAGGGCGCGTAAGCCTTCCCAGGCCCCAGGCCCGCACCGCGGCCTCAGTCGCCCATCGCCAGCTTCACTCCGAACCCCACGATCACCGTGCCCGTCACCCGGTCCAGCACCCGCCGCGCCGACGGCTTCCGCAGCCAGCCGCGCAGCGCCCGCGCGAAGGCGACGAGCACCGTGGACCAGAGCAGGCCCAGCACCACGTGGACGCTCGTGAGCAGCAGCCCCGTGGCGAGGTGCGGCGCGGTCGCCGGGATGAACTGGGGCAGGACGGCGACGTAGAACACGCCGACCTTGGGGTTCAGCGCGTTCGTCAGCAACCCGCGCCGCCAGCCGTCGAGCAGGCTGTCGGACGGGTCGCTGATCGCCGCCGCCTCCTGCCGGACCGTGCCACCCCCGCCGCTCCCGCCGTCGGCGCTGGTGCCGCGCCAGGTGAGCCAGAGCATCCGCGCGCCCATCCACAGCAGGTACGCGGCCCCCGCCCAGCGCAGCGTCTGGTACGCGACATGGGAGGCCGCCAGCAGTGCCGTGACGCCCACGGAGGTCAGGGCGCCCCACAGCAGCGTGCCGCTCTGGATGCCCAGCACGACGCCCCACGCCCGGCGGCGCTCGCCCAGGGCGGCCGTCCGCAGGACGAGGGCGGTGTCGAGCCCGAGCGTCAGGGTAAGCAGCCCGACGACCAGGGCGAAGGACCAGAGCGCGGTGGTGATGGCCATGCGGCGAGCCTATGCGCCCGTGATCGCGACGGCACGATCAGCCCAAATGCACCCAGACGAAATTCCGGTCCCGGCCCCGCGCACAGGGGATCGACCGGGCCTCAGCCCCACCGCCCGGCCCCGTACGGGAAGGGCCGACCCCGGCCCGTAAACGAAAAAAACCGGCCCCGGACCGTTGCATACGGTCCGGGGCCGGCCCCTCGCACATCGCCGTCAGGCGTTGCGCGTCATGCTTCCTTGCTCAGATTCGGCCCGGCGCCGCCGGCCGCCTGCTCGATCGGCGGAGTGTCCGGCAGAGCCGCCTTCTCCTCGCCGCGGAAGGTGAACTTCCGCTGGTCGCCCTCGCCCTCGACGCCGACGACCACGATGTGACCGGGGCGCAGCTCACCGAAGAGGATCTTCTCGGAGAGGATGTCCTCGATCTCCCGCTGGATCGTCCGGCGCAGCGGCCGGGCGCCCAGGACCGGGTCGTAGCCCCGCTTGGCGAGCAGCGACTTGGCGTCCGCGCTGAGCTCGATGCCCATGTCGCGGTCCTTGAGCCGCTCGTCCACCTTGGCGAGCATGAGGTCGACGATCTGGATGATGTCTTCCTCGGTCAGCTGGTGGAAGACGACCGTGTCATCGACGCGGTTGAGGAACTCGGGGCGGAAGTGCTGCTTGAGCTCTTCGTTGACCTTGTTCTTCATGCGCTCGTAGTTCGTCTTCACATCGGCCGTGCCCGCGAAGCCGAGGTTGAAGCCCTTCGAGATGTCCCGGGTGCCCAGGTTGGTCGTCATGATGATGACCGTGTTCTTGAAGTCGACGACCCGGCCCTGGGAGTCGGTCAGCCGACCGTCCTCCAGGATCTGGAGCAGCGAGTTGAAGATGTCCGGGTGGGCCTTCTCGACCTCGTCGAAGAGGACGACGGAGAACGGCTTGCGGCGCACCTTCTCGGTGAGCTGGCCGCCCTCCTCGTACCCGACGTAGCCGGGAGGGGAGCCGAAGAGCCGGGAGACCGTGTGCTTCTCGCTGAACTCCGACATGTCGAGGGAGATCAGCGCGTCCTCGTCGCCGAAGAGGAACTCGGCGAGCGTCTTGGACAGCTCGGTCTTACCGACGCCGGACGGGCCCGCGAAGATGAACGAGCCGCCGGGGCGCTTCGGGTCCTTGAGGCCCGCACGCGTGCGCCGGATGGCCTGGGAGAGCGCCTTGATGGCGTCCTTCTGGCCGATGACGCGCTTGTGCAGCTCGTCCTCCATGCGCAGCAGCCGGGAGGACTCCTCCTCGGTCAGCTTGAAGACCGGGATGCCGGTGGCCGTGGCCAGGACCTCGGCGATCAGCTCGCCGTCGACCTCGGCGACGACGTCCATGTCGCCGGCCTTCCACTCCTTCTCCCGCTTCGCCTTGCCGGCGAGGAGCTGCTTCTCCTTGTCGCGCAGCGAGGCCGCCTTCTCGAAGTCCTGCGAGTCGATCGCGGACTCCTTGTCCCGGCGCACGTCGGCGATCTTCTCGTCGAACTCGCGGAGGTCCGGCGGAGCGGTCATCCGGCGGATGCGCATCCGGGAGCCGGCCTCGTCGATCAGGTCGATCGCCTTGTCCGGCAGGAAGCGGTCGGAGATGTAGCGGTCGGCCAGGGTGGCGGCCTGGACCAGCGCCTCGTCCGTGATGGAGACCCGGTGGTGGGCCTCGTAACGGTCGCGCAGCCCCTTGAGGATCTCGATGGTGTGCGGCAGCGACGGCTCCGCGACCTGGATGGGCTGGAAGCGGCGCTCCAGCGCGGCGTCCTTCTCCAGGTGCTTGCGGTACTCGTCGAGCGTCGTGGCGCCGATCGTCTGGAGCTCGCCGCGGGCCAGCATCGGCTTCAGGATCGAAGCCGCGTCGATCGCGCCCTCGGCGGCGCCCGCACCCACGAGGGTGTGGAGCTCGTCGATGAACAGGATGATGTCGCCGCGGGTGCGGATCTCCTTGAGGACCTTCTTCAGGCGCTCCTCGAAGTCACCGCGGTAGCGGGAGCCGGCGACCAGCGCGCCGAGGTCCAGGGTGTAGAGGTGCTTGTCCTTGAGGGTCTCGGGCACCTCGCCCTTGACGATGGCCTGCGCCAGTCCCTCGACGACCGCCGTCTTGCCGACGCCGGGCTCGCCGATGAGGACCGGGTTGTTCTTGGTACGGCGGGACAGCACCTGCATGACCCGCTCGATCTCCTTCTCGCGCCCGATGACCGGGTCGAGCTTGGATTCGCGGGCGGCCTGAGTCAGGTTGCGGCCGAACTGGTCCAGGACGAGGGAGGTCGAGGGCGTGCCCTCGGCCGGGCCGCCTGCCGTGGCGGCCTCCTTGCCCTGGTAGCCGGAGAGCAGCTGGATGACCTGCTGCCGCACCCGGTTCAGATCGGCGCCCAGCTTCACGAGGACCTGGGCGGCGACGCCCTCGCCCTCGCGGATCAGGCCGAGCAGGATGTGCTCCGTACCGATGTAGTTGTGGCCGAGCTGGAGGGCCTCGCGGAGCGACAGCTCCAGGACCTTCTTGGCACGGGGGGTGAAGGGGATGTGCCCGGACGGGGCCTGCTGGCCCTGCCCGATGATCTCCTCCACCTGCTGGCGGACCGCCTCGAGCGAAATCCCGAGGCTCTCCAGGGCCTTAGCGGCGACACCCTCACCCTCGTGGATCAGGCCCAGGAGGATGTGCTCGGTGCCGATGTAGTTGTGGTTGAGCATCCGGGCTTCTTCCTGAGCCAGGACGACAACCCGCCGCGCGCGGTCGGTGAACCTCTCGAACATCGTTAATCGCTCCTCAGAGCGGTCAGGCAGATCGGGGACGGTCCCCTCCCTGTCCTTCCGCATGCTAGTCCCGTAGGACGGGACAGCTCATTCCAACTGCCGACATCCGTCCGGATCACCCCCACCGCAGCGGGGAAACCAATATGCCGAACAGCCGACATCTGCTCCAACCCGATGGTGCGAGACGATGTTCCCGCAGGCCAGGCATATACGCCCGTCACCAGTACGCCGATGGCGAACGCTGAGCCTCCTGACACGCGGACCGCCCCTCTCCACTAGGGATGTCTTACCCGTCAGCACTGACAGTCCATGCCGCGCGGGCGGATTCCATCCGCTACGGGCGAACACCCGCGCGCCCCCTCGAAGCCCCCGAACACCTCTTGCCGATCACGGTTCGCTTCGAGGCCCGTACCGAGCGTAACCTCTATGGGTTCGGGCCAGTTGCAGCAGGCATGACTCCCGTCGTTCCCGTGCCCCGCCCCCGGGCGCCGCTCGACGCCGTCCGGCGGTGGTACGAGCGCGAGCTGGGCTGGCCGGCCACGGGGGGCTCGGCCGGGGAGCCCGTACACCTGCTCACCGGGGTCCGGTTCGACGTGCTGGAGGTGCCCTCCGACGCCGGGTTCGCGGTGCTGCGGCGAGTGGCGCGGACCGGTCCGGTCGCCTACGACCCACGCGCGGGCGCCGTGCGGCTGCTGGTCGCCGCGGGCAGCGCCGACGAGCTGCCGGGGCTGCTCGACTGGCTGGAGTGGGGCGGCATCGCCCTCGATCTCACGGTGCTCGGACCGGGCGGCCGGATCGCCGCACCGACGCCGGACGCGGTCGCCGGCTCGCGGGAGACCGTGTGGGTACGGCCTCCCGAACCGGGGTGCGAGGTCGAACCGACGCTGCCGGTCACCGGCCTCGGGGACGGTGGGGGCGCCCCCGATCTCGTACGGCTCGTGGGCGCGGCGGCCACCGAATGCCACCGGGCCCGGTTGCTACGCGCCTCGGGGGCTCGCAGCGGTCGGCCCTCGGGTTTTCAGCCGTTGGCCTTCTCGTAAGCCTCACGCACCGTCGCGGGCACGCGGCCGCGGTCGTTGACCTCATAGCCGTTCGCCTTCGCCCACGCGCGGATCTTCGCGGTGTCCTGGCTGCTGCCCGCGCCGGCGCGGGCCTTGCCGCGACTGGCGGCGGCGCGGCCACCGGTGCGGCGGCCACTCTTCGTGTACGGCTCAAGCAGGCCGCGCAGCTTGTCGGCGTTGGCGGTGGTGAGGTCGATCTCGTAGGTCTTGCCGTCCAGTGCGAACGTGACGGTCTCGTCGGCCTCGCCACCGTCGAGGTCATCGACAAGAAGGACCTGAACCTTCTGTGCCACGGGGGATTCCTTTCACAGAAAAGGGGGTCTGGGGTCCACGGCGATAGCAGCGCATGTCGCTGCCCCAGTAATTACACTACGAGGGAATAGCAAACCGCCTTTCCCGGAAAAACACAAACCCCCGGGGAAGGTTCGCCTCGGCTTCCGCGTGGGAACCACGCGTTCCAGAGCCATGTGATAGGGGCGCGATTCGGACATAGGGCCCGCGATCACAGATGCAGAAGCATCCGGCTGTTGCCAAGGGTGTTCGGCTTCACCCGTTCGAGACCCAGGAACTCGGCAACGCCCTCGTCATAGGAACGCAGCAGCTCACTGTAGACATCACCATCGACGGGTGTCTCGCCGATCTCCACGAAGCCGTGCTTGGCGAAGAAGTCGACTTCGAAGGTGAGGCAGAAAATTCTGCGCACCCCCAGCCATCGAGCGGTCTCCAACAGCTTGTCCAGAACCAGATGACCGACTCCGAGCCCCTTGACGGTCTTGTCGACCGCGAGAGTACGTACCTCCGCCAGGTCTTCCCACATCACATGCAGCGCGCCGCAGCCGATGACCTCGGCGGCCATCTCTTCGGCGGCTTCCGCGGCTTCGGCTGCATCGGCGCCTTCTGCGGCTTCGGCTGCTTCGGCTGCTTGGGCGTCTTCTGCGGCTTCGACGGCTTCCGCGGCCCGCTCGGCGACCCAGAACTCCTGGATGTCCTCGTAAAGCGTCACCATGGCTTTGTCGAGGAGGATGCCGTCGGGTACGTACGAGTCGACGAGTCGGCGGAGCGCCGGTACATCGCTGGTCCTGGCCCGGCGGACGGTGACGACATTCGATAGTGCGGCCATGGCCGGACGCTATCGCCCCGCCTCGCCGGAGCTGTCGCCGGGCCCGAGTTGCACCACCCGCATCGCATCCCGCAGGGCCTCCCGCTCTTCGGCGGACATCATCCCGAAGAACGCCACCAGAGCGGCCGCCCGGTTGTCGCTGACGGACCACGCGTCGTTCATCAGTGCGGCCGAGTAGGCGGCCCTGGTGGAGACCGCGGCATATCTATAGGCGCGGCCTTCCACTTCCCGCCGTACCCAGCCCTTCTGATACAGGTTGTCCATCACGGTTATGACCGTGGTGTAGGCGATGGAGCGTTCCCGCTGAAGGTCTTCCAGGACTTCTCGAACAGTGACGGGACGGTTCCACTCCCACACGCGCGTCATGACGGCGTCTTCCAGATCACCCAGTCGTCGAGGCACACGCGAATAATAGTGGGAGATGTCTCCAATGCCGGTTTATTTGAGCGACATAAAGAGGCGCGCGGGCCGCGATTTGTGATCGCGGCCCGCGCGCTCCTTCGTTACGTGCGGTGGCGGCGCGCGGTGGGCGACGGCCGCCGACGGGTTCCCGGTCGAATCCCTGGGCAGAACCCTGGGCACGGTCCGGACGAAATCAGGCCCCGGAACCCTTGGGCGCCTGCTGAGCGGATTCGACGCGATTGAGCACGGCGTCGACCGCCGCGTCTTCCTTGCTCTTGTTCGCGCCGCCCTGGCTTTTGACGATCGTCACGATCAGCGCGATGAAGGCCACCGCCATCACCACGGGCGGGACCAGCGCGGAGACGTAGTCCATGGCCGTCGGCCTCCTTCTGCGGCTGCCGCCGCGATTGCTGCGCGAGACATCCAGGTTAGCGACCCTCGGCCGGGGGCCTCGGCCCGGGTGGCGGAACAGTATGCGCCGCCACCGCACACTCCGGTATACCCCGGCGCGTTCCGGCAGCGCGCTTTCAAGCCGTACGGGCCTCCCCGCCCGGGCCCGGAGCCGTATTCGGGCCCGTATTCGGAGCTGTTTTCGGGGCCGCCGCCGGGTCGGGGCGGCGGCGCGGCGGAAAGACCTCGGCCGGGGTGGGCGCGGGCCGCTTGGGCTGCGGCGTGCCGGGCTTCGCGGGGGCGGCGGGCCGGGGTGCGGGGCGCGCCTCGCCGTCGTCGGCCTTCTCGGCGGCCTGCGCGCCGCGCCCACCGGGCAGGGCGAGGAGCTGTGCGCGCCGCGAGTTCGGCAGGACGGGCGGCGGCTCGGCGGCGTGTTCCGCCAGGCGGGCCCGTACGGACCGCTCGGCGATCCGTTCGCAGCGGTGCAGCAGGCCGCGGCGGTGGTCGGCCTCAGCGTCGCCGGTCGGGGCGGCGCAGAGCGAGCGGAGGGCGACGAGGTCGTCCGGGCGCGGCAGGTAGCCGGCCGCCAGGGCGCCTTGGAGCTGCTCCAGGTAGCCGGGGGCGGAGCCGGGGAGAGCGGCCCGGTAGCGGGCGAGGTCGGCGAGGAGGAAGGCCCGCAGCCGGCCTCCCTCGCGGACCGCCTCGTCCACGGCCTCGGCGAGCCGGAGACAGTCCTGGACCTCCTCGGCCCGCGCGGGGCCGATCGGGGCGGGGACGGGATGGGGCTGAAGGGCGATGGCGAGGGCGCGGCGGAGCACACGCAGTTCGTCCGCGCTGAACGCCATTCCGCCGCGGGGTCCATAGGGCGTGGGCATGGGGCGACTTTAAGTGCTTACCGGACAAAAATGGTTTAGGAGGTACTAGTCGGGCGTGGCCGGGCGCTTGCAGCGGGCTTGGGTTGTGGTTGTGGGGGTGCCCTTGTTGTGTGTCCTCTGTTGTGTGTCCTCAAGCGCCGGACGGGCTGGGTGGGGCGATGGGTGCCGGCCGGTTGGCCGGGATGTCCTCAAACGCCGGACGGGCTGGGTGGGTGGCCGTACAGGCGCTGGGCGGAGGCGGCCCTACCGGGCCAAGTGTCCTCAAACGCCGGACGGGCAGGAATGGCTGGGCTTGGGGGCTGGTGCGGCGAGTGGGGGTGGGGTTATTGGTGGTGGCGGCGTGGGGGCGTTGTTGTGGCTGTTATGCCTAGGGCCAGGGCGCCCGTCGCTATCGCCAGGAGGAGCGGGGCGTCTCCAGGGCCCGTTTCGGCCAGGGCCGCCGCCGGAGGCGCTGGTTTGGCGGTGACCGTCAGGGCGTTCGCGGACTCCGTGTCCTCGATGTCCGTCAGGATCGGGGCCGCGTCGTTCTCCGGGTACGGATCGCGGTGCGCGTCCCCGCCGTCCAGGACGCGGATCTCCCCTTCCGCGCCCACGACCTTCCTGTCGATACGGACGTCGAGGCGGAGCGTGTCCGTGGCGCCGGGTCGCAACGGCGCGCCGATCGCGCAGACGTACGTCCGCGAGCCCTTCACCCCGCAGGAACCGGCGCCCGAGGTGATCGTGATGCCCTCCGGCGGCGTGATCTCGTACGCGCCCGCGCCGCGCCCCGTCCGGCCGTCGGGGGCCGCCACTCCCGGACCGCCGTTTCTGACGCCCAGTTCGATGGGGACGGTCTGCCCGACCCTGCCCGCGACCACGTGCCCGACGGCCTGGTAGTCGACGGCTTGGTAGGCGACGGTCGCGTACGTGCCGGGGCCGCGCGCCGGCGGCATGGGGTCGGCGTCGGCCTGGCCCGTCGCCAGGACCGCTCCGGCCGCCAGTGCGGCCACGGCCACCGCCGCGCGGCATAACTTCCGCTTCACGCCCATACATCCCACGCCCCTCGCCCGCTCCCGCAACTCCCCCCGCCTGCAGGACCGTTCGTGCGTCGGGTTGGTTGCCCCGGCCGGGCCGCCGGGGCCCGACCAAGATCGTCGGGGACGATGTTAAGCGCGCGAGACGTTGCGTTCGTAGACGAGCCGCAGCCCGATGAGCGTGAGCCACGGCTCGTGCTCGTCGATGACCGACGACTCGCCGAGCACCAGCGGCGAGAGGCCGCCCGTCGCGATGACGGTGACGTCCTCGGGGTCGTCGGCGAGTTCGGCGGCCATGCGGGTCACGACGCCGTCGACCTGCCCGGCGAAGCCGTAGAGGATGCCGGACTGCATGGCTTCGACGGTGTTCTTGCCGATGACACTGCGCGGCCGGGCCAGTTCGATCTTGCGGAGCTGGGCGCCCTTGACGCCGAGCGCCTCGACGGAGATCTCGATGCCGGGCGCGATGACGCCGCCCGCGTACTCGCCGCGCGCGCTGACCGCGTCGAAGGTGGTGGCCGTGCCGAAGTCCACGACGACGCAGGGCCCGCCGTACAGCTCGACGGCCGCGACCGCGTTGATGATGCGGTCGGCGCCGACCTCCTTCGGGTTGTCCATCAGGATCGGCACGCCCGTCTTGACGCCGGGCTCCACGAGGATCGCGGGCACGTCCCCGTAATAGCGGCGGGTCACCTCGCGCAGTTCCTGGAGGACGGAGGGGACGGTGGAGCAGATGGCGATGCCCTCGATGCCGTCGCTCAGCTCCTCGCCGAGCAGCGGGTGCATGCCCATCAGGCCCTGGAGGAGTACGGCCAGTTCGTCGGCGGTGCGGCGGGCGTCGGTGGAGATCCGCCAGTGCTCGACGATGTCCTCGCCGTCGAAGAGGCCGAGGACGGTGTGGGTGTTTCCGACGTCGATGGTGAGCAGCATCAGACCCGCTCCTCCGTGGTGTCGGCGGTGTCGTGATCCCTCTGGTCGCTCAGGTTGTCCTGGTCGCTCTCCCGCAGGTCCAGGCCGATGTCCAGGATCGGGGAGGAGTGCGTGAGGGCGCCCACGGCGAGGTAGTCGACGCCGGCGTCCGCGTAGGCGCGGGCGTTGTCGAGGGTGAGGCGGCCGGAGGATTCGAGTACGGCGCGGCCCGCGACGAGTTCGACAGCCTCGCGGGTCTGCTCGGGGGTGAAGTTGTCGAGCAGGATGAGGTCCGCGCCCTCCGCGAGGATCGGCGGGATCTGATCGAGGGTGTCCACCTCGACCTCGATGGGCACGTCCGGGAACTCCGCCCGTACCGCCTTGAAGGCCTCGGCCACCCCGCCCGCCGCGATGACGTGGTTGTCCTTGATGAGCGCGGCGTCGCACAGCGACATGCGGTGGTTGACGCCGCCGCCGCAGCGGACCGCGTACTTCTCCAGGGCGCGCAGTCCGGGCGTGGTCTTGCGGGTGTCGCGGACCTCGGCCGTCGAGCCGTCCAGGACGTCGGCCCAGGCGCGGGTCGCCGTCGCGATGCCGGAGAGGCGGCACATGAGGTTGAGCGCGCTGCGCTCGCCGGTGAGCAGGTCGCGGGCACGGGCCCGTACGGACAGCAGTTTCTGACCGACCGTCACGCGGTCGCCCTCCTCCACATGCCGATCGACCTCGAACTCGTCCATGCAGACGACGGACAGGACCGCCTCGGCGACGCGCAGCCCGGCGACGGTGCCGCTCTCCCGCGCCGTGAAGTCGCCTATGGCGACGGCGCCCTCCGGGACGGTCGCGACGGTCGTGACGTCCACGCCCTGGTCGAGGTCCTCCTCGATGGCCAGGTGCGCGATGTCCTCGACCTGGACCGGGTCGAGCCCCGCGTCCGCGAGCAACTGCGCGAGGCCCGGGTCGAGGCCGCATTCGAGCGGGTCGGCGTCGTACGGCTCGCCGCCGCCACCGCAGCCGCAGGCGTCACCGCAGCCGCCGCCGGAACCCGCGTCGGCGGGTCCCTGGCCGGCGCGGCCGATCTGGAGCAGGGGGAGGTCGGGGGTGCTCACTGATACGACTCCGTCTCGGGGAGGTGGGCGATGGTCGCGGGGAAGGCGGGGGTGTCCGTCGTGCGGACGGCGAGGGTGCGGTCCGGGCGCAGCGTCACGAGGAGGTGGCGGTGCCAGGCCGCGTCGTCGCGCTCCGGGTGGTCCTCGCGCCAGTGGCAGCCGCGGGTCTCCTCGCGGCGCTGGGCGGCGGCGACGAGGACGCGGGCGACGAGCAGGAGGTTGGTCGTCTCCCAGGTCTCGACGGAGGGCTCGGCGGTCTTGCCCTCGCGGGCCAGCGCGTCGACGGCGCCGTCGTGCAGCCGCGTCAGCCGCGTCGCGGCCTCCGCGAGGCTGGCGGCGGAACGCAGCACTCCGGCCCCGGTGGCCATCACGCGCTGAATCGCGAAGCGCGCCTCGGGAGCTACGAGCGCCGTCTCGGCGGCGCGGGCGGCCGAGGTGGGGGCTGCGGGGGCTGCTGGAGCCCCCGCCTGCTCCTCGAAGTCGGCCTCCGTACGCGCCCCGAGCGCCCCCGGAGCCGCCTCGGATGCCCCGGCGTCCCCCGGGGCCGTTACGTCGGCCGTTACGTCTGTCGTCGCGTCGGCCGTCACTTCCGCCGCGATGCGCTCCGCGAAGACCAGGCCCTCCAGGAGCGAGTTGGACGCCAGTCGGTTGGCTCCGTGGACTCCGGTGCAGGCGACCTCGCCGCACGCGTACAGGCCGGGGACCGTGGTGCGGCCGCGCAGGTCGGTCCGTACGCCGCCCGAGGCGTAGTGGGCGGCGGGGGCCACCGGGATCGGCTCGGTGACCGGGTCGATGCCGTGGGCGCGGCAGGCGGCGAGGATGGTGGGGAAGCGCGTCTCCCACATCCGGGCGCCGAAATGGCGGGCGTCGAGGTACATGTGCTCGGCGTCCCGCTCGCGCATCCGCCGCATGATGGCCTTGGCGACGATGTCGCGCGGCGCCAGTTCGGCGAGTTCGTGCTGACCGAGCATGAAGCGGACGCCGTCGGCGTCGACGAGGTGGGCGCCCTCGCCCCGCACCGCCTCGGACACCAGCGGCTGCTGCCCCTCGGCGTCGGGCCCCAGCCACAGCACCGTGGGGTGGAACTGGACGAATTCGAGGTCGGAGACCTCCGCCCCGGCGCGCAGCGCCAGCGCGACGCCGTCGCCCGTGGAGACCGCCGGGTTGGTGGTGGCGGAGAAGACCTGGCCCATGCCGCCGGTCGCCAGGACGACGGCCGGAGCGCGCACGGCGCCGACGCCGTCGCGTCGGCCCTCCCCCATGACGTGCAGGGTGACGCCCGCGGCGCGCCCGTCGGCGTCCTTGAGCAGATCGAGGACGAGCGCGTTCTCCACGGTCTCGATGCCCGCCGCCCGTACCGCTTCGACCAGCGCGCGCGAGATCTCGGCGCCGGTCGCGTCGCCGCCCGCGTGGGCGATGCGGCGGCGGTGATGGCCGCCCTCGCGGGTCAGCAGGATCTCGCCGGTCTCGGCCGCCGTGTCGAAGTGCGCGCCGGTCGCGATGAGCCGCCGCACCGCGGCGGGGCCCTCGGTGACCAGGGAGCGTACGGCCGCCTCGTCGCAGAGGCCCGCGCCCGCGACGAGGGTGTCGTCGAGGTGCTGGTCGGGGGTGTCCCCGTCGCCGAGGGCCGCGGCTATGCCGCCCTGCGCCCAGCGGGTGGAGCCGTCGTCGAGGCGCGCCTTGGTGACGACGGTGACCTTGGCCCCGGCGGCAGCGCAGCGCAGTGCGGCGGTGAGTCCCGCGACGCCGGAGCCGATGACGATGACATCGGCTTCGAGCGCCCAGCCGGGCTCGGGGGCGTGGAGGCGTATGCCGGTCATCGTTCCGCTCCGAACTCCAGGGGGATGTTGTCGATCAGGCGCGTGGTGCCGGCCTTCGCGGCGACGGCGAGCACGGCGTCGCCGGTGTGGTCGTCGGGGACCTCGGTGAAGTCGGCGGGATCGACGAGAGCGAGGTAGTCGAGGACGAGCGGCGGTGCCGCGGACGCCGGTCCGTCGGGCGTGCCGCGCTCCTCAAGAGTTCCGTCGTGAGCGCCGCGATTGCCGGGAATTCCGTCGCGAGCGCCGCGATTGTCGGCAGCGCCGTCGTGCGCGCCGCAATCGTCGGCAGCGCCGCCGCGAGCACCACGACCGACCGGACCGCTGTGGCTACCGTCCAGGACGCCGTGATGGCCGTCCAGACCGCTGCGATGACCGTCCAGACCGCTTTGCCGACTGTCCAGGACGCCGCGGGCGGCCTTTCGAACGGCGGCCGGGCCGAGCGGCGCCGCCTCGCGGGCGGCGAACAGGGCCCGGGAGAGTCCGAGCGCGGCAGCGCGATCGGCGGCGGAGAGATAGCGGTTGCGGCTGGAGAGGGCGAGGCCGTCGGCCTCCCGTACGGTCTCCACGCCGACGATCTCGACGGGGAAGTTCAGGTCCCGGACCATGCGGCGGATCAGCGCCAGCTGCTGGGCGTCCTTCTGTCCGTAGAGGGCGAGGTCCGGCGCGGTGAGGTGGAGGAGTTTGGCGACGACGGTGAGCATGCCGTCGAAGTGGCCGGGCCGGTGGGCGCCTTCGAGGCGCTCGCCCATGGGGCCGGCGGAGATGCGGACCTGGGGTTCGCCGCCGGGGTAGACCTCGTCCGCGGCGGGGGCGAACACGGCGTCCGCGCCCGCCTCCTGGGCGGTCCGCAGGTCCGCTTCGAGGGTGCGCGGGTAGCGGTCGAGGTCCTCGCCCGCACCGAACTGGAGCGGGTTCACGAAGACGGTGACGACGACCTGCCCGCGCGGGCCGACGCGGTCGCGGGCGGCGCGGATCAGCGTCGCGTGCCCTTCGTGGAGCGCGCCCATGGTCATCACGACGGCGCGCCGCTCGTCCGGCGCCCGGGACAGAGCGCGCAGCTCGGCCGCCGTACGGAGCGGGTCCGCGGGGCCTTCGGTCGCCGTACGGAGCGGGTCCGCGGGGCCTTCGGTCGCCGTACGGAGCGGGTCCGCGGGGCCTTCGGTCGCCGTACGGAGCGGGTCCGCGGGGGCGTCGGTCGCTGTACGGAGCGGCGGGGCTCCGGGAGCGTCAGCCACCGTACGAGCGAAAGGCTCAGGCTCGTCAACCGCCGTACGAGCAGAGGGCTCAGGCTCGTCAACCGCCGTACGAGCAGAGGGCTCAGGCTCGTCGACCGCCGTACGAGCGGAGGGCTCAGGCGCGTCGGCCGCCCTCCGAAGGGGGGCCTCGGCGCCGGGCCGCCCGTTCACTGGTCCGCCTCCCCGTCCCGGCGGGCTCCGCCGTCCGCGAGGACGCCGAGCAGGTCCTCCGCCAGCTCCGGTTTCAGCAGCCCGTGGGCGAGGGCGCGGTCCGCCGTCGTACGGGCCATCGCCAGGTAACCGGCGAGGGACTGGGGCGCGTGCGCGCGCAACTCCGCGACGTGGGCGGCGACGGTGCCGGCGTCGCCGCGGGCCACCGGGCCGGTCAGCGCGTCGTCGCCGCTGCGCAGCGCGTTGTCGAGGGCCGCGCCGAGGAGGGGACCGAGCATCCGGTCGGGGGCCTCGACCCCGGCGGCGCGCAGCAGCTCCATGGACTGGGCGACCAGGGTGACGAGGTGGTTCGCGCCGATGGCGAGGGCCGCGTGGTAGAGCGGGCGGGCGGTCTCCTCGACCCATTCGGGCTCGCCGCCCATCTCGATGACCAGGGCCTCGGCGGCGAGCCGGAGTTCGTCGGGGGCGGTGACGCCGAAGGAGCAGCCCGCGAGGCGCTGCACGTCGACCGGCGTGCCGGTGAACGTCATCGCGGGGTGCAGGGCCAGCGGCAGGGCCCCGGCCCGGCGGGCGGGGTCGAGCACGGCCGTCCCGAACCGCCCGGAGGTGTGGACCAGGAGCTGCCCGGAACGCACGGCCCCGGTCTCGACGATCCCCGCGACCAGGCCGGGCAGGGCGTCGTCGGGGACGGTGAGGAGGACGAGGTCGGCGCGGGCCAGCACTTCGCCGGGCGGCACCAGCGGTACGTCCGGGAGCAGGGCCGCAGCGCGCCTGACGGAGGCGTCGGAGACGCCGGAGACGGCTACGGGGCGGTGGCCGGCCAGGCTCAGCGCGGCGGCGAGCGCGGGGCCGACGCGGCCCGCGCCGACGACGCCGACGGTGAGGCGGGCGGGGCGGTCCTTCGGATTGGTCTGCTCGGAGGGGCCCGTGGGGTTCGGGGGGTGAGGTGCGTTCACGCGGCGACGGCCTTCCGTTCCAGTCCGCGGGGGGTACCGGACGATTTCCCCGTCATGCTACGCGAGTGTTTCCGGGCGACGGCGGCACCGTCCACCGCCTGTGGATAACTTCACGGACACCCCGCTCACGGCCGTACGGAACCGGGCGGAGCGCCGCTCACGACCGTACGTACCCGGCCGACGCCCCGCCCGCACCCCTCGCCCGCACGCCGCCCGCGCCCGTACCCGAACAGCGCCCGCGGCCCCTCACGCCCGGGCCCCGCCCCGGCTCGCACCCGGCACCCGGCCTCACGCCCGGCGCCCCGCCCCCGGCCGTCCGGAGGGAAGCCGGGGGCCGGCAGCCGAACGGACCTCCTGACCCGGCGTACGAGCCTCCTGCCCCGGCGTACGGCCGACGGGAACGCGCCCGCCGCCGAGCCGCAGGAGCCGGACCAGTGCGGCGCGGCGGGCACGCGCGCGGGCGCGCCGGGCCGCGGCCCGTTCGTCGACGACGGCCACGAACTCCCGCCACCGGCGCGCCTCCCGCACCGCGCGCAGGTCCCCGGAGCCGGGCGCGGGCGGAGCCGGCTCGCCGCGCCGGGCGGCGCGGTAGGCGTCGAACATGTGCTGCTGGATGGCGTCCACGGTTCTCTCCTCGGTACCTCAAGAAGGGTGCTCCGCCGGTACGGGACCGGCCTGAGCCTCACCGTGCGACGCACCGCCCGCCCGCGGCGCGTCGATTGACGAGGACCGTCAATCGACGCGCGGGCCCGCGCCGGCGACCGGCACGATGAACCCATGAGCGTGGACATCGACATCACGGGGCTGCCCCTGGAGCGCATCGGCTTCAGCCCGTCGCCGCTGGCCGAGCTGGGCGCGATGCTGCACGCCCTGTCCGAGCCGGCCCACCACCCGGGCCTGCACGGCTGGGCCACCGCGACCGCCGCCTCCCTCAAGCCGGACCTCGCCGACCGGCTGACCGAGGCGGACTTCCTGTGGCGGTCGGCGCGCTCGGACATCCTGCTGCCGTCCGTACCGGGGGCGACGCTCGCCGAGGAGCTGGACGCGCTCGACCGGATCGACGACGAGACGTTCGTGTCCGCGGCCTTCGAGATCACCTGCTCGACCACGTACGACCGCGCGGTGCCGTCCCCGCTGGTCGACGCCGGACAGCGGGCCCTGGTCCGCGAGCTGTCGGCCGCGCGCGGCCCCAAGCAGGCCGATTTCACGGACCGGATGCTGGAGGAGCCACGCGCGCTGCGGGCGTGGCTGCGGCGGTTGCTGGAGGACTGCGAGCAGGCGTTCTTCGGGGACACCTGGGAGCGCGTACGGGGCCAGTTGGCGGCCGACGCGCGCCATAAGGCGGATCTGCTCCGGCGCAAGGGCCTGGCCGAGGCGCTGGCCGCGGTCTCACCGGCGGTGACGCTTTCCGAGGACGGCTCGCGGATCATGGTGGACAAGCTCGCCAGCTCCCGCACCAGCGCGTACGGAAACTCCCTCACCTTCGTCCCGACCGCCTTCGGCTGGCCGCATCTCTTCGTGCTGCACCGCCCCGGCTGGTCCCCGGTGATCCAGTACCCGATCGCGTCCCCGGAACTCCCCGAAGTGATGGCCCTCCAAGTGGTCCAGCGCCGCCTGGAAGCCCTCGCCCACCCGATCCGCATGCGCCTGTGCCGCACCCTCGCCCGCGGCCCGCACACCACGGGCGAACTGGCGGCGGCCTACGGCCTGACGCCGCCGGAGGTCTCCCGCCACATAGCGATCCTCAAAAAGGCCGACCTCCTCTCCACCCGCCGCCGCGGCCGCTACGTGCTCCACCAGCTCGACCTGACGCTCGTGGCCCGCATCGGCAGCGACTTCCTGCAGAGCGTGCTGCGCTGACAACGGGACGGCCGCACGAGGGCCGCCCGAGTCATCCGCGCAGCGAACGCGCGACTCCTGCGAGCAGCACCGCTCCGCCCCTACTGCCCCCCGCCGCCCGCCCGTACGAGCCCCGACTCGTAGGCCATGACGACGACCTGCACCCGGTCCCGGAGGCCCAGTTTGGTGAGGATGCGGCCCACGTGGGTCTTCACGGTGGCTTCGGAGAGGACCAGGCGGGCGGCGATCTCGCCGTTGGACATGCCCTGGGCGACCAGGAGCATGACCTCGCGCTCGCGGCCCGTGAGGCGGTCCAGTTCGGAGTTGGAGGGGTCCTTGGAGGTGCTCGGGAGCATCGGGGTGAAGCGGTCGAGGAGGCGGCGGGTGGTGCTGGGGGCCACCACGGCGTCGCCGCTGTGGACGGCTCGGATCGCGCCGAGGAGTTCGCCGGGCGGTACGTCCTTGAGCATGAAGCCGCTGGCCCCGACCTTCAGCGCGGAGAAGGCGTACTCGTCGAGGTCGAAGGTGGTCAGTATCAGCACCTTCGGCGGGTTCTGCTGCGCGCAGATGCGGCGCGTGGCCTCCACGCCGTCCAGTCGCGGCATGCGCACGTCCATCAGCACCACGTCCACGGCGGTGGCGCGCAGCACCTCCAGCGCCTCCAGGCCGTCTCCGGCCTCGGCGACCACCTCCATGTCGGGCTGGGCCGCCAGCACCATGCGGAAGCCGGTACGGAGCAGGACCTGATCGTCGACGAGCATGACCCGGATCGACATGCGGGGATACCTTTCCTCAGCGGTTTCGTGAGCGTACGCGCCGGATGCGCCCACCGGCGAACCTTGGGGCGGGATTCTCAGCGACCGGCCTTCAGCGGCAGCAGCGCGCTGATCCGGAACCCGCCGCCCGGCCGCGGACCCGCGTCCAGCGTTCCCCCGACCATGCCGACGCGCTCGCGCATACCGATCAGGCCGTGCCCCATGCCGTCCGCGCCGCCCTCCTCGTACAACTCGTGCTGCGCGCCCCGCCCGTCGTCCTCCACCAGCAGGCCCAGCCCGTCGTCGAAGAAGGTGAGCCGGACACTGGCGCCGACGTCCGGGCCGCCGTGCTTGCGGGTGTTGGTGAGCGCCTCCTGCACGATGCGGTAGGCCGTCAGCTCGACGCCGCTCGGCAGCGGCCGAGGCGACCCCTCGACCCGGAAGTCGACGGGCATCCCCGCGGTGCGCACCTGCTCCACCAGGTCGTTGATCTGCTCCACGTCCGGCTGCGGCACGTACTCGCCGCCCTCGGAGCTCTCCTCCGTGCGCAGCACGCCCAGCAGCCGCCGCATCTCCGCGAGCGCCTGCCGCCCGGTGCCGGAGATCGTCTCCAGCGCCTGCTTGGCCTGCTCCGGGGAGGCGTCCAGGACGTACGCGGCGCCGTCGGCCTGCACCACCATCACCGACACGTTGTGCGCGACCACGTCGTGCAGTTCGCGGGCAATGCGCGCCCGCTCGGCGGCCACGGCCATCCGCGACTGCGCCTCGCGCTCCTTCTCCAGCCGGTCGGCGCGCTCCTGGAGCTGCGCCCAGTACGCGCGGCGGGTGCGCACGGAGTCGCCCAGCACCCAGGCGAGCACGAAGGGCACCGTGACGAAGACGACCGCCACCACGCTCTGCCAGCCGCCGTCCGCGTTGCCCGGCCAGCGCAATTTGTTGATGGTCGGCGCGAGCAGCCCGCAGGCCAGCGCCAGCCGGGACGCCCAGCGCTTCCCGTCCGCGGCCGCGGTGTAGATGATCACCAGCATCGCGAAGTCCGCGGGATGGATGTCCACGTTGCCGGCGACCTGGAGCACCCCGCACCCCACCGCCACGAGCAGCATGTACTCCGGCCACCGGCGGCGCAGCGCGACCACCGTGCACAGCCCGACGACGGTCACCGCGGCCACGACGAACTGGGCCGTACTGTTCGGAGCCTGCAGGAGCCAGATCCCGCCCAGCCCGAACAGCAGGAGAGCCCAGAAGCTGTCCACACCGGTCGGGTGTCTGCGGAAGAAGTCGTAGAGGCGCTGCACGTCACCCAGCGTAGGCACCACAAGCACGTGCCGGGGTCAGCCGGACGATCGATCCATGCACCTCCGGTCTACTCCCCAAGGTGGATACGGGCTCGGCACGAAGGCAAGGCGGGCACCCTGAACCGAACTCTCCGCCCGGCCCTCCAGCCCCTCCGTTCCCCCGGTCCGCCCACGCCTCCGGCCCGCCCGCGCCACGTTATCCACAGGCCGAACCGCTCGCCCCGCTCCTCGCATACCGTTCTCGCATGACGCGCACAGCGAACGGAGCGCGGACCTGGCAGGCGGCGACCGAGGCCGCGCTGTACGGGCCGCACGGCTTCTACCGCCGGTCCGGAGGCCCCGGACCGGCCGGGCACTTCCGTACGTCCGTACACGCCTCCGCCCAGTACGCGACGGCCGTCGCCGAGCTGCTGCGCCGCGTCGACGAGGCCCTCGCGCACCCGCCGCACCTGGCCTTCGTCGACGTCGGCGCGGGGCGCGGCGAGCTGGTGGCGGGCGTCCTCGACTCGCTCGGCAGCGTCTCGGCGGACCTGACCGCGCGGCTGCGCCCGTACGCCGTCGAGCGCGCCCCCCGGCCCGCCGGCCTCGACCCGCGCATCGAGTGGCTCGCCGCGCTCGACGAGGCCCCGGCCGGGCTGACGGGCCTGCTCTTCGCCAATGAATGGCTCGACAACGTGCCCGTCGACATCGCCGAGACCGACGACGAGGGCACCGCCCGCAGAGTCCTCGTACGGGCCGACGGCGAGGAGGAGCCGGGCGGTCCCGTCGACGGCGAGGACGCCGCCTGGCTGGCCCGCTGGTGGCCCCTGGCCGGCGCGCCGCCGGGCACTCGGGCCGAGATCGGGCTCCCGCGCGACCTGGCGTGGGCCCGCGCCGTCCGCGGCCTCGGCGCGGGTCTCGCCGTCGCCGTCGACTACGCCCACGAGCACGGCGCACGACCGCCGCTGGGCACCTTGACGGGCTTCAGGGACGGGAGGGAAGTGCGGCCGGTGCCGGACGGTTCATGCGACATCACGGCGCATGTGGCCCTGGACGCGTGCGCCGCGGCCGGATCAGGCGACGGCCCGGCCCCGGCCCCGCGCGCCCAGCGGGACGTTCTACGGGCGCTCGGCGTCGACGGGCGACGGCCGCCGGCGTCCCTCGCGTCGAGCGACCCGGCCGGGTACGTACGGGCCCTCGGCGCGGCCGGGGAGGCCGCCGAACTGACCGACCCGGCGGGCCTCGGCGGCTTCGGCTGGCTCATACAGCCTGTCGGCCCGGCCTGCGCAGAGCTGGTGGCGGCTCTCACCGGTTGACCGGCCCCGAGCAGTCTCACGCCCGTACCCGCGCCGTCACCCGTTGCCGCCCCGCGCCCGTGCCGCCGCACCCTGGCCCATGGACGTCCCCACGCCCGTACCCCCGCCCGCGCGAGCTGAGAGACTACCCACCATGACGGAGACGACAGTCGGCATCGGCGGCGCGGCGGAGAGCACCGACATGGTGCTCAACATCGGCCCGCAGCACCCGTCCACCCACGGCGTGCTGCGCCTGCGCCTGGTCCTCGACGGTGAGCGCGTCCAGCACGCCGAGCCCGTCATCGGCTATATGCACCGGGGCGCGGAGAAGCTGTTCGAGGCGCGCGACTACCGCCAGATCATCATGCTCGCCAACCGCCACGACTGGCTGTCCGCCTTCTCCAACGAACTCGGCGTCGTGCTGGCCGTCGAGCGGATGCTCGGGATGGAGGTCCCCGAGCGGGCCGTGTGGACGCGCACGCTCCTCGCCGAGCTCAACCGGGTGCTGAACCACCTGATGTTCCTCGGCTCGTACCCCCTGGAGCTGGGCGGCATCACGCCCGTCTTCCACGCCTTCCGGGAGCGCGAGGAGCTTCAGGCCGTGATGGAGGAGGTCTCCGGCGGCCGGATGCACTACATGTTCAACCGGGTCGGCGGCCTCAAGGAGGATCTGCCGGCGGGCTGGCTCGGCCGGGCCCGGGAGGCGGTCGCCGACGTGCGGTCGCGCATGGACGTGTACGACCGGCTCGTGCTCGGCAACGAGATCTTCCGGGGCCGCACGCGCGGCGTCGGGGTGCTCTCCCGCGCGGGCGTGCACGGCTACGGCGTCTCGGGGCCGATCGCCCGCGCCTCCGGCGTGGACTTCGACCTGCGCCGCGACGAGCCGTACCTCGCCTACGGCGAGCTCCAGGACACCCTCAAGGTCGTCACCCGCACCGAGGGCGACTGCCTGGCCCGCTTCGAGTGCCTGCTGGAGCAGACCCACAACGCGCTGGACCTGGCCGACGCGTGCCTCGACCGGATCGCGGACCTCGCGCCGGGGCCGATCAACCAGCGGCTCCCGAAGGTGCTCAAGGCCCCCGAGGGCGCCACGTACGCCTGGACCGAGAACCCGCTGGGCGTCAACGGCTACTACCTGGTCTCCAAGGGCGAGAAGACCCCGTACCGCCTCAAGCTCCGCTCCGCGTCGTTCAACAACATCCAGGCGCTGGCGGAGCTGCTGCCCGGGACGCTCGTCGCGGACATGGTGGCGATCCTCGGCTCGCTGTTCTTCGTCGTCGGCGACATCGACAAGTAGACCGACGGGCTGACTGACGGGCGGACGAGCGGCCCCACGCGGGGACCGCCCCTCTCTAGGAGATCGCCGTACGCAGCTCGGCGACGTCGATCTGCTCGGTCTCGTCGTGCACGGTCAGGTCGATGACCTCGCCCGAGTCACCCTTGCGGAGCTCCTGCTCGGCGACCGCCTCGTCGCCTACGACGTCCGCGAGATCCGCCCCGGCCAGCTCACCGCCCAGGTCGCCGCCTCGGTCACCGCCCCGCTCGCCGTCGTCCGGCTTCCCGGCCGTCGGTGCGGCGGCTATGGCCTTCGGCGCACCCGCGCCCGTACCGGAAGCCACGCCCGTGCCGGAAGCCGGGCCCGCGCCCGTACCGAAGAAGTCGAAGCCTCCCTGCGCGCGCGAAGCGGCCCGGCGGGCGGCCGGGTGCTGCGGCACGACGGCAGCGGCGGCGGGCACGGTGTGGTGCTCGCGGACCACGTCCGCGCCCTTGGCGGCCGTACGGGCGCCGGTCGCCGCGTGCTTCCCCCGCTCGCCCCCGCCGTCCGGGCCGTCCTGCACGAGACGCTCGGCGGCCTCCCTGCGGCGGGCTACCTCGATGGTGCGCTTGATGTCCTGGCGCGCGGCGTTGCGCACGAGGTCGCGCAGGGCCGCGTCCGCCTTGCGGTAGTCGGCGGGCTTGAGCGGCGGCGCGCCCGTACGGCCCTTCGGGCCCGGGGACGCGCCCGCAAGCGTCTTGGCGGCCGGGTCCGTGGCCTCCTGGGCGAGCTTGCGGCGGCCCTCCAGGGCGCTGGCCCGCTCGGTCTCGGCGGTGGCGTAGCGGCGCAGCAGGTCGGCGTGTTCGGTGCGCAGCCGGGCCAGCTCGGCGCGCTTGGCGCGCAGCTTGGTGTCGAGGGCGGCGCGCATCTCGCGCGCTTCCTCGGCGTCGTTCTCCAGCTCGGCTATGCGGTCGTCGGTCTTCCACTCCTCACGGGTGAGGGCGGTGGTGAGCTCGGTGACCCGCTTGCCGGCGCCACGGTCCCAGTGGCGCATGAGGAACGCGCCGACGACAGCGGCGGCCCCGGCCGCGACGGCCAGCGAGCGGATCACCAGTGTTTCGCCCACGACCCATGACCCGGCGGCGCAGACGACTGATGTCGCGGCGACCGTCGTCGGAGCGAGCAGCTTGTGCAGGGGTTGCGAATGACGGTGGCGTCCACGTGGCATGGCCTGAAACTTACCGTGCGTCGTATGCCGAGTGGGACCCCACCGCCCAAACTGTTCCAGCGCGGTTACTTCTCCTACTTAGTCAGCAGGCTCTTGTCCTTCAGATACTGCTCCGCGACGTCCGCCGGCTTCAGCCGCTCGGCGTCCACCTTTTTGTTGAGTTCGGTCAGATCAGCGGTGGTCAGCACCCTGGTGAGCTTGTCGAGCGCGTCCGTGATCTTCTTCGAGCCGGCCTTCTTCGCATTCACCACCGGCAGCACGTTGTCGGAGTTCTGGAGCTTCTTGTCGTCTTGCAGCAGCACCAGGCCGAACTGATCGAGCGTCGCGTCCGTGGTCGTGGTGAGGACCATCTGGTCCTTGCCGTCCTTGACCGCCTGCTTCGCCTGGACGCTGCCGACGTCGAGCGGGTCGATGCCCGTGATGTCGATGCCGTAGGTCTTCTCCAGACCGGGCTGGCAGAAGGGCCGGTCAGGGCATTCGTCGCCCGCCGCGAGCTTGATCTTCTGCTTCGACTTTCCAAGATCGGAAAGCGTCTTGAGGTGGTGCTTCTCGGCGAACTCCTTGGTCACCGCGAAGGCGTTCTGGTCCACGGCCTTGCCGGGGTCGAGGACCTTCAGGCCGCGCGGCTCGGCGAGCTTGCGCAGCGCCTTGACCGTGGCATCGGCGTCCGGCGAGGCCACCGAGGCCGCGTTCTTCCCGTTCGCCTTCTTGTTCAGGAATTCGGCGAGCGTCGCCGCGTACTCCGGAACGACGTCCATCTGGCCCTGTTCAAGAGCGGGTTCGTAAAGCTCGCGGGCATCGACCGTCTTGATCGACGTGGAATAGCCGGCGTCCGACAGCAGCCGCGCGTACATCTCGGCTATCACCTTGGACTCGGTGAAGGAAGCGGACCCGACGACCAGCGAGCCCGCACCCGGCTTGGCGGAGCTGTCGCTGTCCTTGGACTTCTCCAGGCTGTCGCCCCCGCAGGCGGCCAGGCTCGCCGCCAGCGCGACGGCGGCGGCCGTCGCGCCGGCCGCCCGGTAGATCCTGTTCATGGTGTCCCCATCCATCGTCATGCGTGGTTGTTCTTCACCGGCCGTCCGCCGGAGAAAGTCCGTAAGGGTCGAGAGTCCGTAAGAGGTCGAGAGTCCGTGAGTCCGTGAGAGGTCGAGAGTCCGTGCCCGCCCGGCGGCGGCGCACGGTCCGCGGTCAGGTCAGTTCGAGGCTCTTCGGAGCCGCAGGCGCCTGGTCGGCCGGCGGCCGTTCGGCGGGGCCGGCGGCGCGCCCGGCGCGCCGCCGCATCGGGTCCAGGACCCGGGTCAGCAGTACGAACACGCCCTCCACCAGCAGCGCCAGCCCCGCCACGAGCACCGCGCCCGCCACCACCTGCGGGGTGTCGGTCAGCCGGAAGCCGGCCGTGATGATCCGGCCCAGTCCGCCGCCGCCGGGCAGCGCGGCGAGCGTCGCCGTGGCCACGACCTGCACGGCGGCGGTCCGCACGCCCGTCATGATCAGCGGGAAGGCGAGCGGCAGCTCCACCCGTCCGACGAGCTGACGGCCCGACATGCCCATGCCGCGCGCCGCCTCGACCACATCGCGGTCCACCTCGCGCATGCCCACGTACGCGTTGGTCAGCAGCGGCGGGATGGCGAACAGCACCAGCGCGATGATCGTCGGCCAGGAGCCGTGCGTGCCCAGCGGGCTGAGCAGCAGGAGGACCAGCACCGCGAAGGTGGGCACCGCGCGCCCCGCGTTGGAGATGTTCACCGCGACGGCCCCGCCGCGGCCCAGGTGCCCCAGCACCAGGGCGATGGGGAGCGCGATGGCGCACGAGATCACCAGGCAGGCCGCGGTCAGGAAGAGGTGCTGGCCGAGCCGGTTCCACACGCCGTCCGCGCCGCTCCAGTGCGCCCCGGTGGCGAGCCAGGTCCACGCGTCCCCGATGACTCCCATCAGGCCTTCACCTTCCGCCGCTTGCGCGTCCAGGGGGTCAGCAGCCGCTGCACTCCGAGCAGCGCGAGATCGGCGGCGACCGCGAGCGCCACGCACAGCACGGACGCGGTGAGCACCTGCGCCTTGAAGAAGCTGCGCATGCCTTCATAAACCAGATTTCCGAGGCCGCCGTATCCGATGATGGCGCCGACCGTGGTCAGCGAGACGGTGGATACCGTGGTGATCCGCAGACCCGCCATCACCGCGGGCAGCGCGAGCGGCAGTTCCACCTCGAAGAGCAACCGCAGCGGCCCGTATCCCATGCCGCGCGCGGCTTCCCGCGCCTCTTCCGGCACCGAAGCCAGCCCGGCCAATATGTTGCGCACGAGAATCGTGAGGGAATACAGCACGAGGCCCGTCACCACGACCGCCACGGATACCCCGAAAACGGGCAGCAGCAGCGAGAACATCGCCAATGACGGCACGGTGTACAGAATCGTCGTCAGCCCGAGCACCGGCCCCGCCACCGCGCGCCACCTGCGCGCCAGCAGCGCCAGCGGAAATGCCAGCAGCAGCCCGATGGCCACCGATCCGAGCGTGATGCCGATGTGCTGGAGCGTCGCGTCCGTCAGCTCCGCCCCACGCGTCCGTACGTATTCACCGCAGATCCACTCGTTGGCGATAAGGCAGTTCTGGTCGGCCATGCGCTCTCACCCCCTCTGACCCTCGGCCATCGATTCCTGGCGACCCTAACCCCGGGCACTGACAATCGCCTCCGGCCGCCACACAACGGCAACAATGTCCGCCAGGAGTACGGACACAATGGGGAGCCATGATCCGATTCGAGCACGTCACCAAGCGCTACGCCGACGGCACGACCGCCGTGGACGATCTGTCCTTCGAGGTCGCGGAGGGCGAGCTGGTCACGCTCGTCGGGCCGTCCGGCTGCGGCAAGACCACCACCATGAAAATGGTCAACCGCCTCATCGAACCGACCAGTGGCCGGATCTGTCTGGACGGCAGCGACATCTCGACGGTCGACCCCGTCGAGCTGCGCCGCCGCATCGGATACGTCATCCAGCAGGTCGGCCTATTCCCCCACAAGTCGGTCCTCGACAACACCGCGACCGTGCCGCACCTGCTGGGCTGGCAGCGGAAGAAGGCGCGCGCCCGCGCCGCCGAACTCCTGGACCTCGTCGGCCTCGACCCGTCCGTATTCGGCGACCGCTACCCGGACCAGCTCTCCGGCGGCCAGCGGCAGCGCGTCGGCGTGGCCCGCGCGCTCGCCGCCGACCCGCCCGTACTGCTGATGGACGAGCCCTTCGGCGCGGTCGACCCGGTCGTCCGCGAGCACCTGCAGAACGAGTTCCTGCGCCTCCAGTCCCAGGTGCGCAAGACCGTGTTGTTCGTCACCCACGACATCGAGGAAGCGGTGCGGCTCGGCGACCGCATCGCCGTGTACGGAGAGGGGCGCATCGAGCAGTTCGACCCGCCGACGACGGTGCTGGGGGCGCCCGCCACGCCGTACGTGGCCGACTTCGTCGGCGCGGACCGCGGCCTCAAGCGGCTGTCCGTCACGCCGATCGAGCCCGGCGACCTCGTCCAGCCGCCGGTCGTCCACCTGAACGACCCGCTGCCGGACGCCGCGGCCCGGCTCGCGGCCGCCGACCCGGAGGCGCGCTGGGCGGTCGTCCTGGACGACGCGGACCACCTGCACGGCTGGGTCTCCGCCGACGCCCTCACCGGCAGCGGCTCGGTCCGCGACCACTCCCGCCGCATGGCCGCGTGGCTGCCGGTGGGCGCGTCCCTGAAGCAGGCGTTCAGCACGATGCTCCAGCACGACGCGGGCTGGATCGCCGTCCTCGACGGCGAGGGCGCCGACCACTTCCTGGGCGTCCTCACCCCGGCCCGCCTCCACGAGGCGCTGCGCCGCTCCATCGACGCGGACGCCAAGGGGCGTGCGCGCGAGGAGGTGGAGCTGGAGACGGTCTCGGAGGCGTAGGAGGCGATACGGCGGCGCCACCGGCCGCCCGTGCGCCCCTACAACGGCGCCACCGGCGGCCTGGTACGCCCGCACAACGGCACCGCCGGCCAACCATACGCACGCCCATATGCCCGTACAGCGGCGCGCAGAGCCTCCCCGGCGGCTCAGCCGCCTGTACGGGCCTCCAGCCGCCCGTACGGCCCCGACGAGCGCGACCGGGCAGGCCGGACGGCACCCGCGCCCTACGCGGCGCCCTCGGGCCGCTGAGCGGCCTCAGGCCCGCGCCGCGCCGCCGCCCTCGTCGTCGTCATCGTCGTCCGGCAGCCGGCACACCCGCTCCATGAAGAACGCCGCCGCCACCACGCAGATCCCCGCCACCACCGAAGCCCCGGCGTAGATCGCCTGGTCGCGCCGCGCCGTCACGTCCAGCCCGTCCATCCACAGGAAGACGCCCGTGCCGCCGTACATCCCCGCGACCAGGGCCGCCACCAGCGCGCTCGCCTGGCCGAAGACGACCGCGCGGGCGGCCACCAGCGGGTCGACTCCCTTGGCGCCGGGGCGCCGTTCGCGCTGGGCGCGCAGCCGCGCGCGGAGCGACAGGGCCGTCGCCGCCAGCACCACCGCGATCACCGCGAGCACGATCGGCGCCGCCACCGGCACCTTCGGCAGCGTCCCGACCGAGTCCCACAACCGGGCGCCGGCCCACGACAGCACTCCGGCCGCGGCGAACAGCCCGACCAGCACACTCACTCGTAGTTGCTTCACCGCGCGGTCGACCCCTCATGTCCTCTTGCGTACGTACGTCAGCGCGCGGCTCTCCCGGAGCGCCGGTGACCGCCGCCCTGGGATCCGTGCGCCGCACAACCGGCCAACGCCTACTCCGGCAGCCTGAGTTCCAGGTCCGCCCGGGGCTCGACGCCGGCGCGGCCGACCTCGGCCAGCAGCTCCGCCACCGCGCCGCGGCCCGGAACAACAGCCTCCGGGTCCACGTCGTACCACGGCACGAGCACGAAGGCGCGCTCGTGCGCGCGCGGGTGCGGCAGCGTCAGCAGCGGGTCGTCCGAGACGACCTCCTGGTACGACACGATGTCCACATCGATCGTCCGCGGCCCCCACCGCTCGTCGCGCACCCGCTCGAAAGCCTCTTCAATGGCGTGCCCGCGCTCCAGCAGCGAGGAGGGCGGCAGCGTCGTCTTGATCAGCACGACCGCGTTGTAATACGAGGACTGGGTCCCCGGCTCCACGCCCCACGGCTCGGTCTCGTACACCGGGGAGACGGCCTTGACCCGCAGGCCCGGCGTGTCCCCCAGGGCGTCGACCGCGCCTTGCAGCGTCTCCAGGCGGTTGCCCAGGTTGCTGCCCAGCGAGACCACGGCCCATTTGGGATTGCTCAACGTCACATCGGCGGCGTCCACCCGCTCCACCACGGAGGTGGGCACGGGCTGCACCGTCGGATCGCTCTTGCTCATACTCGGCTCCGGGAGATCGTGATCGTCACGTCGTCGAACGGCACGGTGATCGGGGCGTCCGGCTTGTGGACGACTACCTCCACCTCCCGCACCACGTCGTGCTTGAGGCATTGCTGGGCGATGCGCTCGGCGAGCGTCTCGATGAGGTCGACCGGGTCGCCCTCGACGACCGCCGCGACCTCCTCCGCCACCACGCCGTAATGCACGGTCTTCGTCAGGTCGTCGTCGGCCGCGGCGGGCCGGGTGTCCAGACTCAGCACCAGGTCCACGATGAAGGTCTGACCCTCCTCGCGCTCCCTGGGGAACACCCCATGGTGCCCGCGGGCCTTCAGGCCGCGCAGCGCGACACGATCCACACGAATCACTCCTGCTGGTCGTCGGTATGCGGGCGGCGGACCGGCTGTCGCCGACCCGCTCCCACCGTTCGAATCTACCTGCGAGCACTGACAGCACCCGCCCGCGGGTGCTATGGACAGAAGGCCCCCACGCTGCTAGAGCCTGATCTACAAGGCTCCCGCCGCGCTTACCCCAGTGCTCCGAGTCCCACCCCTACCCCGCCGCCGAGCACCTCGAACGAGTGGCCACAGCACTCTCACACTGACTCACCGAGCTGACCTGTCACACCGGTCCCCGCCGTGGATAAAGGGGCAAGATCCGGCCCCCACCAGCCCGAAGAGGCAGGATCAGGTCAAGGAGACGGCCGGCCCGGGCCGTCGGGACCGGCGCCGTCGGCGCCGTCCTCCTCCTCGTCGTCCCCCACCCCGGCCAGAACCGGCGAGCCGTGGTGCGACCAGACCTTCCAGCCGTCCGAGGTGCGCCTGAAGACGTTCGTCGCCACGACCAACTGGCCCACCAGCGGCCCCAGCGCGCCGTCCTCCTCCGCCGGGCCGCCGCTGAGGATGTTCTCCGTGCACGTCACCAGCGCCATGTCGCCGGCCACCTGCACATCGACGTCCGTGAGGAAGAACTGGATGTACTCGGTGCTCGCCATGATCAGCGCGTACGAGCGGAGCACCTCGCCCCGCCCCCGCAGCACCGGCCACCCCGGATGCACGCACACCACGTCGAAGTACTCGTCGTCCAGCCACAGCCGGTCCATGGCCGCCTGGTCGCCGCGCTCCATCGCCTCGTACAGCGCGGTGTTCGCCAGCTCGACCCGCTCGCTGTCCGTACGCGCGGACGTCACACGGCCCCCTCGGCGCCGCGGGCCCCGGCGCTCTCCACCGCACGCGCCACCCGCACCGCGTCCGCGCTCGCCCGTACCTCGTGCACCCGCACCGCCCAGGCGCCCTCGCGCGCCGCGAGCGCCGTGACCGCGGCCGTCGCCGCGTCCCGCTCCCGGGCCGGCGGCGGGCTGCCCTCCCGCCCGGCCAGTACGCGCCCCAGGAACCGCTTGCGGGAGGCGGCCACCAGCATCGGGCGGCCCAGCTCCGCGCAGAGCCGCGACAGGCCCGCCACCAGCTGGAGGTCGTGGTCGGCGGCCTTGGCGAAGCCCAGCCCCGGGTCGACCACTATCCGGTCCGGCTCGACGCCGCCCGCGACCACCGCGTCCATCCGCCCGGCCAGCTCCGCGAGCACCTCGCCGACCACGTCCCCGTACACGGCCCGGCTGTTCATATCCTCGCTGAAGCCGCGCCAGTGCATCACCACGAACGGCACCCCCGCCGCCGCGACCACCGGCACCATCGCCGGGTCCGCGAGACCGCCGCTCACATCGTTGACGAGCACCGCCCCGGCGGCGACCGCGGCCTCGGCGACCGAGGCGCGCATGGTGTCCACGGACACCACCACGCCCTCCGCCGCCAGCCCGCGCACCACCGGGACGACCCGGCGCAGCTCCTCGTCCTCCGGCACCCGGGAGGCGCCCGGCCGGGTGGACTCGCCGCCCACGTCGACCAGGTCCGCGCCCTCCGCGGCCAGGTCCAGGCCGCGCTTGACCGCCGCGTCGGTGTCGAACCACCGGCCGCCGTCCGAGAACGAGTCGGGCGTCACGTTCACCACGCCCATCACCGCACACCGGTCCCACCGCGGCAGACCGACCGGACCGACACGCCCTCGCAACGTACTCATGCCTCCAGCCTAGGCCGGACGGCGGGACCTCACGCCGCGCGGCGGGCGTCCGCGGGGCCCGCGACGGCCTCCAGCCCGTGCTCGCACGGCTTCTGCCGCGCCGCCACCCCGCCGCCGCGGCGGCGCCACGGCCGCGGCAGCGCCAGCGTCACGAACCCCTCCGCCTGCATCATCGCGAAGCCGATGCGCGGCAGATCCCGGTTGTTCGGGAAGACCACGAAGCGCGGCTCCCAGCGCGGCCGGAACTTCTCGTTGAACTTGTACAGCGACTCGATCTGGAACCAGCGCGAGAGGAACACCAGCACCCCGCGCTGCACCCGCGCCACCGGCCCCGCGCCCAGCTTCCCGCCGCGCTCCAGGGCGGCGCGGAAGAACGCGAAGTTCAGCGACACCCGCTTGATCTTCAGCTCCGGCGCGGCCTGTAGGAAAGCGACGATGAGCAGCTCGTTCATGCCCGGGTCCGCGCTGCGGTCGCGGCGCATCAGCTCCAGCGACATGCCGTCCGGGCCCCACGGCACGAAGTGCTGCATGGCCTTGAGGTCCCCGTGCGGACCGGCTTCCTCGCCGTCCTCCGGGGCCTTGTGGGCGGTGGCGATGATCGCGTCGAGGTCCTTCGGGTCGCCGATCCGGCCCAGCGCCATGGAGAAGCCGCGCTCGGTCTCGGTGTCGCGCCAGGCGTCGGCCGCGCGCTGCACGGTCGCCAGCTCGTCGGCGTCCAGGTCGCCGACCCGGCGCACCTTGGTGACGTAGCCGTTGCGCTCGATGCGCTTGACCATCTGGCGCACGTTGCGCATGGAGCGGCCGGTCAGCGTGAAGTCCGCCACATCGACGATCGCCTCGTCGCCCATCTCCAGGGCGTCCAGACCGGTCTCCCGGGTCCAGACCTCGCCGCCGGTCTCGCTGCACCCTGCGACCGCGGGCGTCCAGGAGTGGCGCCTGGCCAGCTCCATGAACTGCTCGATGGCGCCGGGCCACGCCTCGACGTCGCCGATCGGGTCGCCGCTGGCGAGCATCACGCCGGAGACCACGCGGTAGGAGACGGCGGCCTTGCCGGTGGGCGAGAAGACCACGCTCTTGTCGCGGCGCAGCGCGAAGTGGCCGAGCGAGTCGCGGGCGCCGTGCTTGGCGAGCAGCTCGCGCAGCCGGTCCTCGTCCTCCTCGGTGAGGTGGGCGGTGGGGCGCTCCGGCCGGAAGGCCAGGTAGGCGGTGGTGGCGGCGGTGAGCAGGCCGAGCGCGCCCAGCGAGTAGCCCACGGTGTAGTCGACGCCGCCGTGGTACTGGATCGGCCCCTCGAACCCGCACAGCCCCCAGAGCACGTGCTCCAGCTGCGCGGTCAGCGAGGGGTCGCCGACGACCTGGTGCGGGTGCGAGCCGACGATCACGAAGCCGAGGACGAGGCTGACGCCGCCGACGATGACGAAGTTGGCGAGCGCCTTCCAGCGGCTGCGCGGGTCCGGCAGCGCTTCGAAGGAGCCCCGGTGGCGTACCAGGTAGACGAAGAGCAGCAGCGACAGGACGGCGCCGCTCACCGAGTGGCGGTAGATCATCTGCGCGGCGGCGCCGATGGGGAGCAGCACCACGGCGGCGATCCAGACCCGCCGCTTGGAGCGCTTGAGGCCGTGCGCCAACATCAGCAGCACCACGCCGACGACGATCGACGCGGCGGCGGCCAGCTGGTTCACCGCGCCCGGCAGCACCTCGGCGAGCGCGTGCATCCGGCTGTGCCGGAAGCGCGGGAACACCCCCGCGGCGACGTCCAGCAATCCGATGAGGGCGGCTATGGTCCCGACGACCGTCGGTACGCGCTCGGGGCTCGGACCTCTCACCAGCCTCTTCAGTCCCGACAGCCTCTCGGGCTCCGACGGAACCTCACTGGACTTTTTGCCATCTACCCTGACAGACATCTCTTCCCGTCGCCCTGTCGAGAGGTTCTGCGCCTGTACGGCCGCAGCGCCCGGACATTTTGCGCTCTGTAGGACGTCGGTTTCGGGGTCGAGGTTCCAGCCGTGAGCCGGGCCCTGGGGGAGAAGTAACCATTCCGCATCCGGGCGACCGGTGCGCTCGGCAGAAAGCACCTCGATGGGTCTCACCAGCAAGAAAGTTCTGCTGCTGGCCGTGATAGCGGCAGTAGTGCTCTTCGCCCTGACGATATGGCTGTGGCCGCGCCTCTCGAAGCGGAGCATCCCCTCCGTTTTCGCGCGCGTAGGCATGCTGCTGGCCACCCAGATCACGATGATCGCCGCGCTCGGGCTCTTCGCCAACTACTCCTTCGGCTTCTACGCCTCCTGGGCCGACCTCTTCGGCCAGGAGCAGGAGCCGGGCGTGGTCGTCGACCACGACAACAAGGCGAGCGGCAAGACGGTGCAGGTCGTCGGCACCCAGCAGGTGAGCGTGCCGCGCGGCTCCGTGCCGCGCGTCGCCGGCCGCATCGACAAGGTCAACGTCCAGGGCCCGCAGTCGAAGATCGCGAGCCCCGCGTTCGTCTATCTGCCGCCGGAGTACTTTCAAACCCAGTACGCCAAGCGCCAGTTTCCCGCCTCCGTCGTCCTCACCGGCTACCCCGGCACCGCCGAGGCGCTGATCAAGGGCCTGCACTACCCGCAGACCGCGCACAAGCTCTCCAAAGAGGGCAAGATGCAGCCCACGATCCTGGTCATGATGCGCCCGACGGTCGCCCCGCCGCGCGACACCGAGTGCATGGACATACCGCACGGCCCGCAGACCGAGACCTTCTTCACCAAGGATCTCCGCAAGGCCCTCTCCGACCAGTACCGCATCGGCACCAAGGGCGCGAACTGGGGCATCATCGGCGACTCGACCGGCGGCTACTGCGCCCTCAAGTTCGCCATGCGCCACCCCGAGGCGTACGGCACCGGCGCGGCCCTCTCCGGCTACTACAAGGCCCCCATCGACGCCACCACCGGCAGCCTCTTCGGCGGCAGCAAGAAGCTCGCGAACGAGAACAACCTGCTCTGGCGCCTCAAGCACAAGGGCATGCCCAAGGCCAACCTGCTGGTCACCAGCAGCAAGCGGGGCGAGCACAACTACAAGGACACCCTCAAGTTCATCGACGGCGTCAAGCAGCCCGCCCGCGTCTCCTCGATGACCCTCGACAGCGGCGGCCACAACTTCAACACCTGGCGCCGCGAGATCCCCGGCGTCCTCCAGTGGCTGGGCAGCCGCCTCACCGCCTGAGCGGCTGTATCAGGCGTCGGCGACGGCGCTCCTCACCAGCCTGAGCCCGACGGCCCTCACCGGCCGATGACGAGGCTCACCTCACCGGCCGATGATGAGGCTCATCGCCTCGGCGCGGGTCGCGGGGTCGCGCATCTGACCCCGCACCGCCGAGGTCAGCGTCTTGGCCCCGGGCTTGCGGATCCCCCGCATCGACATGCACATGTGCTCGCACTCGACCACCACGATCGCGCCGCGCGGCTCCAGGATCTCCATCAGCGAGTCCGCGATCTGCGTGGTCAGCCGTTCCTGGACCTGCGGGCGGCGGGCGAAGACGTCGACGAGACGGGCCAGCTTCGACAGCCCCGTGATCTTCCCGCTGGTCGCCGGGATGTAGCCGACGTGCGCCACCCCGTGAAATGGGACCAGGTGGTGCTCACAGGTCGAGAACACCTCGATGTCCCGCACCAGCACCATTTCGTCGTGCCCGAGATCGAACGTCGTCGTCAGCACGTCCTGCGGCTCCTGCCGCAGCCCCGCGAATATCTCCTTGTACGAACGCGCCACCCGCGCCGGCGTCTCCCGCAGCCCCTCCCGGTCCGGGTCCTCGCCGACCGCGATGAGCAGCTCACGGACGGCGTTCTCCGCACGCTTCTCGTCGAACTCGCCGACAGAGCGTTCGCCGTCCAACGTCACCGGGTCGGTCATGGTGCTGCCTCGTTCCTTGTCCGTCAGCGTGGGCACACAAGCGGGATGCCGCGCCCCCAGGCTAAAACCCTGGTGACGCGGCATCCATTCCGGGCCCCGTGGGGCCTCCGGGTCAGCTGTCCGGCCGGCTGTCCTCGGTCGGGAGGTCGACGCTCTCCACCGGCTGGGCGCCGTTGGACGGGGCCAGCTCCTTCGGGGAGAGGACCGGCGGGCGGGTCGAGGGCGTGCGGCGCGACGAACCGGTCCACGCGGGGCGGTTCGGGCGCTTCACGATGTGCTTGAAGACCTCGGCGAGCTCCTCCTTGTTCAGCGTCTCCTTCTCCAGGAGCGTCAGAACCAGGTTGTCGAGCACGTCGCGGTTCTCGACCAGGATCTCCCACGCCTCGTTGTGCGCGGTCTCGATGAGCTTCTTGACTTCCTCGTCGACCAGCGCGGCGACCTCTTCGGAGTAGTCGCGCTGGTGCCCCATCTCGCGGCCCAGGAAGGGCTCGGAGTTGTCGGAGCCGAACTTGATCGCGCCGAGCCGCTCGGTCATGCCGTACTGCGTGACCATCGCTCGCGCGGTGGCCGTGGCCTTCTCGATGTCGTTCGCGGCGCCCGTGGTCGGGTCGTGGAAGACGAGCTCCTCGGCGGCGCGCCCGCCCAGCATGTACGCGAGCTGGTCGAGCATCTCGTTGCGCGTGGTGGAGTACTTGTCCTCTTCCGGCAGCACCATGGTGTAGCCGAGCGCCCGCCCACGCGACAAGATCGTGATCTTGTGCACCGGGTCGGAGTTGGGCGAAGCCGCCGCGACCAGGGCGTGACCGCCCTCGTGATACGCGGTGATCTTCTTTTCCTTGTCCGACATGATCCGGGTCCGCTTCTGCGGTCCGGCCACGACGCGGTCGATCGCCTCGTCCAGCGCGTTGTTGTCGACCAGCTTCTTGTCGCTGCGGGCCGTCAGCAGCGCGGCCTCGTTCAGCACGTTGGAGAGGTCGGCGCCGGTGAAGCCGGGCGTGCGCCGGGCGACGGCCGACAGGTCGACGTCCGGGGCGACCGGCTTGCCCTTCTGGTGGACCTTGAGGATCTCCAGACGGCCCTGCATGTCCGGGCGGTCGACCGCGATCTGCCGGTCGAAGCGGCCGGGGCGCAGCAGCGCCGGGTCGAGGATGTCGGGCCGGTTCGTGGCGGCGATCAGGATGACGCCGCCCTTCACGTCGAAGCCGTCCATCTCCACGAGCAGCTGGTTCAGCGTCTGCTCGCGCTCGTCGTGACCGCCGCCGAGGCCCGCGCCGCGGTGCCGGCCGACGGCGTCGATCTCGTCGACGAAGACGATCGCCGGGGCGTTCGCCTTGGCCTGCTCGAACAGGTCGCGGACGCGCGAGGCGCCGACGCCGACGAACATCTCGACGAAGTCGGAGCCCGAGATCGAGTAGAACGGGACGCCCGCCTCGCCCGCGACGGCGCGCGCGAGCAGGGTCTTGCCCGTACCGGGCGGGCCGTACAGCAGAACACCCTTGGGGATCTTGGCGCCGACGGCCTGGAACTTCGCCGGCTCCTGGAGGAACTCCTTGATCTCGTGGAGCTCCTCGACCGCCTCGTCCGACCCCGCGACATCCGAGAAGGTCGTCTTGGGGGTGTCCTTGGTGATGAGCTTCGCCTTCGACTTCCCGAAGTTCATGACCCGGGAGCCGCCGCCCTGCATCTGATTCATCAGGAACAGGAACACGACGACGATGAGGACGAAGGGAAGCAGCGAGAGCAGCACGCCGATGAACGGGTTCTGCTTCGATGTCGAGATGTTGTAGCCGTCCGAGATGCTGTTCGCCTCGGACTTGGACTGCAGCGTTTTGGCGAGGTCGACGCCCTGGTCGCCGATGTAGTTCGCCTGGATCTTGTCGCTGCCCTTGACCTTCTGGCCGTCCTTGAGCTGGACCTTGATCTTGTTCTCGTCACCGGTCGTCAGCTCGGCCGATTTCACCAGGTCCTTGTCGATCGCCTGCACGACCTGACTGGTGTCCACCGACTTGTAGCCGCCGGACGAACCGACGACCTGCATCAACACGACCACGGCGAGGACGGCCAGCACGATCCACATGACCGGCCCACGGAAGTAGCGCTTCACGTCCATCCATACGGGGCGCGAGCGCCCCGTCCCTCCTGCCACAGTGAGGCACGGCAGCCCCTACGCGGGGGCGCCAGTGCGTGCGGTGATAGCTCGACCTTAGAAAAAGCTCGACCTTTGGAAATGACTGACCTTCGGACGGTACCCCAGCATTGTCACCCGACGCCGCCTCAGCCAGTCAACAAACCCGCCTTCCCATGCTCCAACGGCGGGATGCCGCGATGCGTTCCCGCGCGCGCCGGAGCGGTCCGGCAGGGGGTGCTCAGCCGCCGTAGACGTGCGGCGCGAGCGTGCCGACGAACGGCAGGTTGCGGTACTTCTCGTCGAAGTCGAGGCCGTATCCGACCACGAACTCGTTGGGGATGTCGAAGCCCACCCACTTCACGTCGATGGCGACCTTGGCCGCCTCCGGCTTGCGCAGCAGAGTGACGACGTTCAGCGACGCCGGCTCGCGCGAGCCGAGGTTCGACAGCAGCCAGGACAGCGTCAGGCCGGAGTCGATGATGTCCTCGACGATCAGAACGTGCTTGCCCTTGATGTCGGTGTCGAGGTCCTTGAGGATTCGCACGACACCCGAGGACTGGGTGCCCGCGCCGTACGAGGACACCGCCATCCAGTCCATCGTGATGGGGGTGGACAGCGTACGCGCGAGGTCCGCCATGACCATGACGGCGCCCTTGAGCACGCCGACGATCAGCACGTCCCTGCCCGCGTACTCCGCGTCGATCTTCGCGGCCAGCTCAGCCAGCTTCGCGTCGATCTCTTCTTTGGTGATGAGCACCGACTTGAGGTCGGTGCCCATGTCCTTGTCGTCCACCCGCGCCACTCTCGTTCGATTCAGGCTCGTCCGGCTTGCCGAGGCCCGTTCGCGCACCCGCGAATCAGCCCTGCCGGATAACCAGTCTGCCACCCTGCCTGCGGACCACGACGCGGCCGGGGAGGTTGATGGCCCCCTGACCCCGCCATCCGGTGATCAGCCGGTCGACTTCCTCGATGTGCCGGGCGAAGAGCGAGCCCGCCGGGGAGCCCGCCGAGATGGCCGCGCGGCGCAGCACCCGGCGGCGCACGGCGGCCGGCAGGCAGTAGAGCCGGGAGGTGTCGAGGTCGCCGCCCTCGGTCCGTACGGACTCCTCGGCGTCGGCGGCCCAGCCGTCCAGCGCGTCCGCGTCGTCGCGGGAGAGCTGGGCGGTGCGGGCCAGCGCCTCGACGACGCCCTTGCCGAGCGCTTTCTCCAGGACCGGCAGCGCTTCGTGCCGGACCCGGGAGCGGGTGAAGGCCGGGTCCGCGTTCTGCGGGTCGTCCCATACGGGCAGCGCCTGGACCAGGCAGGCGCGGCGGGCCGTCTGGCGGTCCAGGCTCAGGAAGGGGCGGCGGTAGCGGCGGCCGTCGCCGGAGGCCACGGCCATGCCGGACAGCGAGCGGGTCCCGGAGCCGCGGGCGAGGCCGAGGAGGACCGTCTCGGCCTGGTCGTCGCGGGTGTGGCCGAGCAGGACCGCCGCGGCGCCATGGCGCTCCGCGACGGCGTTCAGCGCGGCGTAGCGGGCGTCGCGGGCTGCGGCCTCGGGGCCGCCGTCCCGGCCGACGGTGACGGTGACGGACTCGACGGGGTCCAGTCCGATGGCGGTGAGGCGGGAGACGACCTCGGCGGCGCGGATGTCGGAGCCGTACTGGAGGCCGTGGTCGACGGTGACGCCGCCGGCCCGGATGCCGAGTTTGGGGGCCTCGAAGGCCAGGGCGGAGGCGAGTGCCATGGAGTCGGCGCCGCCGGAGCAGGCGACGAGGACGAGGGGTCGGCGGCCGGGGGCGGCCGGTGCCGGGCCGGCCGGTGCGGAGCCGGGGGCCTGTGGCGTCAGGGGCGCTCGGGGCGTCCGGGACGCTTGCGGGGCGGGGTGACCGGTGAGGTCGTTGAGGACGTCGTGGAGTACGCGGCGGACCGCCAGGCGTATCGCGGCGACCGCTGGATGGGGACCCATGTCCGTTTCCAATCGTTCAATTGGAGATGCCTCGGAGCGGATGAGCTTCGAGCCTCAGTCACGCTGAGTGTGTAGATGGTGACAGAAGCGAGCTGCTCCCCGAGCATCGCACGCCCGCCCACCGCTCACGGTCCCTCGGACGGGTGATTACAGGGGGCGTTCTCCTGCCGGAGGCGTCCCCGATTCACGACTCTGCTTTACGGTGCACCCTCGCGACCCAGTCCGCCGGTTTGGCGATCTCCGCCTTGGTCGGGAGTGTGTTCGGGGACGTCCAGACCCGGTTGAATCCATCCATTCCGACCTCGTCCACGACGGCCCGTACGAACCGCTCCCCGTCCCGGTACTGCCGGAGCTTGGCGTCGAGGCCCAGCAGTTTGCGCAGCGCCGCGTCGAGCCGGCCGGCCCCGCTGGCGCGCCGCCGCTGGAACTTCTCGCGGATCTCGGCGACCGAGGGCACCACATCCGGCCCGACGCCGTCCATCACGTAGTCCGCGTGCCCCTCCAGCAGGGACATCACCGCGGTGAGCCGGGCCAGGATCTCGCGCTGGGCCGGGGTCTGGACCAGCTCCACGATGGAGCGTCCGCCGCTCTCCTCGCCGTCGTCGGGCCGGTTGCCGGTCAGCGACTGGGCGGCCTCGCGGAAGCGCTCCAGGAGCGTCGCCGGATCGACCTCGGTCTCGCCGAGGAACGACTGGATCTCGCCCTCGATGTGGTCGCGCAGCCAGGGCACGGCCGTGAACTGCGTGCGGTGCGTCTCCTCGTGCAGGCAGACCCAGAGCCGGAAGTCGTGCGGGTCCACCTCCAGCTCCCGCTCGACGTGGACGATGTTCGGCGCGACGAGCAGCAGCCGCCCGCCGCCCGTGACCGACCCGGGCAGGTCGCGGGTGGCCGGCGCGAAGGTCTCGTACTGGCCGAGCACCCGGGAGGCGAGGAAGGACAGCAGCATGCCCAGCTCCACGCCGGTCACCTTGCCGCCGACGGCGCCGAGCACGGCCCCGCCGGGCACGTTGCCGCGGCGCTCCTGCATCTTCTCCAGCAGCGGCTTCAGCACCGCGCGGAACCCGGCGACGTTGGCCCTGATCCAGCCCGCCCGGTCCACGACGAGGACCGGGGTGTCGGCCCCGTCGTCGCCCGCCGGAACCATCCGGGTGAACGCCCGGACGTGCTCCTCGGAGGACTTGGCGTGCCTGCGCAGCTCGGCGACGATGGCCCGCGCCTCGTCGCGGCTCACCTCGGGCCCCGGCCTCACCAGCCGGGTCGCGGTCGCCACCGCGAGATTCCAGTCGACCATCTCCGCACCACCGATGCTCGTCATGACTTCACCGTACGTGGCCGTCCGGCGGTGGGACAGCGAATGGGTGCGTTCGCCCCACCGGGCCACATCGGGGCGGGCCGCACGGACCCCACCGGGACGGGCTGCGTGGGCCTCGTCGGGACGGGTCGCATGGGCCTCGCGGGGAGGGCGGCGTGGGCCTCATCAGGAGGGTGGCACGGGGTGGCACGGACCCATCGGGGCGGGCCGCATCGGGCCTCGTAGCGGCTGGTCCGCGCCGGGCGGTCGCTTCGGTACGGGTCGTCGGTACGGCCCGCGCCGGACCGTCAGTACGCGCCCGCCCGGCCACCCGCCGAGGTCACCGGCAGCCGCAGTTGGCCACCGCCGACGCGAGCCGGTCCAGGGAGTGCTGGGCGGCGTTCCCGGAGGACGCGCCGCGGGTCATGAAGGCGAAGGCCATGAGCCGTCCGTCGGCGTCCACGGCCATGCCCGCCAGCGTGTTCACGCCGGTCAGGGTGCCGGTCTTGGCCCGTACGACGCCCCGGCCGGGCGAGTCCTGGTCGTAGCGGTCGCGCAGGGTGCCGCTGAATCCGGCGATGGGCAGGCCGGACAGGACGGAGCGCAGCTCCGGGCGGCGCGGGTCGGCGGCCCGTACGAGCACCTGGGCGAGGAGCGCCGGGGAGGCCCGGTCGTCGCGGTCGAGGCCGCTGCCGTCGGCGATGTGGATGCCGTCCAGCGGCAGTCCGAGGGTGCGCAGCTGCGCGGTGACGGCCTCGGAGGCGCCCGCGAAACTCGCGGGGCGGCCCTTGGCGAGGGCGGTCTGCCGGGCGAGCGCCTCGGCGATGTCGTTGTCGCTGTTGGTGAGGGCCCGCTCGACGAGGGCGGACAGCGGCATGGACTCGACGGCGGCGACCCGTTCGGCCTTCGCGTCGGCCTTGGCGGCGGACGGGTCGCCGTCCACCGCGATGCCGCGGTCGCGGAGCATCGAGGCGAAGGTGTCGGCGGCGGCGCGGGCGGGGTCGGCGAAGCGGTCGGCGGGGCCGTGGTCGGAGTCGTTCCGCCGGCCTTCGTCGGCCATGAGGGAGGTGACGAGGGCGACGTTCTCGTTGAGTCCTATGGGGTGCCGGGCGGGGCCGGAGTAGCGCGAGGTGTCGTAGCCGAGCCGGATCTTGCGGGTGCCGCGGGCCTTGAGCGTACGGGCCGTGTCGTCGGCCAGCGTCCGCAGGCTGGCGGGGGTCTGGCTGCCCAGTCCGGCCTTCACGGCGTGCGCGGTCAGGGTCGGGTCGCCGCCGCCGACCAGGACGATGCCGTCCTTGCCGCGTACGACGGTGGTCGGGATGCGGTGATCGGGGCCGAGCGCGGAGAGGGCGGCGACGGCGACGGCGGGCTTGATGGTGGAGGCGGGGGTGGACACGTCGCCCTGGCCGGAACCGAACAGCTGCTTACCCGTCGCGACGTCCACGACGGAGGCCGACGGCTTCGAGCCCAGCGCGTCGTCCTTCAGCAGCGGTTCGAGGGTGTCGGCGAGGCCGGTGCCGGTGGGCGGCGGCACGGCCTCCGTGCCGTCGGCCGTCCCCAGCCCGGCGAGCACGGGGGGCGCGCCGGCGGGGTGCTTGGAGTGATTCTCGCCACCCGCGGCCGGCCCGGCGGCGGCGTGCGCGCGTTCGGCCGTGCGCTGCCCGGAGTCCCAGGGGCCGGCGAGCGCGACCGCTCCGCCCGCGGCGAACAGGCCGATCACAGCGGCCGCGGCCGTGTACCGCCATGTCGCCCGTTGGGCCTTGGTGGCGTCCTGCCACCACCTGATCTGCCACGATCTGGCCTCGGTCACCTCGGACCAGCCCCTTTCGCCACCACACACCTGCGTGGGGGACACTTAATCACCAGACGTATGTGTTGATCATGGAGGAGCCACCCGTGGAGTTCGACGTCACCATCGAGATCCCGAAGGGTTCGCGGAACAAGTACGAGGTGGACCATGAGACCGGTCGCATCCGCCTCGACCGTCGACTCTTCACCTCGACCAGCTACCCGGCCGACTACGGCTTCGTGGAGAACACGCTCGGTGAGGACGGCGACCCGCTGGACGCGCTGGTCATCCTCGACGAGCCGACGTTCCCCGGCTGCCTCATCAAGTGCCGCGCCATCGGCATGTTCCGGATGACGGACGAGGCCGGCGGCGACGACAAGCTGCTGTGCGTCCCGGCGTCGGACCCGCGCGTGGAGCACCTGCGTGACATCCACCACGTCTCGGAGTTCGACCGCCTGGAGATCCAGCACTTCTTCGAGGTCTACAAGGACCTGGAGCCCGGCAAGTCCGTCGAGGGCGCCGACTGGGTGGGCCGCACGGAGGCCGAGGCGGAGATCGAGGCGTCCTACAAGCGCCTTGAGGCCGCGGGCGGCTCGCACCACTGAGCGGGTTTTTCAACGGTACGCGCGCGGGGCGCGGCGCTTTCACGAGCGCCGCGCCCCGCGCGCGTATGGCGGTACGTACGCCCGTAAACGCCGGGGAGTACGTACGCCCGTACGCGCAGGGGCACGGGAACGGGAGCACCCGGGCCCGTACGCGCCGGAGCGCACGGATACGGGAGCCCGTACGCCCGTACGCGCCCGAACGGGGTTTGAAACGCGAGTGGCTCAGAAGCCGCGGGTGCGCTTGGCGGCGCGGCGGCCCGCGCCGACCGCCTCCACGCCGGGGGCGCGCAGGAACAGCCGGGCCACCTCGCCGCCGAGGTTCACGCCGACGGCGATGGCCAGGGCCAGCGAGGCGGCCTTGATCAGTGAGGCGACGCCGGGGCCCAGGTCGCCGCGGGCGAAGTTGAGCAGCCCGTAGTAGGTCGCGCTGCCGGGCAGCAGGGGGCCGATGGCCGCGGTGACGTACGGCAGCGCGGACGCGTAGCGGTAGCGGGAGAGCAGCTGGCCGAAGAGGCCGACGACGCCGGCCGCGATGGTGGTGGCGGCCACCGGGTTGAGCTTCGGGTCGGCGACGTTGGCGAGCGAACCGAAGACGATCCAGGCGATGCCGCCGTTGAAGGTCGCGAACAGCACGGTGTGACGTTCCTGCTGGAGCAGGACGCAGAAGGACAGGGCCAGCAGCATCGACGCGATGATCTGCACGACAGGCACGTCGTACTGGCGCAGCGCCTGTTCGGGGTTGAGCCGCGGGCTGAACTGAAGCCCGCAGTAGAGCACGGTGAGCACTCCTATGACGATGCCGACGATCAGGTACATGACCTCCAGGAGGCGGGCGGAGGCGGTGATGTAATAGCCCGTCAGCCCGTCCTGTACGCCCGCGACCAGCGCTCTTCCGGGGATCAGCGCGAAGAGCCCACCGGTGATGACGGCGGACACCTGCACGTCGGCGTGGGCGATGCTGAGCGTCATGCCCATCGCGGCGGGCGGCATGGCCGCGACCACGAACTGGTAGAACTCGGGCAGCCCGCGCCCCGACGCCAGCCACGCCAGCCGGTCGCCGAGCATCGCGCCGACGGCCGCCGCGACGAAGACGAGGGCGTCGCCGCCGACGAGCATGCTCGCCGCGCCCGCCAGCGTCCCGGAGGCGACGGTGAGCGCCCAGCCGGGGTACGGGTGTCGGTTGCGCCGTATCTCGGCGAGGCCCCGGTACGCCTCCTCCAGGGTGAGCCCGCGCGAGGTGATGGCGGCGACGAGGCGGTAGACGGCGGAGAGCCGGGTGTAGTCCACGCCGCGCCGGCGCACGGTCCGGCTGGCGGTCAGCGGGTCGTCGACCAGCGAGGGCTGGTACGAGATCGACAGCAGCGTGAAGGTGACGGTGGGCTCGATGCGTTCGAGCCCGTAGGCGTGCGCGACGCCGAACATGGCCGCTTCCACGTCCTCGGCGCCCTCGCCGCCCGCGAGCAGGATCTCGCCGATGCGCAGCGTGAGGTCGAGGACGCGCGGGATCGCGGGCCCGGACTCGTCCTGCTTGTCGACGCGCTCGGGCACGGGCCGCTCGCTGACCGGCATCCGCAGCATGGTGCGCATCCGGTCCTGCCAGGGGACCTCCTTGGTCAGCTGGACCATGGGGATGCCGTGCGGCGGGGTGAAGGCGGGGAAGAGCGTGCCCTGGGTCGTACTGGCGCTGGGCGTGGTGCCGGCCGGGGCGGTGAAGGCGGAGCCCTCGGGCTCGGGTTCCGGCTCGACGGCGAGGCCCTTGGGGAGGGCGAACTCGGAGGTGGGGTGCTCGTCCTCGGGCGGCGGCGGTATCGGGATGCCGAGCGGCGACGTGAACGCGCTGCCCGCCTCGTCCGACTGCGGCTTGCGGTCCTCGGGTGCCTCGGCCTCCGAGCCGCTGTCGCCACGCTGCCGTTCCGCCACCACTCGCTCCTTGCCCGCCTCCTGACTGCTGTCAGGGACACGATGCCTGATCCCCGGCCTGTTTTCCTCACTCGGGGGGCAATGGAACGGTAAGACAGGGGCGTACGGGGCGGGGGATGTCGGCTGGTGAAGCGGGGGCGGAGCGGGGCGGCGGCTTCCGGCCGGGCGTCAGCGCTTGGCGTGTCGCCCGCGCCCGGTGGACGGCGGAGCGGCCGGCGGCTGGGCGTCCGGGAAGCCGGCCGACGCCCCCGCCGATGAGGCCGACGCGTTGGCGACGCCCGCGGCGGCGGCCTTCTTGGACTTGGAACGGGCCCGCAGGAACTCGATCGCGATCGGCACCACGGAGATCAGCACGATGAGGACGAGCATCGCCTCGATGTTCTTGTGGACCAGCTCGATGCCGCCGAGACCCGCGCCGAGCAGGGTCACGCCCACGCCCCACAGCGTGCCGCCGATGATGTTGAAGGTGATGAACGAGCGGTAGTTCATCCGGCTCACGCCCGCGATGATCGGCGTGAAGGTACGGACGATCGGCACGAAACGGGCGAGCACCAGCGACTTGGGCCCGTACTTCTCGAAGAATTCGTGGGCCTTCTCCACGTTCTCCTGTTTGAAGAGCTTGGAGTCGGGTCGCTTGAACAGCGCCGGTCCGACCTTCCGGCCGAAGAGATACCCGGCCTGGTCGCCGAGGACCGCCGCGAGGGCGACGAGCAGGCAGACCACCCACAGCGGGGTGGACAGCTTGCCCGTGGTCACCAGCAGCCCGGCGGTGAACAGCAGCGAGTCCCCCGGCAGGAAGAAGCCGATGAGCAGGCCGGACTCGGCGAAGACGATGACCAGGAGGCCGATCAGACCGACCTTGTCGATCAGAAAGTCCGGGTCCAGCCACTGAGGGCCGAGCGCGAGAGTCATCACGGGTGAAGGGCTCCTGGGTCGAGGGCTCAGGCTCGTGCGAGGCCCGGCCGCAGGCGAAGGGGCATGACTGGTGTGTGCAGTGTGCGGCCCAAAGCTATCAACGCCCACCGGGCCGCCTTGGTTCCAGCCGGGTTCCGGCTGGAACCCGGCTGGGGTCCGTACGGCTTCCGGCTGGGGTCCGTACGGTCTCCGCCCGGCATCCGGCCGACATCCGGCCGGTGCGAAGGGCCGTTGGAGGGGATGCGGGAACGGCGGCGTGCGGCGAGCATGTCCGGCAGGAGGTGGATGCGATGGGCATCGAGGAATTCGGCGGCGGTCAGCAGCAGAAGTCCGACGTACTGGTGGTGACCACGAATGACGTCCCCGGCTACCACGTGGAGCGGGTCATCGGAGAGGTCTTCGGGCTGACGGTGCGCTCGCGCCACCTGGGCAGCCAGATCGGCGCCGGGCTCAAGTCGCTGGTCGGCGGCGAGCTGCGGGGCCTGACGAAGACGCTGGTCGAGACCCGCAACCAGGCCATGGACCGGCTGGTGGAGCAGGCGAAGGCACGGGGCGCGAACGCGGTGCTGATGTTCCGTTTCGATGTGACGGAAGCGGCTGATGTGGGCACGGAGGTGTGCGCGTACGGCACGGCTGTGGTGATCACGCCCAAGGGGTGAGCGGGGCCGGGGGCTGAGCACGCCGTTGCTGAAGGGGGCGGGTCCGCGGACCCGCCCCCACCGCTTTGCGGATGCCCGCGCGCACGAAAACGCCGGCCAACAAGGCTCGATCGCGCCGTACGCGGCCGTAAATCGCTCCCCGGGGAGGCGTCCTCGGTCAGGGAGGCGCACCCTCCGCTTTGCGGTAACGGCAACAGGGTTTGCCGTCGCAACGGCCGCGGGCGCATGGTCCCCGTAAAGGAGAAGGAGGTGGTCACGGTGACCGATCAATTGATGGACGGCTATGACGTAGTGGTGATCGGCGGCGGCGCCGCCGGCCTGAGCGGGGCGCTGACGCTGGCCCGGGCCCGGCGTTCGGTGCTGGTGATAGACGGGGGCGCGCCGCGCAACGCGCCGGCTGCCGGCGTGCACGGACTGCTGGCCCTGGACGGCATCCCGCCGGCCGAGCTGCTGGAGCGCGGCCGGGCAGACGCCCGCCGCTACGGCGCGCAGGTGATAACCGGCGAGGTCGCGGACGCGCGGCGCGTCGAGGGCGGGACTGATGGGACTGACGGGCCCTGCGGGCCTGACGCGGCCTACGGGTTCGAGGTGACGACGGCCGACGGGCGTACGGTCCGAGCGCGCCGGCTGCTGGTCGCCACCGGCCTGGTCGACGAGCTGCCGGACGTGGCGGGGCTGCGCGAACGCTGGGGCCGGGACGTGCTGCACTGCCCGTACTGCCACGGCTGGGAGGTCCGCGACCAGGCGATCGGCGTGCTGGCGAGCGGGCCGATGGCGATGCACCAAGTGCTGCTCGTCCGGCAGTGGAGCGACGACATCACGTTCTTCACCCACACCATGCCGGAGCCGTCCGACGAGGAGGCGGAGCAGTTGGCCGCCCGCGGCATCAGGGTCGTGAACGGCGAGGTGGCCGCCCTGGAGGTCGCGGAGGACCGGCTCACGGGGGTGCGGCTGGCCGACGGGACGGTCGTCGCCCGCGAGGCGCTGGTGGTCGGGCCGCGGATGGCGGCGCGAGCCGGTTTCCTCGCCTCGCTGGGGCTGCGGACCGCGGAGCACCCCGCCGGGATCGGCACGTATCTGCCGACGGAAACGGGCGGCCGTACGGACGTGCCCGGGGTGTGGGCCGCGGGCAACGTCATCGATCCGTCCACCCAGGTCGGCATGGCCGCGGCGGCGGGCGCGGGCGCGGCCGTGCAGATCAACGCCGAGCTGGTCGCCGAGGACACCCGGCTGGCCGTGGCCGCCCACCGGGCGGCGCTCGCGCCGGAGCCGGCTCGCTAGTCCTTGTCGCCGGAGGGGCTGCTGGAGGGACCGCTGGAGGAACCCCTGGGGCACCCCGCCGGAGGCACCGCTGAGGGGCCCGCGCACGCCGCGTTCGGGCCCCGCGGCGGACGCGCCGAACCCCGCCCATGCCCGTATTGTCGCGATCGTGTACGAGCGCGCGCGTCGCCGATCGGGTACGGGCGTACGCGCGCGCTACCGAGGCACCGCAGGGCCGCCGGCCCCCAGGAGGCAACCGCATGGCCACTCCCGTGAACGTAGCCGTCATCTACTACTCCGCCACCGGCACCGTCGCCGCCCTCGCCCGGCAGATCGCGGACGACGCCGAGCGGGCGGGCGCCCAGGTCCGGCTGCGCCGGGCGGCGGAGCTGGCCCCGCAGGCGGCCATCGACTCGAATCCGGCGTGGGCCGAGAACGCCGCGGCCACCGCCGGCATCCCCGAGGTCGCCCCCGACGACATGCTCTGGGCGGATGCCGTGATCTTCGGCTCGCCCACCCGCTACGGCAATATCGCCTCGCAGCTCAAGCAGTTCATCGACACGCTCGGCGGGCTCTGGCAGGAGGGCAAGCTGGCCGACAAGGTCTACAGCGGCTTCACCGCCAGCGCCACGAAGCACGGCGGCCAGGAATCGACGCTGCTCGCCCTCTACAACACGGTCCACCACTTCGGCGGCATCCTCGTGGCCCCCGGCTACACGGACCCGACGAAGTTCGCCGACGGCAATCCGTACGGCACCTCGCATGTCGGCGGCCCGGACACGCCCGTGGACGAGGAGGCCCGTACCGCGGCCCGTATCCAGGCGGAGCGGGTGGTGAAGTTCACCCGTGCCATCAAGGACGGGCTGGCCGGGGCCGCCGGGCTTGCCGCGCGGGATTGACGGGTAGCCGCAGCGAATGGCACTTCACAAGGGTTCGGACGCGTCGAACAGCTCTGCCGAGAAGCGCGGTCACTCGGTCAACCCCTTCTACGGCGAGGCCGATCCGGTGGGCGGCATGGCGGCGACGCCGCCGAGGCACCGGCTGCCGGACGGCCCGGTCGCGCCGTCCACGGCGTACCAGTTCGTCCGCGACGAGCTGATGCTCGACGGCAACTCCCGGCTGAACCTGGCGACTTTCGTCACCACGTGGATGGAGCCGCAGGCGGGCGTGCTGATGGCCGAGTGCCGCGACAAGAACATGATCGACAAAGACGAGTACCCGCGCACCGCCGAGCTGGAGCAGCGGTGCGTGACGATACTCGCCGACCTCTGGCACGCGCCCGATCCGCAGTCGGCCGTGGGCTGTTCGACCACCGGTTCCAGTGAGGCGTGCATGCTGGCCGGCATGGCGTTCAAGCGCCGCTGGGCGCAGCGGAACGCCGACCGTTACCCGTCGACGGCCCGGCCGAACCTCGTGATGGGCGCGAACGTCCAGGTCTGCTGGGAGAAGTTCTGCAACTTCTGGGAGGTCGAGGCGCGCCAGGTGCCAATGGAGGGCGACCGCTACCACCTCGACCCGGCCGCCGCGGCCGAACTGTGCGACGAGAACACCATCGGCGTCGTCACCGTCCTCGGCTCGACCTTCGACGGTTCGTACGAGCCGGTGGCCGACGTCTGCGCCGCGCTGGACGCGTTGCAGGAGCGTACGGGCCTCGATGTGCCCATCCACGTGGACGGCGCGTCCGGGGCGATGATCGCGCCCTTCCTCGACGAGGAGCTGACCTGGGACTTCCGCCTGCCGCGCGTCGCCTCCATCAACGCCTCCGGCCACAAGTACGGGCTGGTCTACCCCGGCGTGGGCTGGGCGCTGTGGCGGGACAAAGAGGCGCTCCCGGAGGAACTGGTCTTCCGCGTCAACTACCTCGGCGGCGACATGCCGACCTTCGCCCTGAACTTCTCCCGCCCCGGCGCGCAGGTGGCGGCCCAGTACTACACCTTCCTGCGGCTGGGCCGCGACGGCTTCCGCGCGGTCCAGCAGGTGGCCCGCGACGTCGCCACGACACTGGCCGAACGGATCGAGGCACTGGGCGACTTCCGCCTCCTGACACGCGGCGACGAACTGCCGGTCTTCGCCTTCACGACGGCCGACGGCGTGGAGAACTACGACGTCTTCGACGTCTCCCGCCGCCTGCGCGAACGCGGCTGGCTGGTCCCCGCCTACACCTTCCCGGCGAACCGCGAGGACCTCTCGGTACTACGCATCGTGTGCCGCAACGGCTTCACCCACGACCTCGCCGACCTCTTCATCCAAGACCTCACCCAACTCCTCCCCGAACTCCGTCGCCAGCCCGGCCCGTTGGACCGGCCGGAGGGGGTGGCTACGGCTTTCCATCACTGAGCGGCGTCGCGGGGGCCTTCGCGCGTGGTCAGCGCATTGCGCCCACGGGCCACAGGGCGCGCACCGGCACCCCGCTCCGCTCGTACCCACGTGCGGGTTCGCCGCCGTCCCACATGGCCCGTACCTCTTTCGCGAGGCCGACGAGCACTTCGCTCCCCGCCATGTGCGCCTGCGGGTCGGAGGTGGTCATGCCCACACGGTGAATTTCGACGGCACGTCGTACGAGCTGGTCGGACAGCGGTCCGACCGCACCGACGAGCGGCTCGCCGGCCACGAGCAGCGCCTCGACAACCTCTAACGCGGCCGGTGGCCGCTGTCTGCGGTCGCAGTCCTGACAGGGGTTGCCGGGGCGGCGATTGCCGTGGTCGCGCTTCTCCAGCGGTAGACGTGGGCCCGGTGCATACTGGCCCCTGCTTTCGCTCACGGGGAGGCCGCGTCAATCTATGCATTCACCCCCTATGTCGGATTCTGCGAAGTTGGACGAAAACCGCTGTCGGCCTGCGTAACGTCGCAGGTCACTGCCTGTGGTCCCCGCGTAGGCGGGGGTGGTCCCGCCACCACCGCGCTGGCCAGCCCACCGACGCCATGGTCCCCGCGCGCGGTGACTTCCTAGCCTCGGCGCCCTGGTCGCCGGCCTGCTGCTCACCCTCTGGCAGACCGCCGCCGCCCACTGACAACCACGCCCCGCACCGACTACATGCCGGTGCGGGGCGTACTTACGTTGGCGCCGAATCAGGCTTCGCTACGGGCCGCGAACGCGACGAACACGGACCACGCGGCGGGGGCGACTGCAAGGACCGGGCCGTTCGGGTCCTTGCAGTCACGGACGGGCACGACGCCGGTAGCGGCGACGGCGGGTGCCCATTCAACGCAGTTGGAGTTCGAATTGCTGTAGCTGGACTTTCGCCACTTTGTGCCAGCCAGGTCAGCCCTCATAGTTTTCCGCCGTTTCGATAATCAGACGCCGTGACGTCTCTTCGGATAGCGCCTTACTCGAAATTTCTCGGAACCCCGTGTCGTATTGATCAACCTCGGTCGGTCTGTCCAGGTAGAGGTCGCCCGTGTAGCCGTCCGCGAAAACGGTCGGTGGTTCGGTCGGCTTACCGTTCCCGCTGTCGGGAACCGCAGGACAGTGAACTGGCCGGACATGACGCCCTCGTGCAGTCCTGCGGCGAAGGGAACGACCTTGACCTTGACAGTGGGCAGCTCGCTGAGGGTTGCCAGGTGTCGCAGTTGCCGCGCCATCACGTGGTTTCCGCCGACTGGACACTTGAGCACGGCCTCATAGAGGACCACTGAAACTTGCGGTGGGTTGATTACCCGCGTCGAACGCGGTGAGGACGACCTGCCCGTGGTGCACGAGTTCCAGTTGCACCACGAGACAGACACGTACGTCCCCAGCCCCGAACACCACATTCACCATGGCGTACTCAAGACGAGCGTCCCCTTCCCCATCGAGATCGATCTGCGCGACATCATCGAATCGTGACGAGCCCAACGTCCGTCACCGCGACAGCCCCCGAAACCTCCGCACCGCCAGCGGCACGCCCGAGTGCATGGTCCCCGCGCACGTGGGGGTGATCCCATCGCGACAATGTCGCGTACCGCGACGGCGCCAACCACCACACCCCGCACCGGCTACGTGCCAGTGCGGGGCCTTCTTGCGTTGGCGACGAATCAGACTTCGCTACGGGCCGCGAACGCGACGAACGCGGACCACGCGGTGGGGGAGACAGCGAGGACGGGGCTGTTCGGGTCCTTGCTGTCACGGATCGGGACGGCTCCAGCGTTAGCCGCCGTAGTAGGTGACCACTCGACGCAGCTTGATTGCCCATTGCTGTAGCTGGACTTCTGCCACGTTGCGTACTTTAGGTCAGCCTTTTTCATAGTGTCCTGCCATTTCGAGAATCAGGCGCTGTGACGCCTCTTCGGACATTGCCTTGGCCCAGATGTCGTGGAACGCGTGGTCGTAACGCTCTACTTCTTTGGGCTTGTCCAAGTAGAGGTCCCCCGTGTAGCCATCCGAATAGACGGTCGGAGGCTCGGTTTCGCTGCCGTTGCCGGTTAGCGGGAAGCGGAGAATCTGGAACTGCCCCGCCATGACCCCTCGGTGCAATCCCGCCGCGAAGGGTACGACCTTGATCGTCACGGTAGGCAGATCCCCCACCTTCGCCAGGTGGCGAAGCTGCCCCGCCATGACGTTGTTCCCGCCGATGGAGCGCCTCACCACAGCCTCGTTGAGCACTACGTTCAGCGTTGGTGGTTGCGTCACTCGGGTCAGGAGTGTCTGCCGCTTGATGCGAAGCTGAACCCGCTGCTCGATCTCGCCAGCATCTTCGTCGGGGTTGTCTTCCGTGATGATTGTGCGTGCGTACTCGTCGGTTTGAAGCAACCCCGGGATCAGCTCCGGTTCGTACCAGTCAAGGCGTGTGGCTGCCTCTTCTAGTCCGATGTAGAGGTCAAAGCCTTCGGGGAGAACATCCCCATACGCGTGCCACCATCCTTTCGCTTTCGTTTCGTGCGCGAGTCCAACCAGGGCCTCTGTCAGTGTCGCTGACGCCCCATACAGATCGCACATTGCCTTGACCTCGACGGCGCGGGAAGACACCTTGCCCTGTTCCACGCGCCACATCGTCGTAGGCGAGCGTTCCAACAGCTTGGCCGCCGCGTTCACCCTGAGTCCTGCGCGTTCGCGCAAGTCACCAAGGATTCTGCCCAGTTGCCGCCTCGGGACCGTTGATCCAGATGGACCGTCCGGCTCGACCACACGTACCCCCTCCAACCACAGTGAAAGGCTTCCACGTCCTGAATGAAAGCACCATCAGGTGCCGTCTGCAATGCACGTCAACTCACTGAAAAACCATCGCGTGAAAGCTTGCACGACGCCTCCACTCGGGAGCATTGTGAGCACTCTTAGCCCGCCATGTGACCTACATGGCACGGGACATGAGGAGTGCCGCACATGAACTCGCGCCCGTTTAATCGGACGTTCGCACTTTCCCTGAGCGACCACACCGACGTGGTCGAAACGGTGCTCCGCGCGGGTGGCGCGTGGGGCATGGCCCCAGCTGGCTTCCCCACCGAGAGCGAATGCCGACGCGACCGCCACGTCCTGGCGCGCGTGCGGACCGAGTTGGGCCGCATGAAGTGGCTGTTCTCGTGAGGAGCCGAGCGCGGGAAGCCCTGTCCCGACTGATGGCCGAGCAAGGCATCAACGGTGCGCTCCTGGTGCCGAACGGCACGAACGGCACGAACATTCGGCTCGGCCCGGACGGCCCCCCGCCCGACCCCTTCACCTTCCCGCCGTGCCAGTGCGCCAAGTGCCGCGCAGGGCACGGCACGCCGGACACCTCCGTACAGCTGCGCGCCGACAACGCCAACGACCTCCCGAACGGGAACGAGCAATGAGGCCGCCCCCACTGGCTCGTCTCCACCGGGCCTGCCGCGACGTCGAGCGGTGGTGGTCGCTGTACGGCCAGTTCTCCCGCCCGGTACGCGCCGTATGGCCCAGTCGGCGACGCGTGCACCACGCCGTAACACTGCGGTGCACCGAACCCCCTTACTACGACGCGGCGTTGATGCGGATCGCACTGCGGATCAAAGACATCGAAACCGCCTCGGGAAAACCGGACGAAAGCCGGCTCCTCCGGCGACTCCTCGGCCCCGAAGCCGAACAGATCACGAGGAGACGCCACCGATGAACCGCACATTCCGGTACATGACCTGGACGATCGAACAGGACCCAAGCACGTACCCGGAGTACAGCGCCACCTGCGTCACAAGAGAAGACAGCAACTGCGGAGAGACCATCCACGCCTGCGGCCCCGACTGGGCCGAGGAATGGATGCGCCGCCACACACAGGACACCGGCCACACCCGCTACCGCCGAACCAGCGCCGACTACGTAACGCTGGCACCCCCAGGCGACACCGGCCTGATCATCCCCGGCGAAGTCGCCCAGCCCCGCGCACTGCCCGCTGGAGACGACGCCACATGAGAGGGCTCGCAACCTTCCTCGTACTCGCCGGCTCCGCAGCCATCGCCCGCCTCTACACCCTCGCCACGCCCAACCACCCCTGAACACCCCTCCCCGCCGGTGACCCCACGAGGACCCGACGGCGAGGCGGAACCACCCGACACCCGGACGAAGGGAACTGCCTATGACACGCCCGTAGCGCCACCACGACCCGCCCTCTGGTGACGCACACGGCGGGTCACCGAACAACCCCGCCCCGAGGACGCATGGAAGTGCACGACCTCGTCGTTCTGGCTACCGGCACCCATGGGGCCGTCCCTCAAAGCCTTGGGGGCGGCCCTGTCGCCGAGAGGATCACTGTGGCGCCTGAACCCTTCGACATCCCCGAGCACGTTGCGGATGCGGTAAAATCCCTGACCACACGGCTCGTCGCCAACCGGCGGGGTTCTACTGTCTGGGATGTGGAAACACCCGCCGGCCGCCTTGCCGTCAAGCTCGGCTACCGCTGCCCCCCACACGACTGGACCGCACTGGCACCCGCGCGTGAATCGGTCATCCTTCGCCAGGTCATTCCGGAGGATGTTCAGTGCGGTGAATGGGCGGAGGGGACATGGAGTGCGCAGCCGTGGCGGGAAGGGGTGGACCTGTTCAGCCGATGGGAGCGCCATCGGGCCCGTAGATCGGTCCCCAGCCTCGCCGAAGCGCGCTCGTGTGCTGCCGCGCTGTCCGCCCTGCACGCGAAAGGCTGGGCGCACGGCGACGTACAGCCGAACCATCTTCTGATGGATACAGCCTGCACGTGGCTCATTGATCTTGGGCTGGCGAGCGGCGGCGGGCACGTCTCGGGCGCCTACGATTTCCCGTACCGCGGGTGCCTTGTCCACTACGAGGCACCGGAGATTTCGTGCGGCGTGCTGGAATCGGGCACGGCGGCCCCGACGCGTGAGTCGGACGTGTACGCGCTCGGCGCTTCTCTTTTCATCAGTGCCACCGGGTGGCGGCACGTGGACTATCCAGACAACGCGCCCCGCGAAGTGCAGCGACGCGCCATCGTGGGCAAGCCGCACCGGCCCGTGGGCATCCCCGGTCCTTTGGGGAGTCTGATCACAGCCATGATGCGCCGAGACCCGGCTGCACGGCCCACGGCTGCCCAAGTCGCGGGCTCCCTGACGGACTCCCTGGCGGACTCCCTGAACGAAGCGGCGTACCCCCGCCCCTAGCAACCCCGGCTCCGCGTTTGACGGGTTCCCCCACTGACGACCGCATCGCCCCCGATCGCGTGCGGGGGCGGCACGGTCCCGTACACACGACGGCGGGGACATCATCGAGCCGTGACGAGCCCGGCGGCTGTCAGTTCGACAGCCCCCGGTACCTCCGCACCGCCAGCGGGCCGAAGATGGCGAGGAGTGCCACCGGCCAGGCTACGGCGAGGAGTTGGGCGTGGGTGGCGGGCCAGGAGTCGCCGCCCCAGCCGGGGTTGCCGAAGAGTTCGCGGACGGCGGTGGCGGTGGCGGACATCGGGTTCCATTCGGCTATGGCGCCGAGCCAGCCCGGCATGGACTCGGCCGAGGTGAAGACGTTGGAGAGGAAGCCGACGGGCCAGATCAGGATCTGGACGGCCTGTACGAGCTCCGGGTTGCCGGCCACCATGCCGAGGTAGATGCCGATCCACAGCATCGCGAACCTCAGGAGAAGCAGCAGCCCCAGGGCGTACAGCCCTTCGCCGAGGCCGTTGTGCCAGCGCCAGCCCATCAGCAGGCCGACGCCGACCATCGCGAGCAGGCTCGCCGCCGACTCCAGCATGTCGTCCGCGCTGCGGCCGACCAGCACCGCCGAGGGGGCCATCGGCATGGCGCGGAAGCGGTCGATGACGCCCCGGTTCAGGTCCTGGGTGAGGGCGACCATGGTGGCTTCGAGGCCGAAGGCCATGGTGAGGGCGAGCATGCCGGGGATGAGGAATTCCCGGTAGTCGCCGCCGCCCGCGACGCGCATGCCGCCGCCGAGGAAGTAGGCGAAGACCAGCAGCATCAGCACCGGGAAGGCGAGCCCGACGAGCAGTTGCACGGGGCGGCGGGCGCGGTGCGCCAGGCCGCGGCGGGTCATGGTCCAGGAGTCGGTGAGCACCCAGTTCGTCATGCGGCCGCGCCCTCCTCGGTACGGGCACCCGCACCCGTGAGGCGCAGGAACACCTCGTCGAGCGTCGGCCGGCGCACCGCGATGTCCTCCACCTCGACCCCGGCCGCCCCCAGCGCCCGCAGCGTCTCGGTCAGGGCGGCGACCCGGTCGGCGACGGGCGCGCTGACCCGGCGGCCGTCGGGGTCGGTCGCCGCGGCGGCCCGTACGGCGGCGGCCACCACGGAGGCGGCGGCGTCGACTTGGTCGGCGCGGCGCACGACGACGTCGATGCGGTCGCCGCCGATCCGGGCCTTGAGCTCGTCGGGGGTGCCCTCGGCGGCGACGCGGCCCGCGTCGAGGAGGGAGATCCGCTCGGCGAGCTGGTCGGCCTCCTCCAGGTACTGGGTGGTCAGCAGTACGGTCGTACCGCCGCCGACCAGCGAACGTACGGCGTTCCAGACCTCCGTGCGGCCGCGCGGATCGAGGCCGGTGGTCGGCTCGTCCAGGAAGAGCACGTCCGGGGCGAGGACCAGGCTGGCCGCGAGGTCGAGGCGGCGGCGCATCCCGCCGCTGTACCGCGCCACGGCCTTGCGCCCGGTGTCGCCCAGGCCGAAGCGGTCCAGCAGTTCGTCCGCGCGGGCGGCGGCACGCCGCGCGCCGAGGTGGTAGAGGCGGCCGAACATCTCCAGGTTCTGCCGGCCGCTCAACTCCTCGTCCACGGCGGCGTGTTGGCCGAGCAGTCCGATCCGGTGGCGTACGGCGTCGGCGTCGCGCCGCACGTCGAACCCGGCCACCTCGGCCCGGCCGCCGTCCGGCCGCAGCAGGGTGGCGAGAATCCGTACGACCGTGGTCTTGCCCGCTCCGTTGGGGCCGAGCAGTCCGTGCACGGTGCCGCGCGGCACGGTCAGGTCGATGCCGTCCAGCGCGGGCTTGTCTCCATAGGTCTTGCGCAGTCCTTCGACGACGATCATGCGATCGATGTCGGTCAATGAACTCTCCTCCGGCAGAGTAATCAAGTTTGACTACCGGCCGGGAAAGGTAGTCCTTTCGTCGGCTCTAGTCAAACTTGATTACATGATTGTTCCGGGCACTCGGACTACTTGGAGGACGTCTCCGAACCGGCGCCGTCCCCCGCGCCAACTGCCTCGTCCGCCTCGTCCGCGTCGTCCACGTCGTCCGCCTCGTCCGCGCCCCGGAAGCCGACCCACTGGTCGCCCTCGCCGGCCATCACGTACGCCCCGGCCTCCAGCCGCTCGATCAGGCCGCGCGTCCACTGCGCCCCGCTGTCGGCGGTGTGCACCCACATCCCCATGATCTCGCCGATGTGGCCCCAGTCCTCGCCGTGGCCCGGGGCCCAGTGCCGGGCCACCTCGGCGCGCCACCCCTCCATCGCCGCGACCCGCTCCTTGAGCAGCGCGATGGCCTCGGCCCGCGGCAGGTCCACGATGAAGCCGATGCCCGCGCTCAACACGTCGACCTTGGCGTCATGCGCGGTCAGCGCCTCGCGCAGCAGCTTGAAGTACTCCGCCTCGCCCGCCGCCGTCACCTCGTACTCGGTGCGCGGCGGGCCGCCGACGGTGCTCGGGGCGATGTCGTGCGCGAGCAGCAGTTCCTGCTTGGCCATCTGTTTCAGCGCGTGGTAGATCGAGCCCGGCTTGGCGTTGGACCACTCGTGGACGCCCCAGCCTTCGAGGTCGTTGCGGACCTGGTAACCGTGCGCCCGCCCGTGCAGACGGACGGCGCCCAGGACCAACAGCCGGATCGCGGACATCGACTCCTCATTCAACCTGTCGCAGGCTGCCCTGCACCCGCGGACCAGGTTAGACGGAGCCGATGGCCGCCTCTGATCAGGACCCGGCGCCACCCGGCCGCGCCCTCACCCCGCCGTGCCCTCGCCGCCGCCCGCGCCCCGCGCCTCCTCGGCCACCAGCTCGAAGGCCGTCTTCCCGTCGATCGACTCGCGGACGATGTCCGCGTGGCCCGCGTGCCGGGCGGTCTCCTCGATCAGGTGGAGCAGCAGCCAGCGCGCCGAGTGCCGGGCGTTCGGCGGGAACCAGGGGGCGGCGGGGAGCGGGAAGGTCGCGTCGAGGCCGGGCAGGGAGCGTACGTACGCCTCGGTCCCGGCGGCGACCTCGTCCCAGAAGGCCAGCATGCTCTCGACGGTCTCCGCGCCCTCCAGCTGGAAGCTCAGGTGCCAGGTGGACTCGTCGCGCTTGATCGAGTTCTCCACCTGCTTGGCGTTCTCCACCCAGGTCAGCTCGGTCTCCGCGACATGCTTGAGCAGCCCGGACAGGGACAGTTCGCCGGCGCTCGGCCGCTGGGCCGCCTGCTCGTCGCTCAGGCCGATGAGCGCCCGGCGGACCCCGCCGCGCTGGGCCTCCAGGAAGGCGAGCAGGGTGCCGAGCTCGTCGGTGACGTCGTTCTCGATCACGTGGGTGGGCATGGGGTCCGCCTTTCATCGGCTCTCTTGCGATGTCCGAACCGTAGGACCCCATGCGGTCAGATTCTGTCCTAGATCATCTAGGTCCGGCCTCCCCACCGAAAGCCGGCGTCGGACTCGCCGACGACCGTCCGACGACCAGCCGACAGCCCGCCGACGACCCGCCGACGACCCGCCGACGACCCGTCTCAGAACGGGAAGCGGCTCCGCCCGTGCTGGATCGAGATCCACTTGGTGGTGGTGAAGGCGTCCACCATGGAGTCGCCGTTCAGCCGGCCGACCCCGGAGTTCTTCTCGCCGCCGAAGGGGACGATCGCCTCGTCGTGGACCGTGCCGTCGTTGACGTGGATCATGCCGGTGTCGATGCGCTTGGCGATCCGTACGCCCCGCTCCACGTCGCCGGTGTGCACGGCGCCGCTGAGCCCGTACTGCGTGGAGTTGGCGATGCGCACGGCCTCGTCCTCGCCGTCGAACGGGATGAGCAGCGCGACCGGCCCGAAGATCTCCTGGCCCAGTACGGGCGAGCCCTCGGGGAGACCGGTCAGCACGGACGGTCCGACGAGCGTGCCGTCGGCCGTGCCGTGCACCAGCGCGGTCGCGCCGTCGGCGACGGTCTGGTCCACGAGCGCGGAGACCGCCTCGGCCTGGCCCGCGTTGATCAGCGGGCCGATGTGGGTCGCAGGGTCGCGGGGGTCGCCGACCTTGAGCGACTTCACCTTCGCGACGAACTTCTCGGTGAACTCGCGCTCCACCCGGCGGTCCACGAGCACCCGGTTGGCGGCCATGCAGACCTGCCCCTGGTGGATGAAGCGGCTGAAGACGGCGGCGTCCACGGCGTAGTCGACGTCGGCGTCGTCGAGGACGATCAGGGCGCTGTTGCCGCCGAGTTCGAGGATGGTGCGCTTGAAGTTCGCGGCCGCGACGGTGGCCACATGGCGGCCGACCTTGTCGGAGCCGGTGAAGGAGATGACCTTCGGCACCGGGTGCTCGATGAGCGCGTCGCCGATCTCGGCGATGTCCGTGATGACGACGTTGAGCACGCCGCCGGGCAGCCCGGCCTCCTCGAAGACCTTGGCGACCAGGCCGCCGCCGCACACCGGGGTGTTCTGGTGCGGCTTGAGGACGACGGCGTTGCCGAGGGCGAGCGCCGGGGCCACCGACTTGACGGAGAGCAGGAAGGGGAAGTTGAACGGGCTGATGACGCCGACGACGCCGACCGGCAGCCGGTAGAGGCGGTTCTCCTTGCCGTCGTCCGGGGACGGCAGGATGCGACCCTCCGCCTGGAGCGCCAGGTGGATGGCCTCCCGCAGGAACTCCCGTACCAGGTGCAGCTCGAAGGCCGCCTTGACGGCGGTGCCGCCGCACTCCGCGGTGATCGCCGCGGCCAGCTCGTCCTCGCGGTCGTCGATGACGCGCAGCGCGCGCTCGAAGACGAGCCGCCTGCGGTAGGGGTTGGTGGCGCCCCAGGCCGGCTGCGCGCGCTCGGCGGCGCGGTAGGCCAGATCGATCTCCTCGACCGTCGCGACGGTTATGGACGCGAGCTTCTCCCCGTCGTACGGATTGAAGTCGACGATGTCCCAGGAACCGCTGCCGGCCCGCCATTCACCGCCGATGTACTGGTAGGCCAACTCGTCGAAGGAGGAGGAGTAGGAGTAGTCGGACATGCCATCCCTATCTGAGGTACCGGAAGTACGGAAGTACGGGAAGTTCGCGCCGCCCGCTCTGGAGCAGGGTCCTGATGGGCAGTCATCCTACTTATGGCTCAGCCCAGTTGGACCAGTCGCCGCAACAACTCGCGGGTCCCTTCCGGCGAAAGGCTGTCCGCGCGCAGCCGGTCCATTACCCGCTCGTACTGCGCGACTTCTTCGCGCTTGTCGACATAGAGCGCGCTGGTGAGCTGCTCCAGATAGACGATGTCCGAGAGGTCCGACTCCGGGAAGCGCAGCATGGTGAACGCGCCGCTCTCCCCCGCGTGCCCGCCGTGCGCGAAAGGCATCACCTGGAGCGTCACATTGGGATGCTCGGAGATGTCGATGAGGTGCTGCAACTGGCCGCGCATGACGTCGGCGTCGCCGTACGGGCGGTGCAGCGCGGCCTCGTCCAGAACGGCGTGGAACTGCGGCGCCCGCTCGGAGACGAGGAGCTTCTGCCGCTCCAGCCGGAGCGAGACGCGGCGCTCGACCTCGGCGGCGACGGCGCCCGGCTGGCCGCGTACGACGACGGCCTGGGCGTACCCCTCGGTCTGGAGCAGTCCGTGGACGAACTGCACCTCGTAGATGGCGATATGGGAGGCGGCGCCCTCCAGGCCGACGTACGTCTGGAACCAGCCGGGCAGGACATCGCCGTAGCTGTGCCACCACCCCGCGACGTTGGCCTCGCGGGCGAGGCCGAGCAGCGCCTCGCGCTCCGCGTCGTCGGCCACTCCATACAGCGTCAGCAGGTCCTCGACATCACGCGCCTTGAAGCTCACCCTGCCCAACTCCATGCGGCTGATCTTCGATTCGGACGCGCGGATCGAATATCCGGCGGCCTCGCGGGTGATGCCCCGCGACTCCCGCAGCTTCCTGAGCTGTGACCCCAGGAGGATGCGGCGTACCACTGAGCCGCTCGACTCACTCGTGGTCATTTCTGTGACCTTCCTGTCCGTTCCACACCCTTCTGAGGGCTACCCCCGCTCCCCCGGCGCCGAAGTCTGCCATCTTCGGGCTCCGTTGAGTGCGCGCCCGGTTACTCAGACAAGAGACAAGCCACCTGCTTACGCAAGAGGGCGTAGGAAGAATTGCCTATAAAGGCAGCCAAATTCTGCCAAACCGAGCGCGTGCACGTGCATTTGCCCTTGCATCTGCCGTACGCATTCGGAACGATGGGCCATGCACACGTGCACGTCACGTCCACGATCGCCAGGAGTGCCTCGCATGGGTACCGAAGGATCGACTCTGCTCGCGCCGTTATGGCGGGGCCTCCCACCGATCGAGCCGTCCGGCGTCTCCAACTCGGCCTCCTGCGCCCTGCCGGCCCGCTTCGAGGCAGTACGGGCGGCCCGCAGATTCACCAGATCGACGCTCCAGCAGTGGGACCTCTTCGACCTCTTCGACGATCTGGCGCTGACCGTCTCCGAGCTGGTCACCAACGCACTGCGCTACGGCGTCCCCGCCGAGCGCCCCGCGCCCGCCGCCGCGAACGTCGTGCGCCTCACCCGGGACTACGAACCGCCCGTCCGCCTGCATCTGATGCGCTGGACCTCCAGGCTGGTGTGCGCCGTACGGGACCCGAGCGAGGAGAGCCCGGTCGCGGGCGAGGCCGGGACCGCCGAGGAGTGCGGTCGCGGCCTGTTCCTCGTCAACTCCCTCAGCGACAGCTGGGGGTGGCATCCGCTCGCGGGACATCTGCGTGGCAAGGTCGTCTGGGCGCTGTTCCGGCTCCCGCGCGACTGACGCCGCCGACCGCACGACTGAAGCCACCTGGCGAGCGGGGGGGGCCGGCTCCGGGGGCCGGTGCCGGTGCGGGGGCCGGTGCCGTACCCCGGAGCCCGGGCCGCGGGCCGGGGCCGGGGCCGGATGCCCCCAGGGGACTCGGCGGGCACAACGGACCCAGCGGGCTCGTCCAGCCCGGCGGACCCTGATCCCGTGTCAGGAGTCCTGTATCGGGCGGTCAGTCCCGTATCAGGTAGTCGAATTCCCCGTCCTTGATGCCGAGCAGCATGGCCTCGATCTCGGCCGGGGTGTAGACGAGAGCCGGACCGTCGGGGTGCCGCGAGTTGCGCACGGCGACCCCGCCGCCCGGCAGCTTGGCGAACTCCACGCAGGAACCCTGGGAGTTGGAGTGACGGCTCTTGTGCCACGCGACCTCTCGAAGGTCCGATGCAGCCATGCCGTTGTACGCGTGGGGCACAGGACTCTCCCGGAAATTGCAGCTGTCAACTATCAACTGCTCCGGATCATAGCTGCGTTCATGTGCCATTGCATGAGCGGATGCACGTGCACGGAGGGTGTTCCGGCCACTACTTCGCGGTAGAGGAATACGGCAACAATGCCATCTCCCGAGCATTCTTGATCGCCCGGGCCAGCTGCCGCTGCTGCTGGGCGGTGACGCGCGTCACTCGACGGCTACGGATCTTCCCCCGGTCGGAAATGAACCGGCGCAGCAAATCGGTGTCCTTGTAGTCGATATACGAGATGCCGGCCGCCTCCAGAGGGTTAGGCCGGGGCTTGGTCGGCTTGGCCGCGGTGCCGCGTCGGGGCATGAACAAAAACCTTTCTCGCAGAGTGGGTCACACGGAAAACACGGAAAGTCACATAACCGGATCGAGGAGTTCGTCGAATGCGGGCGACAGCCGCCGCCAGGCCGCGGGCCCGGCCGCGTACTCGGCGTCCGTCAGCAGACACGAGTCCAGGAGCGCCCGCAGCCCGTCCCCGTCCAGCCCCGGCGAGGTGAACGCGAGGTGCTGGGCGCGGTCGCCGTGCTCGGGGTGCCAGTCCATGGCGGCGGCGACCCGGCGGGCCGGATCGACCAGCTCCCAGGCCGCGTCCGGCAGCGCCGCGAGCCAGGGCCCGGCGTTCTCCACGCACAGCGCGCCGCCCGCCGCGTCCCACGACAGCAGCGTGTCGGGCCGGTCCGCGAGCCAGAACCGGCCGCGGCTGCGCGCCGCCGCGCAGGTCAGATCCTCCAGCGCCGCGTACAGCCGGCCCGGGTGGAACGGCCGCCGCCGCTGCCATACGAGCGTGGCGACGCCGCCCGCGTCGGCGGCCTGCGGCAGCAGGGCGCAGGCGGGATGCTGCCGCGCGGCGGCGGCTTCCACGTCGAACCCGGCCAGCGCGGCGGCGGCCAGCCCGCCGGAGCCGACGCCGACCTGCCGGGCGGCGGGGGCGAGCTGATCGAGCAGGGCGAAGGCGGCGAGGTCGTCGGGGTCGGCGGGGTCGATGGCGCCCTCCGCCGACGCATCGACGAGGGCCAGCACCGACGGGTACTCCAGCTGCCGGGCGAAGGTGTCGCCGACCGTGCGCTGATCGCCAGGAGCCGCCGCGAGCCCGGCCTCGGCGAGGTCGTCGCCGCACGCCAGGCAGGGCACGACCAGGGCGGGGTCCACGGCCGTGAACACGGCCGTGAGCAGCAGCTCGGGACCGCCGTGCACGGCCACGACCTCGGCCATGGCCTTCGGTTCGACGGAGTCCCACAGCTCGACGACGGCGAGCCGGCAGTCCCCGTCCTCCGCCAGCCGCTCCAGCTCGGGCACCAGGTCCTCGCGGAGCGCGCAGCAGGCGCAGTCGTTCACGAGCGGCGCCTCGCCCCTGTCGCGCACGCCGGAGCGGTCGCGCACGGTCCGGCGAACCGTTCCCTCGGTGGCCGTCGACAGGTCGTGGTGGAGCGCGACGCTCCCCGGCACGTCGCGCAGCAGCCGGTCGACCGCCGCGCGGCGCGCCTCGGAGTGCAGCCCGCCGACGATCGCGACGGGCATCCGGTCGGAGTCGGGGCCTGCCGTCACCGGCCGGCCCCGCGTCCGCCGTAGCGGCGCTCGAACCGCTCGACGCGTCCGGCGGTGTCCATGACGCGCGCCGTGCCCGTATAGAAGGGGTGGCTCGCCGAGGAGATCTCGACGTCGATGACGGGGTAGGTGTTGCCGTCCTCCCACTCGACGGTCTTCTCGCCGGTGGCGGTGGACCGGGTGAGGAAGGCGTAGCCGGCGGCGCGGTCGCGGAAGACGACGGGCCGGTAGGCGGGGTGGATTCCGGGCTTCATGGCGCTCAGCGCTCCTCTCGGAAGGTGACGTGGCGACCGGCGACCGGGTCGTACTTGCGCAGTTCCATGCGGTCGGGGTCGTTCCGGCGGTTCTTGCGGGTGACGTACGTGTAGCCCGTGCCCGCGGTGGACCGGAGCTTGATGACGGGACGTGTCTCGTTGCGAGCCATAACCGCTACTATACGAAAACGATTCCCGTTTTCAAAAGAAGGAGGCGCGGCGCCTTGTCCGCCCACTGCCAGCTGACCGGCCGCAAGCCAGGCTTCGGCAACGCCATCTCCCACTCCCACCGGCGCACCCCGCGCCGCTTTGACGTGAACATCCAGCGCAAGCGCTACTGGCTGCCGAGCGAGGGCCGCCACATCCGCCTCACCCTGAGCACCAAGGGGCTCAAGACCGTCGACGCGATCGGCATCGAGGCCGCCGTGGCCCGTATCCGGGCCCGAGGGGGGAAGGTCTGATGGCGAAGAAGAGCAAGATCGCGAAGAACGAGCTGCGACGCGCCACGGTCGCCCGCTACGCCGCCCGCCGGACCCTGCTCAAGGCGATCGCCCGCGACCCGCGCTCCTCCGAGGAGGAGCGGCTCGCCGCCCGGCGCGAACTCAGCCGCCAGCCGCGGGACGCCAGCGCCACGCGCGTACGCAACCGCGACAGCATCGACGGCCGGCCGCGCGGCTACCTGCGCACCTTCGGGCTCTCACGGGTGAACCTGCGGAAGCAGGCGCACGCCGGGTTCCTGCCGGGGGTGCGCAAGTCCAGCTGGTGACGCGGGCTTGATGGCACCGGCTTGCTGACACCGGCTCGGTGACAGCGGCTTGATGACAGCGGCTCGGTGCCACCGGTTTGGTGACAGCGGTTTGGTGACACCAGTCCGGGCCGTGGGCTGAACGCCGTCCACGGCCCGGGGCCTGCCTGCGTGGCGCTCCCGTGGGGCGGGTCTGGGAGCCGCCTGCGGGCCTTCCCCGTAGAGCAGGTCCAGGAACCGCCTGCGGGCCTTCTGTGCGGTGCCGCCACCGCCCTCGCGGGCCCTTCCTGTGAGCCCTTCCTGTGAGCCGTCGCGCCCGCGTCGGCGGGCGCGTGCCCGCGCCTTGGGGTCACACCCGCGCATACCGCCGCGCCCGCCCCCGCGGCGCGCACACCCGCCCCATTGTCAGACCCCCCTGCCAGACTCCCTCCATGAGGTGGGCGGCGGCAGAGGCGAGCGACGGGGGTGTCCGTCTCTGCCCGCTGACGCCCGCCGGACGGCCCGCTTCCGCTGCCCGTACGGCCGGGAGCCTCGCCGAGGCCGTACGGTCGCAGCCGGACGCCGACCGCTGGGTCTGGCGGTCCACCGCCGAGGCGTACCCGCGCCTGCTGGAAGCCGGGGTCCGCGTCGAGCGGTGCTACGACGTGGAGGCCGCCGAATCGCTCCTCATCGGCCATGAGGAGGGGCAGACGGGCCAGCCGCGCTCCCTCGCGGCGGCCTGGGCGCGGCTGCACGGGCTGCCGGTGCCCGACGACTCGCCCATACGGGCCGCGGACACCCAGCCGTCCCTCTTCGCGCCGGGCCCGGTGCCGCTGCCGACCGGCGCCGATCCCCTCGACGCGCTCCTGGAGGTGTACGCGGGGCAGCTGGCCCGGATGGACGCCGCCGAACACCCCGGCCGGCTGCGGCTGCTGACGGCCGCCGAGTCCGCCGGCACGCTCGTGGCGGCGGAGCTGAACCGCGCCGGGGTGCCCTGGCGGGCGGACGTGCACCGGGAGCTGCTGGCCGAGCTGCTCGGCGAGCGCTATCCGGGCGGGCTGGAGCCGCGGCGGCTGGCGGAGCTGGCGGAGCAGGTCTCGAAGGCGTTCGGCGGGGCGCGGGTGCGGCCGGATCTGCCAGCCGACATCGTGAAGGCGTTCGCCAGGGACGGCATCACGCTGACCTCGACGCGGGCGTGGGAGCTGAAGGAGATCGACCACCCGGCGGTCGAGCCGCTGCTCCAGTACAAGAAGCTCTACCGGCTGCACACGGCGCACGGCTGGGCCTGGCTCCAGTCGTGGGTGCGCGACGGCCGGTTCCACCCCGAGTACGTGCCGGGCGGCACCGTCTCCGGCCGCTGGACCACCAACGGCGGGGGCGCGCTCCAGATCCCGAAGGTCGTCCGGCGGGCGGTGGTCGCCGATCCGGGCTGGCGCCTGGTGGTGGCCGACGCGGACCAGATGGAGCCGCGCGTGCTCGCCGCCGTCTCCCGCGATCCGGGGCTGATGGCGGCGGCCGACAGCGACCGCGATCTGTACGCGGCCCTCGCGGAGCGCGCCTTCGGCGGCGACCGGGACCGCGCCAAGATCGGGATGCTCGGCGCGATCTACGGCCAGACCTCGGGCGACGCGCTCAAGCACATGGCCGATCTGCGCCGCCGCTACCCGGCCGCCGTCGCGTACGTGGACGACGCGGCCCGCGCCGGCGAGGAGGGGAGGCTCGTACGGACCTGGCTCGGCCGCACGAGCCCGCCCGCGTCCCTGGCGGTGGCCGACGAGGCGGGGCTTCCGCAGGAGGAGACACCTGCCTCGGACGGACGCACGTACGGCTCGACGCCCGCCTCCCGCGCCCGCGGCCGGTTCACCCGGAACTTCGTCGTGCAGGGCAGCGCGGCGGACTGGGCGGTGCTGATGCTGGCCGCGCTGCGGCAGGACCTGGCGCCGCTCAGCGCGGAGCTCGTCTTCTTCCAGCACGACGAGGTGATCGTGCACTGCCCGGCGGAGGAGGCCGACGCCGTGGTCGAGGCGGTCCGCGCGGCGGGCGACCGGGCCGGGCGCGCCGCCTTCGGCGAGACGCCGGTGCGGTTCGCGTTCACCACGGCGGTCGTCGAGTGCTACGCGGACGCCAAGGCGTAACGATTCGCCTTCAGGAGGGACCACCGGCGGGCCTGACAACCCGCCAACCGGGCGTCACGCGAACGGCTCTCTTACCGAAGTTTCGCCGGAATTACGGGGCTTGACGCGCGTAACGTCATATTTCGTCATTCGCGACAAGGATCAGGAGACCCTCATGTCCATGACTCCCACCCTCGCCACTCTCGTCGCCCACGGCAAGAAGGCCGCGGCCGGCGCCGGCGCGCTCGCCACGGCCGCCGCCCTCGGCGCCACGCTGCTCGCCGCCGCCCCGGCCCAGGCCTCGCCGACCCCGGCGGCCCCGGCCATGGCCGCGCCCGCCAAGCCGTACGGCACGGTCGTCACCCACGGAGACGTACTGCTTGAGCGTCAGTACCCCAGCAAGGACTCCTCGAAGCGCGGCAGCCTCAATAACGGGGCCCAGATCGGCCTCCGGTGCAAGGTCCGCGCGCAGAACATCGAAGGGAACACCATCTGGTACCTGCTGCGGGACCGTGCCACCTGGGTGTCGGCGAAGTACGTGAACAACACCGGCGACGTGAAGTACTGCAACGAGGTGCTGCGGAGCAAGGCCGTCCACGTTCCGGCGGGGAAGCACCTGGTGGGCTGAGTCCGACGGGCTGAGGGGCATCGGGCGGCGGGTCGGCGGACCCGCCGCCCGGCGGCCGGGCCCGCTGAGCGATACGGCCCGGCGCCGCGCGGAAGCGGCGCCGGGCCGTCGTCGTGTCCGGCGCCTCGGCGATCCGGCCCCCCGGCGGACCGGCCCCCCGGCGGACCGGCGCCCCGGCGGACCGTGCCTGACGATCTGTCACCGCCCCTCCCCCGTGCGGCGCATCCCGACATGCGGGCGGGCCCCGGCGACCACACGATGGGCCCATGACTCTCAGCCTTGAGCAGCTGCGCCGCTGCCACGTAGCCGTCGACCTCGGGGCGTCCCGCACCCGCGTCTACCTCAAGCATCAGGGCCTGATCGTGGACGAGCCGAGCGTCGCCTCCGTGAACACCAACACCGGCGCCCTGATCGCCGTGGGCACGCTCGCCGAGCGGATGGCGGGCCGTACGCCCGATCACATCCGCGTGGTGCGCCCCGTCTCCGGCGGCACCGTCGTCGACATCGACATGGCCCAGCGGATGCTGCGTTATCTCGTCGGCGACAAGGTCCGCAGGGCATGGCGGCGCAAGCCGGCGCTGCGGGCGGCGGTCTGCATCCCGCACGAGGCCGATCCGCTGGCGCTGCGGGCCGCCGTCGAGACCATGACGGGCCTCGGGGCGCGCCGCGTCGAGCTGGTCGACACGCTGATCGCGGCGGCGGTCGGCTGCGGCCTGCCCGTGGAGCAGGCGGAGGCGACGATGATCGTGGTGTGCGGGGCGGCGACCACCCAGGTCGCCGTGCTCTCGCTGGGCTCGATCGTGGCCGCCGAGAAGGTGCCGCTGGGCGGGGACGCGATCGACCACGCCGTGGTGCAGCACCTGCGCAACGCGCACGAACTGGTGCTGCCGAGCCAGGGCTTGCGCCCCCTGCACCTGGCGATGGGCGCGAGCGGCCCGGAGGACTGGGAGGGCGCGGAGGTGCACGGCCGGGACGTCGCGACCGGGTGCGCCCGGTCCGTACGGGTCGGCAGCCGGGAGGTGCGGGAGGCCATCCACACGCCGCTCACCGCCGTACTCGACTCCATCGGGCGCGTGCTGCGGCTCTGCCCGCCCGATCTGGTGGCGGACCTCGGGGAACGGGGCGTCATGCTGGCCGGCGGCAGCGCCCGGCTGCCGGGGCTGGACAAGATGCTGAGGTCGGCGACGGGGATGCCGGTGCACGTCGCGCGGAACGCGGACGTGTGCGCGGTCGAGGGCCTCGGCTCGATGCTGGAGGGCAGGCTCAAGCCGCTGGTCCTGGACCCGGTCACGACCTGAGGGGCGCGTCCGGCGCTCTTGGGAACTTCTTTACCCCTGCCGCAGTTCTGCCTGTGCACCCCTATTTGCATGAGGAGAGAAACGCACATGGCGCTGTGGGACAAGCTCAAGGATTCCGCGACCACGATGCAGGGCCAGCTGGTGGCGAAGAAGAACGACCTCAAGAGCGGGGCGTTCCGTGACGCGAGCATGGCTATGTGTGCGCTGGTGGCGGCTGCCGACGGGTCCATCGACGCCTCGGAGCGGCAGCGCGTCGCCTCGCTGATCGGCACCAACGAGGTGCTCCAGAACTTCCCCGCCGACGACCTCCAGGCGCGCTTCAACGACTACTGCCAGAAGCTGACCGCCGACTTCGACTTCGGCAAGGTCAGCATCCTGCAGACCATCGGCAAGGTGCAGAAGAAGCCCACCGAGGCGCGGGCCGTCATCCAGATCGGCATCGTGATCGGCGGCGCCGACGGCGACTTCGACAAGACGGAGCAGGCCGTCGTCCGCGAGGCGTGCTACGCGGTGGGCATTGACCCGAACGAGTTCGACCTCTGACCGGAGGACCCTCGCCGGCCGGTCCGGCGGGCAGTCGAGGGAGCGCGGGCGGCCTGGGGCCGTCCGCGCTCCCTCATGTGTGACAGGCACGTACGGGGCCGGCCCGGCCAAGCCCGTACGTCCCTCACACGGCGAGCCCGTACGAACCACCCGGCCGAGTCCGTGCGCGCCTCACCCGACGAGCCCGTACGAACCACCCGGCCAAGTCCATACGGGCCTCACCCGACGAGCCCGTACGGGGCCCGGTCCCGCCGCTACCAGCCCCGCCGCTACCGGCCCCGCCGCCAGTCCTCCGCCAGTGCGATCGACTTGAGCTGCGCGATCGTCAGCGCGGGGTCGGTACGGGTGGCGGCGGATGCCTGGCTGCCGGAGTTGAACGCGCTGACCACGACGCGCAGCCCGTCCATCCGGACCGTGTCGACCGTCCACATCACCACCCCCGCCCCGCCCTTCTCGCCGGGCGCCTTGCGCACGGCGAACTTCGTGCCGTCCGGCAGGGCCGTGACCTCGACGTCCCGGAACAGGTCCTTCTCGGCGTCCAGCATGTTGGGCTGCACATTGATCTGGACGAGGCTCTTGCCCTTCCCGTCGTCCGCCGTCACATGGGCGTACTCACCGTCCGCGGCCACCTCCCCGTACGCCGGGCCCTTGGGCAGCAGCCGCCGGAAGATGGCCTTGACGTCCATCGCGCCCGGTCCGGTCACGGGCCGAGCGCGCGGCACGGCGGCCAGTACGGGCGCCCACCGGGCGTCCCGGACCAGATCGGCCATGCGCTCCATGTCCAGCGGCGGGTTCTCGCGGGTGATCGGCTCGCCCTTCTCGGCGGGCGCGTTCCACTCGGACGCGGTGACGTAGCGGCCCTCCTTGGTGACGAAGGTGACCTGCCACATCTTGATGCCGCCGTGCTGGTCCGGGTACTCGTACCCCTTGGAGCTCACCAGGGCGGAGCCAGCGCCCAGCTCCGTACGGGTGCACTGCGTGTCGGGCACCTGCGTCGGGTCCGGGCACCGGTAGTCCCCCTGCGAGCCGATCACCACATCGACCGCCGCCGCGCCCTTCCCGTCGTCGTAGACCACCTGCGCGTACGCGCTCTTGTCCGCGTCCTTCGGCCCGAAGCCCCGGCCCTGCCCGCCGGAGGTCTTCCCCTTCGGCAGGGCCTCCTTGAGCAGATCGACCATCCCTTCGTCGGTGACGGTCCCGCCCGGGCCGCCGACGGCCTTCCCCGACGCGCCGCGGTGCGGGCCGGGCCCGGCCACCGGGCGCTTCTCCGGGCCCGTGCCGATCGCCCCGGTGAGCACCGCTCCGCCCGCGACGACCGCGGCGAGCGCCGCCGCGCCGCCCACGACGGCCGCGGTGCGCCGCCGCTTGAGGGCGCGTCCGCGCGCGAGCCCGCCGTTGGTCAGGGCCCGGGTGTCGGCCGTGAAGTCATCGCCGGTCCTGCGCAGCGCGTCACCCAGCTCGCCTTCGAAGGCGGCGGCGAGCGGGCCAGGTTCAGCGGATTTCGAAGGATCAGGGTGAGGGCCAGGGCCATTCGAAGGGTCAGGGCCAGTGTCCATGAGCAACCACCGTCTCTCGTCCGGGTACTTCAGTGCGCGGCATGCCGGGCGGCTCAGCGCCCGGCGTATTCGGCGAGGCTGCCGCCCAGCAGTTCGCGCAGCCGGCCCAGGGCCCGTACGGACCTGCTCCGCACCGCGCCGGAGCTGACGCGCATCGCCTCGGCGGTCTCCTCGATGCTGCGGTCCTCCCAGTACCTCAGCACCACCACCGCCCGGTCCTTGGCCGACAGTTGTCCGAGGGCCCCGAGCAGCGCGAGCCGCAGCGTCGCGTCGTCGCAGGACGCGTGCAGATCGGGCAGTTCGTCCGTGGGCCGCTCGTGGCTGCTGCGCCGCCTGCGGTGGGTGAGGAAGGCCCGTACGAGCACGGTCTGCGCGTACCCGGCGGGGTTGCCGATCGAGGAGACGCGACGCCAGGCGACGTACATCCGGCCGAGGGTCTCCTGCACGAGATCCTCGGCAAGGTGGGTGTCACCGCTGGTCAGCAGGCATGCGGAGCGGAAGAGATGCCCGCTTCGGCCCGCCGCGAACTCCAGAAAGCCGTCCATGTCGGACGCTCTCATCCCCACCCCGATCGTCACCTGAGCATCGCCTACATCTGACTGACGCGATGGGCACGGTGAAATGTTTCAGGCGATTTCGAGCCAAAGGGAACAGGGGGATTCGGGCCGGGCCCGCGTCGTGGCCGAGCCGGGGCGGGCCGAGCCAGGGCGTACGTACGCGCCGCAGCGCCCGTACGTCTCCGAAACGTCCGTACACACCGAGACGTCCGTACGCGCCGCAGCGCCCGTACGTCTCCGAAACGTCCGTACGCACCGAGACGTCCGTACGCGCCGCAGCGCTCGTACGTCTCCGAAACGTCCGTACGCGCCGAGACGTCCGTACGCGCCGCAGCGCCCGAACACGCCGCAGTGTCCGTACGCGCCCAGGAGCTCAGCCGCGCGCCGGCACAGCCCCGGTGTCGACCAGTTCGCGGGAGACGAAGTCCACCAGCAGCTCGCGCATCACGGTGATCGTCATGCCCGGCGCGCCCGTGAGGACCTGGATCGCCGCGCCGTCGGTGAGCGCGGTCAGCCGCAGGGCCACGTTCTCGGGGTCGGCGTCGGCGCGGAAGACGCCCTGGCGGGTGCCGCGCCGGACGGTCCGTACGACCGCCTCGTGCCAGCGGGCGTAGAACTCGTTGTGCGCGGGGCGGAATTCGGGGCGTACGACCGCCTCCGCCCAGTACTGGAGCCAGATCGACCACTCGTCGCGGACCCGGCCGACTCGCGGCAGCTGCATGTCGATGAGCTTGAGGAGCCGTTCGTGGGCGTTGTCGATGGCCTTGAGCTCGACGCTCTGCCGGTTGAACGCCTGCTCCACGCAGTACTTGAGGGCCGCGGTGAGGACGTCGTTCTTGCCCGGGAAGTAGTAGTGCACGGTTCCGGTGCTGGTGCCGCAGACCTTGGCGATGTCCGCGATCCGCACGGCGTGGAAGCCGCGTTCGGCGATCAGCTGCCAGGTGGCCTCCAGGATGGCCTCCCGGCGGTCCTCGTCGCTGCGGGGCCTGTCCGCCATGTCCGCCGTCTCCCCCCATCGGTTCCGGTCGCTCCCTGCGGCCCCCAGTCTACTGACGCGCCAGTCAAAGGCAAGATCCGCACGTCAGACCTTCAATACCGCATCTGGCCGCGCCAATTCTGTTTTTTCTCTTGACACCGGCTCGACCGAAGGAGCTAACTGACGCATCAGTCAGACACTCCGGTCGTACCGAGGAGGAGACTCCGTGCGGAGCACAGAACACGCCGGAAAGGTCGCGCTGATCACCGGCGGCGGCACCGGCATCGGCCGGGCGGCGGCGCGGGACTTCGCCGCCGGCGGGGCGAAGGTCGTCGTCTGCGGACGCCGCCCCGAACCCCTCGAAGAGGTGCGCGCCGAGCTCGCCGCCGCAGGCGCCGACTGCCTCGCGCTGCCCGCCGACATCCGCGACGAGGAGCAGGTGGCCCAGGTCGTGGAGCGGACCGTCGAGGCGTACGGCCGGATCGACGTCCTGGTCAACAACGCGGGCGGGCAGTTCACCGCGCCCGCCGAGGAGATCACGCCCAAGGGCTGGCGCGCCGTGCACCGCCTCGCGGTCGACGCCGCCTGGGACGTCACCCGCCAGGTCGCGCTCCGCGCGATGCTCCCGCAGCGCTCCGGCGTCGTCTTCTTCATCGCCTTCTCGCCGCGCCGCGGCATCCCCGGCATGGTGCACGCCACCGCCGCCCGCGCCGCCGTGGAGAACCTCGCCGCGGGGCTGTGCCTGGAGTGGAGCCGCTACGGCATCCGCACGGTCTGCGTCGCCCCCGGCACCATCGCCACCGACGGCCTCGACGTCGCCTACTCGGACGCCGAACGCGCCCAGTGGGAGCAGGCCGTGCCGCTCGGCCGGCTCGGCCGCCCCGAGGACGTCTCCGGCGTCATCTCCTTCCTCGCCTCCCCCGGCGGCGCCTACGTCTCCGGCACCACCGTCGTCGTCGACGGCGGAGCGGACGCCTGGGGCACCGGCCACCCCGTACCCGCGCCCCTCCCGGAGGTCCCCCGATGACGCTCGCCACCACGGCCCGTACCGGCCCCGCCGGTTCCACCGCCCCCACCGCTCCCGGCCGCGACCTCGACGCGCTCTTCTCGCCCCGCTCCGTCGCCGTCGTCGGCGCCAGCGACGACCAGTCCAAGTACGGGAACTGGATCAGCGTGCAGGCGCTGCGGATGAGCGGCGAGCGCCCCGTGCACCTCGTCAACCGGCGCGGCGGCCCGGTGCTGGGCCGCCCCGCGCACCGCTCGCTCGCCGACGTGCCCGGCCCCGTGGACCTCGTCGTGATCGCCGTGCCCGCCGCCGGGTTCGAGGCCGCCGTCGAGGAGGCGCTGGCCGTGGGGGCGCGGGCGATCGTCGGCATCACGGCGGGCTTCGGCGAGCTGGGCGCGGACGGCAAGGCGCGCGAGGCGGCGCTCGCCGAACGGGTGCGCCGGGCGGGCGCGGTGCTGCTCGGCCCCAACTGCCTCGGCGTGCTGGACAGTACGAGCGGGCTGTACCTCGCCTCCAACCCGCTGCCGGCCGGCCCGGTCGGGCTGATCTCGCAGAGCGGCAACATGGCCCTCGAACTCAGCGCCTTCCTCACCGGCCGCGGCCTCGGCTTCTCCCGCTTCGCCTCGCTCGGCAACCAGGCCGACCTGGGCGCCGCCGATCTCGTACGGGCCTACGCCGCCCACGACGGCACCGAGCTGATCGCCGTCTACTGCGAGGACTTCGGCGACGGCCGCGCGTTCGTCGCCGCCGCCTCGGACGCCGTCGCGGCGGGCAAGCCCGTCGTGCTCCTCACGGTCGGCGGCAGCGCCGCGTCCGTGCGCGGCGCGAAGTCCCACACCGGGGCGCTGACCAGCGACACCTCCGTGATCGACGCGGCCTGCCGGGCCGCCGGCGCGGACCGTGTGCACAGCCCCCGCGAGATGGCGGACCTGCTGGCCGCGCTGCACCGCTTCGGGCCCGCGCCCGCCCGCCGGGTCGCGGTGCTCGCGGACGGCGGCGGCCACGCCTCGGTCGCCTGCGACGTCGCGGAGGCGTGCGGGCTGGACGTGCCGGAGTTCGCCCCGGCCACGGCCGACGCGCTGCGCGCCGGGCTGCCGCCCTCCGCGGGCGTCGGCAACCCCGTGGACCTGGCGGGCGCGGGCGAGCAGGACATCTCCTCCTTCACCCGCACCCTCGACACGCTGCTCGCCGACCCGGACACCGACTCCGTGCTGGTCACCGGCTACTTCGGCGGCTACGGAACGTACGGCGAGGCGCTGGCCGCCCGCGAACTCGCCACCGCCCGCGCCATGGGCGAGTCCGTGCGCCGCCACGGCAGACCCGTCGTCGTGCACACGATGTGCGCGGACAGCCCGGCCGCCGACGTGCTGCGCGCCCAAGGTGTGCCGGTGTTCGGCGCGGTCGAGGACGCCGCCCGGACGCTGGGCATGCTGGCCCGGCGCACCGCCCCGCCTCCCGTGCCCCGGCCGACGCCCACCGCGCCCCCGGTGGACGACGACGGCTACTGGTCGGCGCGCGAGCTGATCCGTACGGCCGGGGTCGCCTTCCCCGCGGCCCGTCTGGTCCGTACGGCCGACGAGGCCGCCGACGCCGCCCGCGCCATCGGCGGGCCCGTGGTCCTCAAGGCGCTCGGTCTGCTGCACAAGTCCGACTCCGGCGGCGTGGCGCTCGGCCTGCGCGACGAGGAGTCCGTACGCGCCGCCCACGCCGACATGGCGCGGCGGCTGGACCCGCCGGGGTTCTGCGTCGAGGCGATGGCCGACCTCGGCGGCGGCGTGGAGCTGATCGTCGGCGTGCGGCGCGACCCCCGCTTCGGGCCGGTGGCGATGGTCGGGCTCGGCGGGGTGGCCACCGAGGTGCTGCGCGACGTCGTCTTCGCGCTGGCCCCGGTCGCCCCCGCGCACGCCCGCGCGATCCTCGGCGAGCTGCGCGCCGCCGCCCTGCTGCACGGCGTGCGCGGCAGGCCGGCCGTGGACCTCGACGCGCTCGCCGCGGCCGTCGCGACGGTCACCGAAGTCGCCGCCGCCCACCCGGAGATCGCCGAGCTGGAGGTCAACCCCCTGCTGGCGACGGCGGACGGCTGCCTGGGGCTCGACGCCCGGATCGTCCTGGAGAACTGAACCGCGACCTCAACGCGTACGGAACGACGCGTAGCACTGATAAGGAGCAGGATATGGAGTTCGCCCTCACCCCCCGGCTGGCCGAGCTGAAGCGGCGCGCGGCCGGGCTGGCCGAGAAGATCATGCCGTACGAGGACGCCTGCGAGGCCGACAACGGCCTGCCGCCCGAATCGCTCGCCGCCATCCGCGAGGAGGTGCTGGCCAGCGGCCTGCAAGCGATCAACATGCCCGCCGTGTGGGGCGGCGCGGGCCTCAGCGTCCTCGAACAGGCAGTAGTCCAGGACGAGTTGGGCAAGCTCACCAACGCACTGTGGGACACCGTCTGGCGCCCCGCCAACTGCCTGCGCGCCGCCACCCCCGAGCAGCGCGAACGCTACCTGCTCCCCGGCATCCAGGGCCGCTGCCGCGACGCCGTCGCGATCACCGAGGCCGACGCGGGCTCCGACCCGTCCGGCATCGCCACCACCGCCGAACCGGACGGCGACGGCTATGTCATCAACGGCGAGAAGTGGTTCGTCACGGTCGGCGACGCCGCGGACTTCCTGATCGTGCTGGCCAATGTGCGCACGGCCGGCGGCGAGGGCGCGCCCACCCTCTTCATCATCGACAAGGACCACCCGGGCGTCACCCTCAAGCGCACCCCGCGCTACACGCACACCTTCGTCTACGAGCACCCGGAGTTCGTCTTCGAGGACGTACGAGTCGGCGCGGGCGCCGTGCTCGGCGGCGTCGGCCAGGGGTACGAGCTGACCCGCGACTGGTTCACCGAGGAGCGGCTGATGATCGGCGCCCGGACCATCGGCGCCGCCGAACGGGCCCTGTCGCTGGCCACCGAGTGGGCGCGCGGCCGTATGCAGGGCGGCGAACCGCTGATCAACCGTCAGCTCATCCAGGGCATGCTCGCCGACTCCGTCGTGGACATCGCCACCAACCGGGCCCTCACCCACCAAGTGGCCTGGGAGTTCGACCAGGCCGACGACACCGTGGACGGCCGCAAGCTGCTGCACGCCAAGGCCGCCACGGTGAAACTCGCCGCCTCGGAGGCGTCCAACCGGGTCGCCGACCGCGCCCAGCAGATCTTCGGCGGCCGCGGTTACATGCGCGACTACCCCGTCGAGCGGATCTGGCGCGAGCTGCGCGTGGACCGCATCTGGGAGGGCACCTCGGAGATCCAGCGCCTCGTCATCGCCAACGAGATCGACAAGCGCGGACTGTCCGGGCTGCTCTCCTTCCGGACGGAGGCGTAAGTGAGCGCCGCTGTCCCCGGCGCGGCGGACGCCACGGACGACGCAGTGGACGACGCCCTCGGTACGGCCGACGCCCCCGCCACGGCACGCGCTGCCGACGCCGCCGCCCTCGGTACGGCCGACACCGCGAACGACGCCCTCGGTACGGTCCACACCGCGCGGCACGGCGCGGTGGCCGTGCTCACCCTGCGCCGGGAGGCGAAGCTCAACGCGCTCTCCACCCACCTGGAGGCCGAACTCCTCGCGTCGCTGCGCTCGGAGCCCGTACGGACCAGCCGGGCCGTGGTGATCACCGGCGGCCCGGCGGTGTTCTCCGCCGGGGCCGACGTCGGCGAGCTGCGCGAGATGACGCCGGAGGCGATAGCCGCCTACTACCGGGCGTCCGGCGCGGTCTACGAGGAGGTCGCCGCCCTGGAACAGCCCACGGTCGCGGCCATCGCCGGCCACTGCCTGGGCGGCGGCCTGGAGCTGGCGCTCGCCGCCGACATTCGCGTCGCCGACGACACGGCGCGGCTGGGCCTGCCGGAGGTCGGCCTCGGCATCCTGCCCAGCTCCGGCGGCATCACCCGGCTGGTACGGGCGGTGGGCCCCGCCCGCACCCGCGACCTGGTGCTGCGGGCCCGCCGGATGCCGGTGGCCGAGGCGCGCGAGTGGGGACTGCTCAGCGAGGTCACGCCCGAAGGGGCGCATCTGGAACGGGCGTTGGAGATCGCGGGCGAGCTGGCCGGGCATCCGCCGCTGGCCGTGTCGGTCACCAAGCAGGTGATCACCGCCGCGACGGACGCGCCGCGCGAGTCCGCGCTCCTGCTGGAACGGCTTGCCTACGCGGCGCTCAACCGGACGGGCTGAGGGCGCGGCAGGACGGCGGGGGCGGCTGCGGCGGGGCGCGAACAGGAAGGGCGGCGTGGGCGCGTACGCCCCCCAGGCCCGCGCCACTGCCCGTACGCGCCCACGCCGCCCGTACGCCCGTACCGCCCCCCACACCCGTACCGCCGTCGGACCGCCCGAGCGAACCGCCCGCCCGGTCGGGGAGAGACAGCGAGCAACTCACCGAGGACCAGCAGCGACAACAGCGATCAGCGGCAATCAACGACAACCAACAGCGATCAGCAGCGAGGAGACGCGACATGGCAGTCGGCACCACTGGCTCACCCGGCACCACGGGTGCCGACGGCCCGGCGCGCTCGGGGGCGGGGGCGGGAGCGCCGCCCCCGGACGGCGGCCGCAAGCCGGTCATCGAGGCGCGGTCGATCGACTACGTGCCGCTGGCCGAGCGGCACGGCAAGGTGTGGCACCTCTTCCCGGTGTGGTTCGCCGGGGACGCCCACCTGGCCACCGTCGCGACCGGCGCGATCGGCGTCGGGCTCGGCGGCAACCTCGTCTGGACGGCCATCGCGGTGGTGCTCGGCTGCGCGCTCGGCACGTTCTTCATGGCCTTCCACTCCACCCAGGGACCGCAGCTCGGACTGCCCCAAATGGTGCAGTCGCGGCCGCAGTTCGGGTTCGTCGGGGCGCTGCTGGTGTGGCTGGTCGCGCTGACGACGTACATCGGCTACAACGCCTTCAACCAGATCCTGGTCGGCTCCACCCTCGACCACCTGGCCGACGTGCCGGCCGGCGGCAGCTACATCGGCTACGCGCTGATCGCCATCGTGCTGGCCGTGGTCGGCTACGACGTCATCCACAAGGCGTCCCGCTGGCTGACGTACGTGGTGATGGTGGCGCTGGCCCTCTTCACCGTCTGCGTGCTCGTCGTCCACCCCTTCACCCACGCACAGCTCGACCTGGGGTCCTTCGCGCTCACCCCGTTCCTGATCCAGATGTTCACCGCCGCCGTCTACCAGCTCTCCTGGTCCATCTACGTCTCGGACTACTCCCGCTACCTGCCGCCGTCGGTCGGCGTCCGCTCCTCGTTCTGGTGGACCTATCTGGGCGCGGGCGTCGGCGGCGCGTGGATGATGCTGGTCGGCACGGTGGCGGCGGGGCTGTTCCCCGGGAAGAGCCTGGTGGAGTCGGTGATCTCCGCGGGCGACCGGGCGTTCGGCGGCTTCGGGGTGGTGCTGCTGGTCGTCACGGTGCTGCCGCTGCTGACGATGGGCGCGCTGAACGTGTACGGCGGCAGCCTCACCCTGCTCTCCAGCCTCGACTCGCTCGGCCGGTTCCGGCTGACCGTCGCCCGGCGGATCGGCGCGCTGTGCGTCGTGGCCGTGGCGTCGACGGTGATCGCGTTCGGCGCGAGCGAGAACTTCGTCGAGGAGTTCGGCCACTTCCTCTCCGTCCTCGGCACCCTGTTCACCCCCTGGACGGCCGTCAACCTCGCCGACTTCTACCTCGTGCGCCGGGGCCGCTACTCGATCCGGGAGATCTTCAACCCGCGCGGGATCTACCGGCGTTGGAACTGGCGGGGGCTGGTCGCGTACGGGACCGGCTTCGCGGTGATGCTGCCGTTCTCGGTGATCGGCGACGCCGAGGGCCCGATGGCCCGGCTCCTGGGCGGGCTGGACCTGTCGATGCCGGTGGGGCTGCTCGTATCGGCGGGCGTCTACCTGCTCGTATGCCGCTCGCTGGACCTGCCGGCGGAGCGTCTGGCGGTGGCGGAGGCGGACGCGGGGCTGGAGACGGAGGGGGCGTGACGGCTGCCGCCGGTGGCCGCCCGGCGTCTGGTGGAGGCGGTCGCGGTCGCGGGGCTGGAGGCGGAGGGGGCGTGACGGCTGCCGCCGGTGGGTGCCCCTCGCGCATCGGGCGTGCGGTCGCGCTCCTGCGCGCGCCCCCGGCTCCTCCAGGACTCCCCCGGCGCATACGTGCGTCCGCCCCGCGGGCGTATGCCGGGCGACTGTGCACCGGCGCTGTTCGCGGCGTGCGGGCGGGGCTACTCTGAGTGGTGCGCCCCGGACCCGGCGATATGCGAACCGCTCCGCTCCGAGGAGGCGCGCACGATGCTCGCAGGTCTCGAACCCTCCCTCCCCGCCTTCGACCCGGTCCGCGCGGTGGCGGTCGCGGCTCCCGTCACCTCGATGATCGACGTCAGCGGAAGGCTGGACCTCGCCACCGTGCCGCGGCTGCGCGAACTCCTGCGCAAGGCGCAGGGCCCCGGCGTCCGGCTCGTCCTCGATCTGTCGGGCGTCACGTACTGCGACGCGCTCGCCCTCGGCGTGTTCGTCGCCACCGCCCGCCGGGCCCGGTCGCTCGGCGGCGAACTGCGGATCGTCGCGCCGTCGCCCGCGGTGTCCCGAGCCCTGAGCGCGGGCGGGCTCCGACGCCGCCTGTCGGTCTTCGCGGAGGCCGCGGGGCCGGCCCCGCGGCGGCCCGGCAAACGGGCCGGCCCGCGCACGGAGCCGGGACGGCCGGCGGTCAGTCGCGCGGAGCGGACGGCGCCACCCGGTCGTCGATGACGTCGCACGCCGCGTCGGGCAGCCGGCGGCGGTGCGACTGGGCGTAGCCGCGCAGCGTGGCGAACGCCTGCTCCATATCGACGCCGAGGCGCTCGGCCAGCTTGCCCTTGGCCTGTTCGATCACGATCCGGTCGTTCAGAGTGGTCTGCAACTGCTCATTGACCAGTTGGCCGCGCCGAATCGCGCACTGCCGCACGAAGCTGGCGGTCGCGACGTCGGCCATGGCCTGGGCTATGTGCGAGCCGGCCGGTCCGAGGCGCCGGGGCTCGACGCAGAAGAGGTTCAGGACGCCGACGACCTCGTTCCGGCAGCGCAGCGGCAGGGCATGGACCGCGGTGAAGCCGCAGCGACGGGCCTGGGCGACGAACCGCGGCCGGCTGCGCGCCTCCGTGTTCACGTCGGGTACGGCAACGGCGGCGCCCTTGCGGAAGCAGTCCAGGGAGGGGCCCTCTTCCCGCTGCACCTCGAAGAGCTCCCGCAGCCGTACGTGCTCGTCGGAGGCGGCCACCAGCCTCAGTTCACCGGCCCGGTCCGCGAGCAGCACCCCGGCGGCGTCGGCGCCGAGCACTCTCACACAGCGGTCACTCAGCAGGCGAAGCAGGGCCGACGGGGCCAAGGCCCCGTCCAGGCCGCCCGCCAGTTCCACGAAGGTCTTGGCCACGACACGCTTGTCCATCGTTACCGTCCACTGCCGTCGAACTCCTCCCCGCTCTTGTGTATCTGCCCCCATTTTGCCGGGTCCAGAACAGCCATCCGCCAGGAAGATAAAACTCCGCTTCGGCGGTCGGCACGTGTGAGCCGGCTTATGCGAGCCGGTACGGATGAGGCGGTACGGGCGAGCCGGCGCATGTGCGGGTCAGCCGTTTGGGAGGGGCCTGGCGGGGGACACGGAACCTGGCCTGTTTCCGGCCCGTCCCGACTCCATTCGATTCGACGCGACTCGATCTGATTCGATCTGTCTCGACCCGACTCGACCCGACCGGACTTGACTCGACTTGACTCGACCTGGATCAGCACGACTTCGGCCCGATTCTCAATTCTCACATTCGCAGATTCTGAAATTCCCGAATCAGAGAGGAAGACGATGACCGTAGAGAAGACCACCGTCCTCGTCCTGGACTGCGCGGAGCCCGAGCAGCTCGCCGAGTTCTACGCCGGCCTGCTGGGCGGGGAGAGCCGGATCGGCAAGGACCCCGACTTCGTCGAGGTCGCCGGCCGTTACGGCGTCTTCCTGGCCATCCACCGGGACCACGGCTACGCGCCGCCGAGCTGGCCGCGCCCCGAGGACTCCCAGCAGGCGCACCTGCGGATCGTCGTCGCCCGCGAGGACATGGACGAAGCGGAGCGCGAAGCGGTGAACCTGGGCGCGCGGCCCATCGACACCAAGGAGAACGGCGGTCCGCGGGACGTACGCACCTACTCCGACCCGGCCGGCCACTCGTTCACGCTGGCCACGGCCCCCTGACGGCGCATCCCGAAGTCCACAGTCCGCGCGTAGGAGACACGTACGAGACACATGACTAGACGCGTACGAGAGCCGTGCCCCGCCCGGTCCGGGCGGGGCACGCTCATGTCCGGTGTTCAGGTCTTCCGGCCCTGTGGTCCTCCGGTCTCCGCTCGTCCGGCGCGGGCCGGGGCTCAGGGGTTGCCCATGGCCTTCCGTACGACGTCGCGGGTGCGGTCGACGACGCCGGCGACCGGGCCCGCGATGAGGTTCCTCAGCGCCGTGTCCATCCCCGGGTGCGGGCGGGTCGGCGCGAGGGCCTCGGCGGCCTTCACCGCGGCGGCCAGCCGCTCCAGCCCGCTCCGGTCGGCGACCGACCGCAGGTGCGCGAACTCGTAGCGCTCCTCGGCCTCGATGTGCGCCCGCACGTCCTGGCGCAGCGCCGCGAACAGGCTCAGGAACTCCGGGGAGTCGGGGTCCAGGTCCTCCAGCCGGCCGAGGGTCCGCTTGATGCCTTTCTCCTCCTCGATCCGGTCCTTGACCACCCGTTCGCCGCCCTCGATGTGCTTGCTCGCGAAGGGGTGGACGACCTCCTCCTCCGCGGTCTCGTGCACCGCGAGCAGGTGCGTCAACTTCCGGAAGTGGCGCGTCCGTTCGTCCCCCTTGGTCTCGGCGACCTCTTCGAAGAGGCCGCGAATCCTGACGTGCTGCTGCTCCAGCAGCTCGACGACGTCGTACTTCTCGGGCATGTGCGGTTGCCTTCCTGGGGAGTCCCGGCTCGGTTGTCCGCCGGGCCGTCCGAGTACCCGTGCACCGGAGCGGGAACCTCCGGCAGCGGGCCGGGTCGGGTACGAGCGACCGGCTCAGGCGCGTACGACAGCGGGCGGAGGCAGGTGAGAGCAGGCGGAGGCGGATGGAGACGGGCAGAGGCAGGCGGCGGCAGATCGAGGTGGACGGCGGCGCGCGGGGACGGGCTGGAGCGCGCCGGGGCGTGCTGAGGCGCGCCGGGGCGTGCTGGGGCGCGCGCCTGACACGGCGAGCCGGGGCGCGCGCTTGAAGCGGCCGTGCGGCCGTGTGGCCGAGCGGCCGAGCGGCCGAGCGGCCGAGCGGAGGGGCGTACGGTCGCGCGCCTGACGCGGCGGGCCGGAGCCCGCCCACGGCAGGCCGCTCAGGCGATCCGGTACGGCTCCATGTCCTCGCGGCGCAGCGTCAGCCCGTGGCCCGGCGACTGGCCGGGGGTCAGCTCGCCGCCCGAGGGGTCGAGGGCGCCGTCGAACAGCGTCGACTCGATGCGTACGTGGTCGTGGAACCACTCGATGTGCCGCAGGTTGGGCACGGCCGCCGCCGCGTGGGCGTGCGCGTGCGGAGCGCAGTGCGCCGAGATCTCCAGGCCGTGCGCCTGCGCCAGCGCCGCCGCCCGGAGGAACTCCGTGATCCCGCCGCAGCGGGTGGCGTCCGCCTGGAGGCAGTCGACCGCGCCCGCGCTCACCATCCGCGCGAAGTACGGCAGGTCGTAGCCGAACTTGCCGGCCGCGACATCGCAGACCAGGGTGTCGCGGATGAGCCGCAGGCCGTTCAGGTCGTCGGCGGAGACCGGTTCCTCCAGCCACCCGACGCCGTACTCGGCGAGCGCCCCGCCGACGCGTACGGCCTGCTTCCGGTTGTAGCCGCCGGCCGCGTCCACGTACAGCTCGGCCTTGTCGCCGATGACGTGGCGGGCCTGCCGGACCCGGGACAGGTCGCGGACGACCGCCCGGCCCCGGCCCTCACCGATCTTGATCTTCACCCGGGGGATGCCCTGGCCGTGCACCCAGCCGCTGAGCTGCGAGGCGAGATGCGTGTCGTGGTACGTGGTGAAGCCGCCGCTGCCGTACACGGGCACCGTCTCGCGGGCCGCCCCGAGCAGCCCCACCAGCGGCACCTCGAACTGCCGGGCCTTGAGATCCCACAGCGCGAGGTCCACGGCCGAGATCGCGCACGAGGCGATGCCGGGGCGGCCGGAGTCGCGCACCGCCCTGCACATCGCGTCGTGCAGCCGGGGCACGTCCATGGCCGAGCGGCCCAGCGTCGCGGGCGCCAGCTGTTCGTCGATGAGCAGCCCGGCCGCGGCCGGGGCGTAGGTCCAGCCCGTTCCGTACACCGTCCCGGCGCGGGCCTCGACGACCACCACGGTCGTCGCGTCCCAGTCGAAGGTGGCGTCGGCCTCGGGCGCGTCGGTGGGAATGGAGTAGGCGGACACCGCCAGTTGTTCCAGAGGTAGTTGGGGTTTCACGGGATTCTTGTTTCCTCCCCGCAGGCGCTCGCAGACTGCCTCGCACCCGCACTCAGCCGCTGCGCACCCGCGGTCAGCGGGCCGGGGGCGGGGCCGGGCCGCCGGCCTGCCGGGATGCACCCGTACCCGGTCACGGGACTCGGGTATCCCATGCGTCTGACGGAAAACCTGCGACCGCGTCCGCCGGAAAACCAGCGACGCGGCCCGGTCGGGACGGCGTTTCGGGGGCGGTTGGGGAAACAGCTTCGGAGCAGTTGAAGAAACGTCCTCGGAGCGGTTGAGGAAGAGTTCTGCGAACTATCGGGAAACCCCTCCGGGGACGGCCGGGGAAAAGCACCGAGGGCGGTTCGGGAGCAGCCACGGTGTTTGGTCCCGCCCCTGAGGGCTACTCCGAAGCGGACAGCGGCCCGGCGGCGCGGCCCGTATCCCCCCAGAGCGCACCGCCCCGTGGCCCGACCCATCCGGCCCGACCCACCCCGATTCCCAGTCCGTCCCAGGACCGACCCATCCCCAGATCAGACCAGACCATCCCCATCCATCCCCATCCATCACTATTCATCCCCACGAGAGGAAGGCACCACGCGATGACTGTTGTCCCGGCACAGCAAGGCGGGGGCTCGGGCGGCACCAGCGGCCTGTACGACGTCCTTGAACTCGTCCTAGACCGGGGGCTCGTGATCGACGCGTTCGTCCGTGTCTCGCTCGTAGGCATCGAAATCCTGAAGATCGACGTACGAGTCGTCGTCGCGAGCGTCGACACCTATCTGCGGTTCGCCGAGGCGTGCAACCGGCTCGACCTGGAGGCCGGGCCGCACAAGAACCCCGGCCTGCCGGACCTGGTCGGCGAGGTCACCGAGTCCGGGGCCCGCGGCAAGTCCAAGGGCGCCCTGTCCGGCGCCGCCGAGACCGTCTCGAACGCCTTCAGCCAGGCCCGCGAGGAGAGCCAGAGCGGCCAGGGCGAGTCCAGGCCGCGGGCCAAGCGCACCGCTTCGCGGAGCCGGAAGGAGGAGCAGGAGTGAGCACGTACGTCTACGGCATCACTCGCAGCTCGCATCCGCGCCTCCCCGAGGAGACGGTCGGCATCGGCGACCCGCCCCGGCCCGTGCGCAGCGTCACGGCGGGCCGGCTGGCGGCCCTGGTGAGCGACGCGCCGCCGGACCTCAGGCCCAAGCGGCGCGAACTGCTCGCGCACCAGGGCGTGCTGGCCGAGGCGAGCTCCGCCGGGCCCGTGCTGCCGATGCGGTTCGGCGGCGTCTCGCCCGACGACGACGCGGTCACCACCGCGCTCGCCGCGCACGAGGAGCACTACCTCGAACGGCTCAAGACCCTCGACGGCAAGGCCGAGTACAACGTGAAGGCCACCCACGACGAGGAGGCCGTGCTCCACCGGGTGCTCATCGACGCCCCCGAGCTGCGGGAGCTGCGGGAGGCCAACAAGGCGGCGGGCGGCGGCAGCCAGGAGGACCGGCTGCGGCTCGGCGAACTGGTCGCGACGGCGGTGCAGGAGCGCGAGCCGCGCGACGCGGCGCTGCTGCACCACGCCCTCGAAGGCGCCGCGGAGGACGCCTGCCCCGGGCCGCCGAGCGGGGGCTGGCTGGCGAACATCTCGTTCCTGGTGGACCGGGAGCACGGCGAGGAGTTCGTCGCCGCCGTCGCGGCGCTGCGCCACGAGAACCCGCACCTCGTGCTGCGGGTGAACGGCCCCCTGCCGCCGTACAGCTTCGTGGACTGACGCCATGGGCCTCTTGGGAGAGCTGCTGCTCCTGCCCGTCGCCCCACTCCGCGGCACCGGCTGGGTGCTGCGGCAGGTGCTGACCGAGGCCGAGCGGCAGTACTACGACCCGTCGGCCGTACAGAGCGAACTGGCCGACCTCTCGCGGCGGCTGGAGGCGGGCGAGATCGACGAGGACGAATTCGACCGGCGCGAGGACGAACTCCTCGACCGGCTCCAGAGCCGGAGCGGACAGAGCCAACAGAGCGGAACAGGAGAGATATGAACAGCCGGCTGGCAATAGGGCTCGGCGTGGGCGCGGGATACCTGCTCGGGCGGACGAAGAAGGCGAAACTCGCCTTCGGCATCGGGACGCTGGTGATGGGCAAGCGCCTCCAGCTGAACCCGAAGTCGATAGCGGACTTCGCCGCCGCGCAACTGGCGCACAACCCCCAGTTCAAGGAGATCGGCGACCAGCTGCGGGACGACCTGCGCGGGGTGGGCAAGGCCGCGACCGGCGCGCTCGTCAACCGCCAGCTGGAGGGGCTGGCGGACCGGCTGCACGACCGTACGGCCGGGGTCCAGGACCGGTTGTCGGGCGTGGTGCCGGAGTTCTCCGGCAGCGGCGACGAGGACGCCGAGGAGGAGCCGGAGAACGAGAACGAGAACGATAAGAAACGAGGCTCGGGCTCGGGTTCGGCGCGGTCCAGGCGGGCGAAGCGCGCTCCGGCGGGCGGCAAGGCCGCGGACAGCGACGCGGACGACGGTACGGACGACAGCGCGGACGACGGTACGGACGACAGCGCGGGCGGAGACGCGGACGGCGACGCGGAGGAGTCCTCCACCGCGAGCGGCCGACCCCGCCGGAAGCCCGCCGCGCGCAGGTCCGGCCCGGCCGGAAAGGCCGCCGGCACCGCCGCCAAGTCGGCCCAGCGCACGGCCAGTACGGCTGGTACGGCTAGTACGGCTGGTACGGCTGGTACGGCCAAGAGGTCGCCCGTCAGGAAGACGGCCGGCAAGACCACCGGCAAGGCCGCCGGTACGCGGACGACGAAGGCGGGTGGCGACCGTGGCTGAGCCCCTGACCGCCAACCCGGCGGTGGACCGCCTCAAGACGGAACTCCAGCACTACGCGCTCGCCCAGGCGGAACGCCTGCTCACCGGCGCGGGCCGCAAGCTCGGCGAGAGCACCGTGAAACTGACCGACATCGCCGAGGGCCGCAGCCCTGGCTTCGCGAAACTGGCGCTCGACAGCGGCCGGAAGATCGCCGAAGGCAAGGGCCCGGTGCGCAGCGCCGTAGAGGCGGGCGCGTCCCACCTCAAGGACAACGTGGTGGAGTCGGTCAAGGGACTGGGCGGCGGCAAGCGCAAGAAGGGCGGCGGCGGCCGGAAGCCGACCGTCATCGTGGAGTCCGTGGACGTCGGGGTTCCGGTGCGCGAGGCGTACGACCAGTGGACCCAGTACCAGGAGTTCGCCACCTTCGCCAAGGGCGTCAGGAGCGCGGACTCCGCCGACGACACCAGCTCGGACTGGAAGCTCAAGGTCTTCTGGTCGACCCGCAGTTGGAAGGCCCGCACCACGGAACAGGTGCCGGACGCCCGGATCGTATGGACCTCGGAGGGCGCCAAGGGCACCACGAAGGGCGTCGTCACGTTCCACGCGCTGGCGGAGAACCTCACCCGGGTGCTGCTGGTCATCGAGTACTACCCGAAGGGCCTCTTCGAGAAGACCGGCAACATCTGGCGCGCCCAGGGCCGCCGCGCCCGGCTGGACCTCAAGAACTTCGCACGGCACATCTCGCTGCGCGGCGAGGCCCAGGACGGCTGGCGGGGCGAGATCCGGGACGGCGAGGTCGTGGTCAGCCACGAGGACGCGGTCGCGGAGGAGGAGCGCGAGGAAGGCCGCGAAGAGGACCGTACAGAAGACGGCGAGGAGGACCGTACGGAAGACCGCGAGGACCGCGAGGACCGTGCGGAGGACGAAGCCGACGTCGAGAACGAGGACGACGGCGAGGACGAGGCCGCGTACGACGACGAAGCCGAGGACGCCGAAGCGGACGGCCAAGCCGAGGACGAGGACGAAGGCGAAGTCGAAGGCGAGCTGGTCGACGAGGACGCCGAGTACGCCGACGAGGCTGAGGACACCGACGAGGCTGAAGATGAGGCCGACGTCGACGACGAGGACACGGACGCGCGCAAGCAGCGGGAGTACGCGCACGCCGGGAACCGCGGCCGCCGATGACGACCGCGAGCCGCCTCCCCGGTACGTACGGCCCCGAGGGCGGCGCGAACCTCGCCGACATCCTGGAGCGCGTACTCGACAAGGGCATCGTCATCGCGGGCGACATCCGGATCAACCTGCTCGACATCGAGCTGCTGACCATCAAGCTCCGGCTGATCGTCGCCTCCGTCGACAAGGCCAAGGAGATGGGCATCGACTGGTGGGAGGACGACCCGTCGCTCTCCTCCGGCGCCCGTCACCGCGAACTGGCCGCGGAGAACGAGCGGTTGCAGAACCGTCTGGCGGAGCTGGAACGCCGTGACACGGCCTGACCGGTCCGCGCGGTGACCCCGGACCGCACGGACCGGGACGACCGCACGGACCGGGGCGACCAGGCCGAGGGGTCGGACCGGGCTCGTACGCAGGGGCCCCGTACGAGCCCGGCCGCCACCGACCACGACCGCGCCGACCAGGCTCCTGCCGGCCAGACCCGTACCGATCAGGACCGTACCGATCAGGCCCGTAAAGACCGCAAGACCCGGGTGACGGTCCTGGTGGCGCTGGCCGCCAATCTGCTGATCGCCGCCGCGAAGGCGGTGGGCGGCCTGGCCACCGGTTCCCCCGCGCTGCTCTCCGAGGCCGCGCACTCCGTCGCCGACAGCATGAACGAGGTCTTCCTGCTGGCCGCCCTGCGCCGCAGCCGCCGCCCCGCCGACGGCCGGCACCCCTTCGGCTACGGCAAGGAGCGGTATTTCTGGTCGCTGCTCGCCGCCGTCGGCATCTTCGTGATGGGCGGCTGCTTCTCCTTCTTCCAGGGCGTCGAGGCGCTGCGGTCGCACGAGCGGGAGACCACCGGCGGCTACGTGACCGGGCTCGCGGTCCTCGGCGTGGCGCTGGCGGCCGAGGGCGGATCGCTGCTGCGCGCCCTGCACCAGGTGCGCAAGCAGCCCGGTTCGGGGCTCGGCGGCGACCCCGCGCTGCGCACCGTCGTCGCGGAGGACGGCACCGCCGTGGTCGGGGTCCTGCTCGCCATCGCGGGGATGGCCCTGCACATGGTCACGGGCAAGGTGCTCTGGGAGGCCGCGGCCTCGCTCTCCATCGGGCTGCTGCTCGTGTACGTGGCCTACCGCCTCGGCAAGGACGCCAGGGACCAGCTCATCGGCGAGGCCGTCGCCCCGGAGCTGCGGGGCCGGATACGGGCCTTGCTGGACGCGCAGCCCGAGATCGACAACGTGGCCACGCTGCTGACCATGCGGCTCGGCCTCGACTCGACGCTCGTGGCGGCCCGTATCGACCTGGTGCCCGGCCTCGACAGCGAGGAGGTCGAGACGGTCTCGGAGCGCATCAAGCGCTCGGTGGCACAGACCTGGCCCGAGGCCGACCAGGTGTTCCTGGACGTGACGGAGGCGCCCCCGAAGAGTCCGTGACGGAGCGCCCCGAAGCGTCCGTGAAGGCGCCGGCGGACTTTCCACGGCGGCGGAGCGGGGTTTGCGCGGGCGGCGCCGGGTGACCCGGATGCTGTTCTCACGGAAGGACAGGGCAATGCAGGCGCTCGCCGTCGTACTCGTCGCCTTACTGATTCCGCCCGGGGCTCTCGGCATGTTGCTGGCGCTGGGACGTTACGAGGAAGTGATGCTGCCTCCGGCGAAGCCGGACCTCTTTCGAACTGACCTCCCTGACCTCCCTGACCTCCCGCTATCCGGCGGACCCGTCGCCGCCGGACGGGTCTTCGGCCGTGACACCGGCGGTGACCAGGCCCGTTTCATAGGCCGCGATGACCGCCTGGGCGCGGTCGCGGACGGCGAGCTTGTCGAAGATGCTGGTGATGTAGTTCTTGACGGTCGAGAGGCTGATGCCCAGGTCGCGGGAGATCCCGGTGTTGTCGAGTCCGGTGGCCATCAGGCGCCACACCTCGACCTCGCGGGCGGTGAGTTCGCTCCGGCCGACTTGTCCGCCTCGGGCAGCGGGGACCGGCCGCGCGTCGCGTGGCGCGCGCACGTAGGCGGCGATCAGCCGGGTGAGCAGGCGCGGCGCGACGACGGCCTCGCCCGCGTGGACGGTGCGGATCGCCGCGCTCAGGTCCTCCGGGGAGCTGTCCTTGGGCAGAAACCCATAGGCTCCGGCGCGCAGGGCGCCCACGACGTACTCGTCGAGGTCGAAGGTGCTGAGGGCCAGGACGCGGCAGCCGGGCAAGGTGGCGGCCAGTTCCTCGGTCGCGCCGACGCCGTCGAGTACGGGCATCCGTACGTCCATCACCACGACGTCGGGGTTCAGCTCGTGGGCGAGAGCGACGGCCCGCGCGCCGTCCTCGGCCTCGCCCACCACCTCGAAGGCCGGGTCGGGGGAGAGGATCAGCGAGAGACCGCGCCGGACCAGCGGCTGGTCGTCCACGATCAGCACCCTGATCCTCGGCGGCGCGGTCCCGTCCTGGACCCCGTTCATCGGCGCGCTCCCTCGTTCTGGACGGCGACCTCAGCCGCGTCCTCTGCTTCGGCTGCCTCAGCCGCGTCCTCTGCTCCGACTGCCTCGCCCGCATCGACAGTCTCCGCCGCCTCGCCCGCATCGGCAGCATCCGCCGCCTCATCCATGGGCAGCGGCAGCTCGGCCACAACCGCGAATCCCCCACCGGGCAGCGGGCCGACGGCGAGAGTGCCGCCGTGCAGGGCGACGCGTTCGCGCATGCCGATCAGGCCGTAACCGCCCGGTCCCGCGGCCGACGACCCTTCCTGCGGCGGCGCGCCCCCGCCGTCGTCCCGTACCTCGACGGCGACCCCGTCCTGACGGTACGTCAGCTGTACGGACGCACGGGCGCCCCCCGCGTACTTGCGGGTGTTGGTGAGCGCCTCCTGGACGATCCTGAACACGGTAAGGCCGACGGTAGGCGGCAAGGGCCGCCGCTGCCCATGGACGCCGAACTCGGTCGGCAGCCCCGCGAGCCGGGACTCGTCCACCAGCCGGTCGAGGTCGTCGGCGCCCGGCTGGGGCGGCGACGGCGCGGCCTCCGGTTCGTCGCCGGCCCGCAGTACGTCGAGGAGCTGGCGCATCTCGCGCAGCGCGAGCCGCCCGGAGGACTCCAGGGTGACCAGCGCGTCCCGGACCACCTCCGGCTCGGCGAGGTTGGCCCGCGCGCCGCCCGCCATCAGCTGCATGGTGGTGATGTGGTGGGCCACGATGTCGTGCAACTCCCGTGCGATGCGGCGGCGTTCATCGGCCACCGCGCGATCGGCGAGGAGCCTGCGGTTGGCCGCCACCTCCCGCTGCCAGCGCTTGACCGCCAGGCCCGTGGCGATGACGATCGCGGTGGAGAGGGGCGGGGTGATCACCTCCTGCCAGGGCGGGACCCGGCCCCCGCTCTGGCTCAGCAGCGTCACCGCCACCGTCGCGACGGCCGCGACCGCCGTGACCCGGCCGGAACGGTCCCGGGCGACCTGGTACACGGCGACCACCAGGACGGCGCCGAAGTGGCTGGGCAGCGGCACGGTCAGGGCGGCCGTCGCGTCGAGCGCCAAGACGGCGGCGAGCGTCGCCACCGGGCGGCGGCGCCGCGCGAGCAGCGGCAGGGCCCCCAGCGCCACGAGGACGAAGCCGAGCACGCTCACTTCGTTCCGGCCGCCGGGGGCGTCGAAGAACACGTAGCTGAGCAGGTTCATCGCGCAGGCCCCGGCCGCCACGAGCGCGTCGTTGCGCGACCACGGCGGTTCGGCGCCGCCGATGCGCGGCTGATCCTGATCCTGGGCGTCGGCGGGACCGGTGTGACGGCTCCTGGGCATGTCGTTTCCTCTGTGTACGGCCTCCCGGCCCCCTGAACAGGGTTGCACAGCGGCCGGGAGCGGCAGCGGTTCATACGAACAGGACCAGGACCAGGCTCCTGGTCACCGGCGGAAAAGGACCCAGGTCCCCCGGTCCGGATCATCCGCTGCCACGACGCTCGGGGCCCCTCTCGGTGATGGGCTGGAGTCCGTCCGGAAACACCCGGCCGACACCCCACTCCCCTCCCCCACGCCCCATCCTTTTCGAGCCCGTCCGCCGGAGGACAGCATGATCCGCGCCCTGACCAGGTACTCCACCAAGCACCCGTGGAAGGTCATCGTCATCTGGGTGGTGCTGGGGGTAGCGCTCAGCGCTCTGGCCCCGGGCCTGATGTCCCGTGTCACCCAGAGCCGGACCGGGGACTTCCTGCCCCAGAGCTACGACTCGGCCGCCGCGCTGCGCGTCGCCGAGGAGCGGTTCGGGGCGGACCCCGACGCCACCACGGTGACGGTGCTGGTCGCCCGTTCCGACGGCAAGGCCCTCGGCGCCGCCGACCAGAAGAGGATCGAGGCGGAGGCGGCGAAGCTCGCGAAGCGCCGGGTCGTCATGCCCAGGGATGACGACAAGCCCGCGTTCCTGCTCCCGGACCGCTCCCAGACGCCCCGCGTCGCCCCCGCCATGACGGCGCCCGACCGGAGTTTCGAACTGCTCTCCGTCCAGCTGACCGGCACCCCCACGGATGAGGGCGTCCAGGGCGTCTACCGGGCCTTCCGGGACTCCGCCCGGACGCAGTTCGCCGAGGCGGGGATGCGCACCGGGTTCACCGGCGGCCTCGCCGACACCGTCGACACCACCGACGCCCACGAGATCGCCGCCAAGGTCGGCAGCGCCCTCATCATGGGGCTCATCATCCTGCTGAACGTGCTGGCGTTCCGCAGCGTGCTGGCCGCCCTGCTGCCGCTGCTCGCGGTCGCCTTCATCGGCGGCGTGGCGGGAGGGGCCGTCGCGGGCGCCGCGATGCTCACCGGCCGGAAACTCGACGCGGGCACCCCGAACCTGATCACGGTGGTGCTGCTCGGCATCGGCATCGACTACCTGCTGTTCCTGCTGTTCCGCTTCCGCGAGCAGCTACGGGCCCGGCCCGAGCAGCCCGCCCGCGAGGCGGCCGAGCAGGTTTCCGCCCGGGTGGGCACCGCGATCGCCTCGGCGGCGCTGACCATCGTGGCCGCGTTCGCGACGCTGGGCGTGGCGACCTTCGGGCAGTTCCGCTCGATGGGCCCCGCCATCGCCGTAGCCGTCCTGGTGATGCTGGCCGGCAGCCTCACCCTGATGCCCGCGCTGCTCGCGGCCTGCGGGCGCAAGATGTTCTGGCCGTCCCGGACCCTTCGCCACGAGCCGGGCGAGGGCCGTGCCGCCCGCTTCGGCGCGCTGATCGGCCGACGGCCGCTGACGATGCTGGCCGCCTCCATCGCGCTGCTCGCCGCGCTCGGGGCCGGTCTGGTCGGCCTCCGCATGGACTACGGGCAGGGCGACTCCGGCGACGGAACCCCCTCCGCCGCCACCGCCGCCGAGATCTCCCGCACGCTGCCGGCCGGCGTCTCGGACCCGACGAGCGTCTACGTCACCGCCGACGGCGGCGGCGTCCTCACCACCGGCCGGCTCGACGGCCTCTCCCACGCGCTCGCCCAGGTCAAGGGCGTGGGCCAAGTCGCGCGGACCGTACTGAACAAGGACCATCACGCCGCCCGGATCGACGTCTACCCGACCGCCGACCCACAGACCCAGCGGGCCCGCGACCTGGCCTCCGGACCGATCCGGGCCACGGTCGCCCAGCACACGCCCGCCGGGACGACGGCCCACGTGGGCGGCACGGCGGCGGTCTTCGCGGACGTCTCGACCGCCGTCGACCACGACCTGAAGACCGTCTTCCCGGTCGCGGCCGCGCTGATCGCCCTCATCCTGCTGCTGCTCCTGCGCAGCCTGCTCGCACCGGTGATCCTCATGCTCTCCGTCGGACTCGGCTTCGCCGCCACCCTCGGCGCCGCCACCCTGCTGTTCCAGCACGGCCTCGGCGAACCCGGCGTCAACTTCACCCTCCCCCTAGTGCTGTTCCTCTTCGTCGTCGCGTTGGGCACCGACTACAACATCCTGATCAGCGACCGCATCCGCGAGGAGATGCGGCGACCCGGCCCGGCCCGCGCCGCCGTGGCCCGCGCGGTACGGCACACGACACCGGCCATCGCGACGGCCGGGCTGGTCCTCGCCGCCTCCTTCGCCACCCTCGCCACGACCCCGGGCAACGAACAGATCGCCTTCGCGATGACGCTCGGCATCCTGCTCTCCGCACTCGTCCTCTCACTCGTACTGGTCCCCGCCCTCGCCGCGCTCCTCGGCCGCGCCGTCTGGTGGCCGGTCCGCCCAGTCCCGGCCACGGGGGACGGGCCCTCGCGGCACCGGACGGACGGAGCCCCCACCCCCGAACCCGAGCAGGCCCGAACGTCGCGCTGAGGCTGTACCTCCGCCGTGGGCTCCCTACAGTGCCGTGCGCCCGTCGCCGGGCCGAGGTCGCGGACGACGCGCTTCACACCGGCGGCATGGGGCACGCCTTCAGGGGAGCCGCAGCGGCTGCGCTCGCCGCGATCTCCTCCCGGTCGTCGTGGTCGAGCGCGAACCACACGTGTTTGGCGATCGATTGCTCGTCTCTACGGGGCCACGTCACGCCCCAGTGCGACGCGAGCGCGTGCACGAGGTGCAGCCCGCGCCCCCGCTCGTCGCCATCCCGCTCCTCCTGCAACTGCGGCCGTACGTAGGGCGCGTCGTCCCACACGGCCACGCGAATCCGGGCGAACCGCACGGCCACGTCGACGTGCACGACGGGCGTGCCGGTGTGCATGTGCACGTTCGTGACGATCTCGCTGACGAGCAGTTGGGCGGGGTCGGCGAGACAGCCGTGATCGGTCAGGACCAGCAGATCGGATACGAGCGTCCGGGCGATCTTCGGGGCCAGGACGCCGCTCGGCAGGCTGACGCGGAACGACTGGCGTTGCGGAACTTCCGGGTGGCGGTTGCGGGGTACAAGGCTCATGGCTACGTCTCCCAACGCGTCTGTAGCACGCGCTGCTTGCCGCCGTGGACTGGCCTACTCGGGCACGCCTGCGGGCATGCCCGAGCTGCTGCACTGCGGTCTTACCGACATGGGGCGCTGTGCTGCCTGAAAGCTAGTGGCATACATGCTACGTAGCAAGTAGGCGGACGCTGCTAGTGCGAACGGGTGGACCATGGCACCGTTACGCGGGACACTCTGACCAGACAGGGGAAGGTGACATGCCAGCGAGGGACAACCCGACCGCACGTCAGGCGCGTTTGGGTGCCGAGCTGCGGAAGCTGCGCGAGAGCGCGGGCAGAGCAGCACGCGAGGCGGCCGGTTTGCTGTCGACCGATCAAGCGAAGATCAGCCACACCGAATCCGGCAGGATCGGCGTTTCCGAGGAACGCATCCGCCGGTTGGCCACCTTCTACTCGTGCGACGACACGGGATTGATCGACGCACTCTGCGCCATAGCGCGCGAACATCGCGGCCAATTCTGGTGGGACGAGTACCGCGGACTGCTCGCTCCGGGATTCCTCGATATCGCGGAGCTTGAACACCACGCGACCTTCATGCGCTCCATGCAGTCCGTCACCCTGCCCGGCATATTCCAGACCGAGGAATACGCCCGCGCCATCTATTCCGGCCACGTCCCCGCCCTCCCCTCCAACGAGGCAGACGTGCGCGTCGAGCACCGGATGCGACGCCGGAGCGTCTTCGATCGACAAGACCCGCCACGATTCGAGGCGGTCATCCACGAGGCCGCGCTGCGCATGCGTTTCGGCGGACGCAAGGTGGCGAGGTCGCAGCTCGAATACCTCATGGAGGTCTCGGAGTGGCCCAGCGTCACGATCCGCGTCATCCCCTTCACATGCGAAAGCTTCATTGAAGCCACGCAACCAGTCCTGTACGCCGGCGGTGTCGTTCCGCAGCTCGACACCGTCCAGATCGACAGTGCACTGGGAGGACGTTTCCTGGACGCCGACGCCGAACTCAAGAAATACCGGGCACTGCTCGACACAGCAGAAGCTGCCTCGCTCGACGCAACAGAATCAAGGCAGCTAATCCATCACATCGCGCGAGAACTGTGAGAAATCCAAGCATGGAACTGAAGTGGCAGAAGTCTTCCTTCTCCGGCGCAGGGGGCGAGAACTGCGTCGAGATCGCGGAGCAGGGCGGCACCATAATTATCCGCGAGAGTGACACCCCGAACGCACGGACGAGCACGAGTCGTAGCAAATTTGCCGCCCTCATCAAGGGTGTTCAGGCTGGGAAGTTCGACCACTTCGCCGGTTGACACGTCGCTGACCAGCGACTGAGCCCCTCAGCCTCAATGGCGAGGGGCTCTTGTCATATCCGAATTGGCATATCTGTCACGTAGCATACTTGCCGTACGACAGCTGTAGCGCTACGGTCACCATGCGTCGCCAACCCGGACTCGCAGTCGCGGCACCCATGCCCGGGGCGGCGTAACTCCCCCTGCCCGTAGGTCGGCTACGACCACGGCACGGGCTCGGCCACGAGAGAGGCTACGGCGTGACGGCGGAGAACTGCCCCACCTGCGATTACTGCCAGTCCATGACGGAGAAACTCGCCAGGGCGGAGAAAGAGCGCGACCCCAGCGCGGCCCTGGACTGCCGCGTACTCCTGACGCGGCACGAGGCCCAGGGCCACCCGGTATCACCGCAGACAGAGCCATGAAGCCAACACGCCGCACGGCAACGGCATTTGGGTACGCACCCCCGTCGTGCGACCACGCAAGCCGGTGGCGGGCCAAGGGCCACGGCATACGCCGCTGCTCGGGCTGCGGTACGGAACGAACCGATTCGTACGAGTCGTTGCGGCTCCCGCTCCCCGCCCTGACGACGCAGAGCGGTTGCCCCGATGAGCTGCAAGCCCCTGGCTATGGGCGTGCTTTTGCCGTTGGTCAGCTTCATTGCCAGTTCGGGGTCGCCCGGCCCGCTGGGGGCCGACGTTCGCGGGAGGGACGGGAGGAACGGCCCGGTGGCCCGGCGATGGGACCGCCGGGCCGCCAGGCCGAGGGGCAGCGGGCTACGGGCAGGTGGCGAGGATGACGGAGATGACGGTGCAGGTGGCTGTGTCGCTGTCGTTGGCCGCGTTGTTGTCGCTCGGGGCGGAGGCGGTGCGGACACCGGTGACCGAGACCTGCCCGAGAGAGAGCAGGTTGAGCGGGAGGCGGAACGACTTGGCGCTGTCGGCGCCGTTCGCGATCGCGCCGTAGGTGCAGGTCACTGTTCCGCTGCTGGCGGTGCAGCCGGCCGACGGGTTCGTGGCTCCGGCGCCCGGCGGGAGGCTCGCGGTGACGGTGGCCGAAGTGACCGCGGCGGGACCGTTGTTGTGCGCCTTCAACGTGTAGGTGAGGTAGGGCACCAGGATGCCCAGGTGCGGCTGCGCGGTGACGTCGACGGCGATGTCGGCGGCGGCGGGCGCGGTGATGGTGGTGGACTGGGAACCGTTGACGTCGGCAGCGTCCGAGGCGGAGCCGGTCACGTTCGCGGTCACGGTGCCCGCGGCGTTGGGCAGGACCGTGACGTGGGTCGTGGCGAAGTCGTCGAGGGCGACGGTGCCGTGGTTGCAGGTGACGGTGGTCGCGGTGAAGGTGCAGCTGCCGCCGGTGGTGGTGACGCCGGTGATGGTGGCCGAAGCCCCGGACAGGGTGACGGAGGAGGTCACGCCGAAGGCTTCGGAGTTCGCTCCGGTCACGGCGTAGTCGTAGGTGTAGCTGGTGCCGGCCTGCACCGGATCGGCTGAATCGACCGGCCCGAACAGCACGATGTCGACGACGTCGGGGCCGGCGGCGGCAGCCGGGGCGATGGCCAGCGTCCCGGACAGGGCGAGCAGCAGCCCGCTGAGCAGGGCCGCGAGGCGGCGTAGGGCATGGCTGCGCGGTAGCCGGGTTCTGTTCGCTGGAGCGGTGTCGGTACGCACAGGGACTCCTGCGGGTGAAGACCGTCCCGGCGGCCCGGAACGGCCTGGACGAGAAAGGGCGGCTCCCCGGCCCGGCCGGCAACGGCCGATGGTGAACAGCCGAGAGATCTGGCGTATGTCACCGCGGGCGGGTCCGGGTCCGGGTCCGGTGATCCGCAGATCATGCACGCCCGAAAGAGGCGGCCTGGGTGGAGTGCGGTGTGCCGGGCCCACCGTCCCGTACAGCGCCATCCCCCGCCAGGGACAAAAGGGCCGCCCCGTGCACCAAACAGGCGGGCCTGGAGAAGCCCCGAGGCGCTGCGCCGCTGACTGCTGCTGCGATGGGGATGGAGTGGCAGGGGGCGAGCCGGGGCCTGAGGTGGGTTCTTCGGCCGACGGTGGGGTGCTGCCGCGCGGGGCGGCATTCGACGTGGGCGGGTGCCAGTTTCGTCTCGGGCCCTGCGGGCCCAGTGCGCTAGCAGCGGCAGGGGAGGGGGCCGGGCCGCTGTCGGTTTGCTGACTGCGGGCGGGGGTGTGGCTGAGGCCAGAGAAGCTCGCTGCGCTTTGCCGCTGGTTGCTGCCGCGATGTGGCTGGGGCGGGGTTGACGGCTGCGGGTGGTCTTGGACCTGGGGCCTGTGATCACTGCCAGGTGGGGCGGTATTGGGGGTGGGTAGGTGCGCGCATCGTCTCGGACCCTCCGGGTCCAAGGCGCCACCAGCGGGAGGGGAGGGGGCCGGGCCGCTGTCGGTTTGCTGACTGCGGGCGGGGGTGTGGCTGGGGTCAGGGAGGCTCGCTGCGCTTCACCGCTGGTTGCTGCCGCGATGGGGGCGTGGTGAGACCTTCGGACGCGGGTGGGTTCATGGCTCGGGCCTGTGATCCACGGCAGTAAGGAGAGGAGTGCGGCTCGCTGCGCTGCGCCTGGGCGGGGTTGCTGTCCGAGGAGGGTTTCCGCACGTAGGGCAGGGGGCTGGGGTGTGGAAACCCTCTTCCAACGCCCACGTGCCCGATATGCCCGGCCTGGAAGGTTGAATGGCTAACAGGTCGGAGTTTCCATCCGACAAAAGCGCCTTATCGGACGCGGAATCGGACGGTAAGTCCGACCTGTTGCCCAATCAACTTCACAGGCCCGGCATATCGGGCACATTGACCGTCAGAAGAGGGTTCCCGCACCCAGAAGCCCCGCCCAACGAGCGGAAACCCACTCCCGAACGCCAACCACCCCCAAGGCGCAGCGCAGCGCGCCGCATCCCACTCCCCACTGCCGTGGATCACAGGCCCGAACCGCCCCCACACCCGCACCCAGCCAACTCACCATGGCCACTTCGCGGCAGCAACCAGCGGTGAAGCGCAGCGAGCCTCCCTGACCCCAGCCACAAACCCCGCCCGCAGACAGCGAACCGCGACCAGCCCCGCCCCCTCCCCCGCCGCTGCTAGCGCCTTGGGTCCGAAGGGCCCGAGACGAAACCCGCACCCAACCGAGCACAATGCCGCCCCACGCGGCAGCGATCACAGACCCCGGCCAAAGACCACCCACACCCGACGAACTCGCCACGCCCCATCGCGGCAGCAACCAGCGGCAAAGCGCAGCGAGCCTTCCCTGACCCCAGCCACAAACCCGGGCCGCAGTCAGCAGACCGACAGCAGCCCAGCCCCCTCCCCTCCCGCTGCTAGCCCGTCCGGCTGCCTCTCCACAGTTGTTTGCGGTCGTCGCTGTTGCAGGTGGTCACCATCACCAAGGTGCCGGAGAAAGGTGGTGAGTCGATCTTCAGGCAGTGGTCGGTCTCGACGCTTTTGAGGGTCTGGCCTGCCGCAGAGGTGGTGTCGGTCCGCCAATGGATGTTGCCGGAGGTGCAGTTGGTGAGGCTTGCCTGGTAGTCGTTGCCCGGGGGCGCCGTCAGGCAGGAGCCGCTGGCGCGGTTGACCAGTTCGAAGGTGTTGCCTCCGGTGGAACGCAGTGTCCAGGCGTAGGCGTAACCGGCGTCGCAGGTGCCGATGGAGAGGAAGGTGCCGGCGCCGGCGACGCACTGGCCGGTCTTGGCGTTCTCCAGCTGGGAGCGGGAGTTCGGGGAGAGGGGCGCCGGTTTGGGGTGCGCGTGCGAGCCTCCCCCGGTGGTGGGGCGCGGTGCCGTCGGCTCGGGGGACCGCGGAAGGACCGGTGCCCGGCTTCCGGGACCGTGGGGGCCCGGTGCGGGCGCGGGTGCGTCGACGTCGGCCACGTCGGGTGGGGCGGGCGAGGCGGATGACGTGCCCTTGGACGGGGGCGCCGCGGACGCCGGCCGGGAGGGGGAGGCCGCGACGGAGGCGGATGCTGTTCCCCGTGCCGATGGCCGGTCGCCGGTGGCGGGCTGGTGCGGCACGAGAGTGACGGCCAGGACCGCTCCGCCCGCCGCGATGACGGGCACCACGGCCAGCAGGACGCGCCCGCGGTGCGGCTTGCGGACGTAGGAGACCTGGTCGGCGTGGCCGACCGCCACTCCGCCGTGCGTGGCGTGGGCGACGCTCCCGCCCGCGGCGTGCGGGTAAGCGGCGCGGGCTACCTCAGGAGCCTGTTCGGCTCGGGTGGCTCGGGGAACGCCGGGCGCGCTCAGCCATGCTGCGGGCCCGGCTGCGGAGGGTTTCCCAGCGTCACGTTCCCCATGGTCACGGCGGCCGCGCCGCCGGCCTCGGCGGTAACGTTCACCGTCCCGTGGACGGCCACGCTTCCGACGCCTCCCGCCGTCGCCTGGCCGGTCGTACGGTCGCGGGCGTCCTGCACCTGCCGGACGGCGCGCTCCAGGGCCGCGGCGAATCCGGCGTCGTGCTCGGCCACGTCCGCCAGTACGCGCTGCATCCGCTGCCGGACGGGGCCGCTGGGTTCGGTGGCCCCGCTCGCCCCGGCAGCCTCGGCCTGCTCCTCGGCCGCGGCGGTCAACTCCCGTAGCGCGGGCTGCTCGCCCAGCCTCGTACTCACCAGGTCATGGAGTTCGTCCATTGCCGCGTCCAGCGCCCTGTCGACCTCCGCGTCGGCCCGCCCGGCCACCCGCCTGGCCTTCTGCACCGCCCAGGCGAACAGAACCCCGACAGCCACCTCAATACCCGTCATATCAACTCCCCCTGTGTACACGGCAATTAGACAAACGCTACCTCCCCCGTCCGGTCCGAGGAGCCGACACGAGGGAGAGGGCAGTGGAGGGCGCCGCTCGGCGGCCGGGACCGAGGCCGAGGCCCGTACCGAGGCTGAGGACCGTACCGAGGCTGAGGCCCGTACCGAGGCTGAGGCCCGTTTCGAAGAGGCGCCCATCGCTCATCGCCGCACCAGCATGTGGTTCCGAATCCGGCGAAGCGTGTCGACGCCCCCTGCGTCGCCCAGAAGGATGACCCGTCATCTGGGCGGCGAGCGGCCCCTCCACGGTTCCACGGTCCCGCGGTCCCGCGGTCCGGGAGGGGCGTTACCGGGTTCGATTTCGGGTGCTCGCGGGAGAAAGCCGGCCGGTTAGCTCGGCGTTAGCGGAGCGGCAGTCCGGCGGTAGCGGGGGTGGACAGAGTGGTTGTCGTACGGAGGAGAGACCGACACCGACTTCCCCAGGGGGAAACCGAAATGAGCTCCAGCACCACTGTTCGCACCGTTCGTCGTCGCACCCTGCGCGTTGCCGTCGCGGCTCTGATCGCGACCGCCGGGCTCTCGCTGACCGCCTGCTCCGGTTCGGACGGCGGCGCCTCGAAGGCCGCGAGCCACACGGACGCGAACGCGGCCGTCGGGGCCGGCGTCTCGGACTCGTCCGGGCTGAAGGGCAACGGCGCCCGGGCGGACAGCGCGAAGTCGGGTTCCGACGACGGCGGCGCCTCCTCCCGTGCCGGTTCCGCGGGCGGCGCCTCGAAGGGCGACAGCACGTTCGAGTCCTGCCGTACGGACGACCTGGTCATATCGGCCGTGGACTCCTCGCCCGACGAGAACACGGGCGACGTCACCGTCAAGATGACCAACAAGGGCGGGAGCACCTGCTCCGCCACGGGCTTCGCGGGCGCCGACCTCAAGGACGCCGACGGCACCTCCGCCCCCATCGAACGTGCCGACAACCAGCCCCGCGTCACCAACCTGCAGCCCGGCGACACCGCCACCTTCAACATCTCCTACGAGGTCGACCACAGCGGCGACAGCCTCGCGCAGCCGACCAACCTCATCGTCACGCCGCCGAACGGGACCCACAGCGTCTCCCTGGAGTGGCCTGCGGAGGCGCTGAAGCTCGCCGACCCGGGCAACGCCGACATGAAGATGCACCCCGTCGCCATCGACGACTGAGCACCGTCCGCCGGCACCTGTCCGCCGCCCTCATCCGCCGCCCTCCGCCAGGAGTTGCTTCAGATGTCACGCCCGCATCAGGAGCGAGGCGCGTCGATCACCTCACGATGGTCCCGCCACCGGCCACCCCGCCTCGGTATCCGGTCCGGCGGCAACGGCTCGATCCGCGCCCACCGCGTATCAGGGCGTGGCGTGGACGGCCAGGGCGCTGTCGATGAGTTCGGTCAGCAGGCGGGGGTAGTCGAGGCCGGCGGCGGCGAACATCTTGGGGACCTGGGAGTGCGTGGTCAGGCCGGGCGTGGTGTTCACCTCGTTGAGGACGAAGCCGCTGGACGTGAGGAAGAAGTCGAAGCGTGCGGTGCCGGCGCAGCCCAGGGTGTGGAAGAGGCGCGTGGCGTGGCGGGTGAGCGTGTCGTGTTCGGCGCGGCTGAGGGGTGCGGGGATACGGAACGCGGCTGTTCCGTCGTACTTGAGGGTGGTGTCGAACAGGCGGCCCTCGGTGACGATTTCCAGGGGCGGGCTGATGAAGAGGGACTGGTCGGCGCGGCGCAGGACGGCGATGTCGATTTCGCGTCCGTCGATGTGTTCCTCGACCAGGACGCGGCTGTCCAGGGCGAGTGCGGCGGCGAGGGCCGCCGAGTAGTCGCCGGGGGTGTCGACGCGGGTGACGCCGTGGCTGGAGCCGGCGGCGGCGGGCTTGACGACGACGGGCAGGGGCAGCGGCGCGGTGGTGTCCGCCGAGGTGGCCGGGGCGGAGCGTGCCACGGGTATGCCCAGGTTCTGCGCGATGAGTTTGGTGGTCGCCTTGTCCATGGCCAGGGCGCCGGCGCGGACGCCGGATCCGACGTAGGGCAGGCCGGCCAGGTCGCACAGGGCGGCGAGGGTGCCGTCTTCGCCGCGGGGGCCGTGGACGGCGGGGAAGACGAGGTCGCAGGTGGCCAGCAGGGCGAGTGCGTCGGCGAGGCCGCCGGGAAGGGGCTGGTCGTCGGGGCCGCGCCAGGCGCCGTCGGGGCCGATGGTCAGGGCCAGGGGGGTGCAGGGGGCGGGCAGGGCGTCGCGGATGGCGGCGGCGGTGGCCAGGGAGACGTCGTGCTCGCAGTTCTGGCCGCCGCCGATGACGGCGACGGTGAGCGGGCGCGCGGTGGTGAGCGGGCGTGCGGTGGTGGCGCTCATGCGGGGATCTCCAGGTGGTGCGCGGGGCGGGCTTGGGCGGGCAGGTGGCGGCGCTCGATACGGGCGGCTCGGCCGAGAGCGGTGCAGATCTCGTGCGGCAGAGTGCGGGCCCAGGCGGCCCAGTGGCCGAGGGTGGGTTCGCCGCGCCGGCCGGGTCCGAGCAGGGTGACGCTCTCGCCGGGTTCGACGCCCGCGTCACCGACGTCGACGACGATCTGGTCCATCGAGAACTCGCCCACCACCGGCCGTAGCCGACCGCGCACCAGGACCTGGGCGCGGCCCTGGGCCGCGCGGGGCAGCCCGTCGCCGTAACCCAGGGGCAGCAGGGCCAGGCGGGTGGGCCGGTCGGTGATGTGGCCATGGTGGTAGCCGACCGGGGTGCGGGCGGGCACGTCGCGGACGGTGGTGACGGGCGCGGTCAGCGTCGTCGCGGGCCGCAGCGGCACGTCGGTACCGCTGGGGCCGATGCCGTACAGGCCGGCCCCGATCCGCACCAGGTTCTGGTGGGTGTCGGGGGAGGTCATCAGGGCCGCGGTGGCGGCGAGATGCCGGTAGACGGGACGCAGGCCGGCTCGGCGGGCCTGGGCGACGGCTCGGCGGAAGCGGGTGAGGCCATCGCCGGTGTGCGGGTCGGCGGGGTCGTCGGCGCAGCCGAGGTGGCCCATGACGCCGGCGGTCTCGATGAGTCCCGCCCGTTCCAGGCGTGCGGCGTGCCGGCACAGTACGCCCCACAGTTCGGCCGGTGCGCCGTCGCGTGCCATCCCGACATCCGCGTGCAGGTGGACGCGGGCACGACGGCCCGTGGCACGCGCGGCGGCGGCGACCGCGTCGAGGTGCCGCACGGTGGGCGCCGCAACGTCCACGCGTGCCCGCACGGCCGGGCCGAAGTCGGTGAAGGGGCCGGTGAGCCAGCACAGAAGCGGGGCGTCGATGCCGCTCCCGCGCACGGCGAGCGCCTCCTGGAGGGTGGCGGTCCCGAGGAAGACGGCCCCGTGATCCAGCGCGGTGCGGGCCACTTCCGTAACGCCGTGCCCAAAGGCGTCGGCCTTCACCACGGCCAGCAGTCCCGCGGTGGTCAGTGCGCTGAGCTGACGGGTATTGGCCGCGATCGCGTCGAGGTCCACCTGCAGCAGTGGGCAGAGGGATGGATCGTTCACAGCGTTCAGCCTGGACGGCCCAGGCGGCGGCCGGACCTCACACGTGTATCACTCACCGCGCAAGGCGACGGCCGCATTGCGCCGCGGCTGATACACGCGCGCGCTCGGCCTGCCGCACGCGCCCCTGAGGGTGGAGAACGATCGCACATCAGCCGACCGGCCCCGCCCCGACGAGGAGGCCCTGGCCGCGCACCACACCGCACCGCACCGTCCTGCGAGGCCCCGGCCGCACACCGCACCGCACCGTCCTGCGAGGCCCCGGCCGCACACCGCACCGCACCCGCCCTGCGAGGCCCCGGCCGCGCACCGCACCGTCCTGCGAGGAGAATCCCGTGTCCCCCCACCCCGGTTTCGTCGCCCTGTCCGCTTTCGACCCCGGCATCGGCCAGGACCTGCGCTACGCGAGCGGCGACAACTTCGTGGGCACGCCGCTGGACGGCTACGAGTACGGCGACTGCCTGCTCACCCTGCCGGCCGCGCAGGCACTGAGCCAGGCCGGTGCGCTGCTCAAGCGCAACGGGTACGGACTGACCGTGCTGGACGCCTACCGGCCGCAGCGCGCCGTGGACCATATGCGCCGCTGGGCCGCCGACCTGAAGGACCAGGCGACGAAGGCCGCGTACTACCCGCGAGTGGCCAAGCAGGAACTGTTCGGGCCCCACTACATCCACTGCCGCTCCGGGCACAGCCGTGGCAGCACCGTCGACGTCACCCTCACCGGCCCCGACGGCGCGCCGATGGACCTGGGCACCTCGTTCGACTTCTTCGACCCGCTGTCCCACACCGACAGCCGCCGGATCGCCCCTGCCGCCCGCGCCGCCCGACAGGTGCTGCACCATGCGATGACCTGGGCCGGCTTTCGTAACCTGCCCACCGAATGGTGGCACTTCACCCTCGCCGATGAGCCCTACCCGCACACCTACTTCGACTTCCCCGCCCACCACCACGCCTGCTCGGCCGCCGCCTGAGCGGACCGGCCGGCCGGCCACCGGAACGCGACTGGACTTCGGCGGCCTGCGCGTCGACGCGCCAGCGCATCGGCGCCTGCGTGTCGACGCCTGCGTGTCGACGCCTGCGCAAGAAGATCGCGGATTGCGTAGTGGATTGCGTAGTTCTACGGATGTGCCCGACCTGCGCTTTTGCCAGGCTCGTCCCGGCACACGCGGCGCTGCGCAGCCGCACGAGTCGGCGGCGGCCCCCGCGCCCCCACTCCGATCTAGGAACGCACATGGGCCTGCTGGACTCGTTCAAGAACATGTTCTCTTTCACGTACAACACCCTGGACGGGGCCCCGGCACTCACCCGCGAGCAGGACCGCGGGCTCGCCCTGGGAGCGGCCTACGCGATCGAAGGGCACCTGCCGATCAACGCCCTCACCATGGAGGCCGACCCCAAGACGGCCGCCAAGCTGGCCAAGGGCGCGTGGGACACGGACGACGCCGAGACGGCCCGTGAGACGTACCGCTATCTCCTCGGCGGCGGCCACCAGAGCACGTACGGGCTGATCCTCCCGTACCTCGACCAGTACCTCGAAGTGGCACCGGGCCGGCGCCGCGCGGAACTCAAGGCAGCGAACGACCGCGCCACCAGCGAACTGCCCGCGCTCGCCGAGCGCCACGGCCTCGACCCCTCCTCGGTGCAGCGCTCCTACACCAACTGCACCTTGTACTACGGCTACATCTGGGCGTACGGGCAGCCGTCGGGCCCGCTGCCGCGGTCCGTCCTCGCCTGGGACACCGCGCGCGTGGTGCACGTCAGCCGGATCTTCGTGGACGCCGGTTTCATCGAGCCCGCCGAGGCGTGGTCGATGATCGCCCAGGCCGTGGACCTGGTCCGGCCCTCGTACGCGTCCTGGGCGGAGTTCAACGAGGGGTTCCTGACGGGCCGCGCCTTCTGGCAGCTCCAGGGGAAGCGCTACGACCAGGAGCGGATCAACGACGACGGTGAGAAGTTCTCGCGGGCCGCGGACGAGCTGCTCAACCGCGACGACAGCCCGTGGAACCGCCTGCCCTGGTAACCCCCGCGGCCCCTCCCCATTCCCCCCTTCGTACCTGTCCTGCCCCCGCCCCGAAAGCACTCAGCGCATGTCACACACGTTCCAGGTCGACCTGCGTGGACTGGTCGACCTTCTCTCGCACCACCTCTACTCCAGCCCCAAGGTCTACCTGCGCGAACTGCTGCAGAACGGCGTCGACGCCATCACCGCGCGCCGCGCCGTGGACCCGGACGCCCCCGCCACCGTCCACCTCCTACCGGGGGGTGAAGGCAACGCCGCCACCCTGCGCGTAGAGGACAGCGGCATCGGCCTCACCGAGGCCGAGATGCACAACCTGCTGGCGACGATCGGCCGCAGCTCCAAGCGGGACGGCCTGGAGAGCGCCCGCGCCGAGTTCCTCGGCCAGTTCGGCATCGGGCTGCTCGCCTGCTTCGTCGTGGCCGAGGAGATCCGCGTCGTCAGCCGTTCCGCCCGCGACCGCAGCGCGCCGCCCGTCGAGTGGCGCGCCCGCGACGACGGTTCGTACACCGTACGTGCGCTGCCGCAGGACGCCCGTACCGAGCCGGGCACGACCGTCTGCCTCATCGCGCGCCCCGGCGCGGAGGAGTGGCTGACCGAGGAGCGTGTCAACGAACTCGCCCGGCACTACGGGGCGTTGCTCCCCTACGACGTACGCGTCGGGGACCGGCCGGTGTCCGAGCGCCCCGCCGTGTGGGAACGCGCGCACTCCGGCCCCGCCGCCCGCCGGACCGCGCTCGCCCAGCACTGCCACGAGACCTTCGGCTTCACCCCGCTCGACGCCATCGAGCTGGACGTGCCGCTGGCCGGGCTGCGCGGCGTGGCGTACGTACTGCCCTCGGCCGTCAGCCCGGCGCAGCGCGGCGCCCACCGCGTACACCTCAAGGGCATGCTGCTGACCGAGCGCGCGGACGAACTCCTGCCGGACTGGGCGTTCTTCGTGCGCTGCGTACTGGACTCCGACAGCCTGCGGCCCACCGCCTCGCGCGAGAACCTCTACGAGGACGACACCCTCGCCGCAGTCCGCGAGGTGCTCGGCGACCGCATCCGGGGCTGGCTGGCGGAGCTGGCGGCGGGCGAGCCGCAGCGCCTCGGGCAGTTCCTGTCCGTACACCACCTCGGCGTCAAGTCGCTGGCGCGGCACGACGCGGAGATGTTCCAACTGATGCTGCCGTGGCTGCCCTTCGAGACCACCGAGGGGCAGATGTCCCTGGAGGAGTTCGCCCGCCGCCACCCGGTGGTCCACTTCACCCGCGGCACGCAGGAGTACCACCAGGTCGCCGCCATCGCCGCCGCCCAGGGCATCGGCGTCGTCAACGGCGGCTACACGTACGACGCCGAACTCGTCGAACTGCTGCCCGCTGCCCGCCCCGGCACGGCGGTGGCCGAGCTCGACCCCGACACCGTCACCGCGCACCTGGACGCCGTCGCCCCGGACGCGGAACTGGCGCTGGCCCCCTTCCTGGCCGCCGCGCGGGCCGCCCTCGACCCGCTCGGCTGCGACGTGGTGCTCCGCGCGTACCAGCCCGTCACCGTCCCCGCCCTCCACCTGGACGACCGCGAGGCACGCCACGAACGGTCGCGGGCCGAGGAGGCGGAGGCCGCCGACGGACTGTGGGCCGGCATCCTCGGCTCGCTGCGCGGCAGCCGGCCGCGCGCCCGGCTGGTCCTCAACCACCTCAGCCCGCTCGTGCACCGCATGGCCGCCGCCTCCGACCCCGAACTCGCCGCCACCGCGATCGAGGCGCTCTACGGGCAGGCGCTGCTCACCTCCATGCGCCCGCTGCGCCCAGCGGAATCGGCCCTGCTCAACCGCGCCTTCCTCGGCCTGCTCGACCGGGCGGTACGTCCCGCCGCGCCCGCCGACCCGACCCCCCGCACCACCGGAGAGACCCGATGACCGCCGCCCGCTCGCCCGAAGACATCCGCTTCGACATCTTCGAACTCGACGACGAGCCCTTCGGCCCCGCGCGCAACGCCCGAGCCGCGGAGCTCACCGCCGAGGCGGAGGCCACCGGACACCGGCCGCTGCTCGTCGAGGCCCTGGTCCAGCTGACCATCGCGTACAGCACCAGCGCCGAGTGCGACAAGATGTTCGTGCCCTTCGCGCGGCTGCTGCGCATGTGGGACGAGAACCCCGCGGACTTCGACGAGGACGACACCCACCAGCTGTTCTGGATGTTCAAGTGGGTCACCGGGGACGCGCTCGCCCAGCCCCAGATCCCGCTCGCCTCGATCGAGCAGTGGCTCACGGAGATGCGGCGCCGCTACCGGATCGCCGGCCACTCCGAACGGCCCGTCCACTCCCGCGAACTGGACATCGCCCAGCACGTGGGCGACCGCGCACGGGGCGACCGCGCCCTGGCCGCCATGCTGGCCGCCGACCGCGACGGGATGTCCGACTGCCACGCCTGCGAGCTGCGCACACAGGGGGCGTGGGAGGTGGAGTACGGGAACGACGCGGCGGGCGTCGAGGCGTGGCGGCCGGTGACCCACGGCACCGAGGACTGCCTGACGGAACCCCACCGGACCCTCGCCCGTTCCCTGCTGCCGCTGGTGCGCCTCGGCCGCCTGGACGAGGCCCGCTCCCACCACCTGCGGGGATACCGCCTCGCGCGCTCGGAGGACGCGCTGGCCGGCGCCGTCGCCTCGCACGTGGAGTTCTGCGCGCTGACCGGGAACGAGCCGCGCGGCCTGGAGATCCTCGCGGAGCAGACGCCGCGCTGGGAACTGCGCGGCGATGTCGAGCCGCACATGCAGTGGCTGGCCTGCGCCGCACTCCTCATGCGCCGCCTGGTCGAACTCGGCCACGGCGACCGTCCCGTACCGGGCCCGCCCGGCACGCGGTGGACGGCCGCCGCCCTGCTGGCCCACGCGACCGAGGGCGCCCTCGCCCACGCGGCGCGCTTCGACGCCCGTAACGGCAACACGCGCGTATCCGGCCTGATCCGGGCGCAGATGGCGGCGGAACCGCTGGTCGACGGACTGGTGCTGGGGGTGCGGACGGCTGCTCTGGGGGGCGGGGTCGGAGCCGGGGTCGGGTCTGGGGTCGTCGCCGGGGCTGTCTCTGGGACCGGGTTTGGGGTCGGGTCTGGGGCCGGTACGGGCGTGGGCTCGGGGGCTCGTCATGGCGAGGCCACGGGCGGCGGGCAGCAGGGGACCGCTGCGGAACCGACCGCGCAACTGACCGTGGAACAGGCCATAGAACCGACCGCGGAACAGGCCGCGGAATCGACCGAAGAACTGATCGAGAAGGCCCGGCGGCTCGCCGAGTCGGCGCACCCCTTCGCCGGCGCCGCCTGGCGGCGGGCCGCGGCGGCCGTCGAGCGCGACGGTGCGGTGCTGAGCGCCGCCGACCGCGCCGACCTGCTCGACGCCACGGGCATGGAGGTCGGCAGGTCGGCGGGCAGGCCCGAGGCCGAAGAGGGCCCCGCGGACGCCCTGTTCACGCAGGCCGCGGACCTCCACGAGCAGGCCGGACGCCCCGGGAGGGCGGTCGTCGCACGGGCCCGCGCCCTCCTCAGCTCCCCCGACCTCACGGTGGACAACGACACGCTCGCCCTCCTCGGCGAGCTGGGCGCACGGTCCGACGCCCTGCACGCCGCGGGCCGGGCGACCGCCGCCGAGACGCTGGCGGTGCACTTGTTCCGCTGCCGGATACGGGCCGCGCTGGTCGGCTCCGCGCTCGACCCGGGGGCCGAGGCAGCGGACGTGAGCGCCGAACTGGAGCGCCTGATCGCCTTCGCCGAGCGGCACCAGGACGATCCCTCCGCCCTCTCCCGCCTGGCCAGCGCCACGGAGCTGCTCGGCCGCCTCACCGCGCCGCGCGATCTGCCCGCCGCCGTCGGGCTGCTCGGCACGGCGGTCGCCCGCCACCACGAATCCGGCCGCCCCTGGTTCGCGACCACGGCCGAGGTCCAGCTCGCCCAGGCGCACCTCGCCCAGGGGGAGTGCAAGGAGGCGGTGGCCGTCGTACGCGCCGTGCTGGACGACCCGGACCGGGTGGCGCTGCTCGAACCAGGCGACCGGTCCCGCCTCTGCCTCGCGCTGGCCGAAGCCGTCGCGGCCCTGGGCGCTCAACCCGCCGAAGACGAGGGGCCGTCGACCGACCCGGACGCGACCGCACCCGCGCTCAACGCCGAGTGGGCGACGCTCCTGCTCGACGCCGCCCACTTCGCGGACCGCGCCGACGAGACCGCGACCCTCGGCGCCCTCGCCCGGCTGCGCCTCGGCGGCCACTACTTCGAGAGCGGCCGCCACCACGAGGCCGCGTCGATTCTGGAGTCCGTACTCCCCGATCTCGCCGAGGGCCACGATGAGAGCGACCTGGTCCAGGCGTACGTCTGGCTCGGGCACTCCTACGGGCACATAGGCGGCGAACCGGGCCGGGCGGCCGAACAGTTCATCCTCGCCGCCGACATCGCCAAGGGCTGGGAGGACCAGCACCACTGCGCGATCCTGAGCCACCAGGCCGCGGAAGCCCTCAGCCGGGCCGGAATGGCACAGGAGTCGGCGCAGGCGTACGAGCGCGCCGAGCGGCTGTGGCGCGAACTCGGCGACGGCGGCGCCACGGTCCGCTCGATGCGCGCCCGCGCGTGGGAGACCCTGAGGGCCGAGGGGCAGGAGGCCGCCGAGGCGGTCATGCGGCAGGCCCTGCACGAGAACGAGAACAACGAGACCAACGAAAACAACTGGAACGACCGGAACGACCGGAACGACCGGAACGACCGGAACAACGAGAACGAGGACGGCGTACGGACGTCAGAGGCCGCCCCGAACCCCTCAGCCACCGGACCGGACGAACTGCGCCTCGAACTCGGCCGCACGCATGAGCAGGTGTCGCGGTTGTGCCTGGAGCGCAGCGACGGCGCGCCGGACGAGGCGTACGACTCGCCCGAGCAGTACGCCGTCAACGTCGCCGCGTTCGAGGAGGCGATCGGCCACATGGGGCGGGCGATCGAGGTGTTCCGCTCCTGCGGGGCGGGCGCGCTGGGCGAGTACGCGAGGGCCGAACTCTTCACCGCCCGCATGGAGTTCGCCCTCGGCCGAGCCGACGCCGCCGCCGAACGGGCGGCCCGGGCCCGTAGCGCTATACAGGACGCACCCGGGGCCGAGGCCGGAGCCGATGCCGTAGCCGATCCGGACGGCTCGCTGGCCCGCCTCGTCGAGGAGTGCGACGCGCTGATCGTGAACGCGCGGCAGGACCGGCCGGACCGGTGACCGCTCTGGGAGCGCTGGGAACATTGCGACCGCTGGGGTCGCCGTGAATGCGGCGAGACGTGTGATCGACGACCGCTTCGAGCTGGTGGACCGGCTCGGCGGCGGTGGCATGGGGACGGTCTGGCGCGCCCGCGACCTGGCCCTCCACCGCGATGTGGCCCTGAAGGAGGTGCGCCCGCCGGACCCCGGGTACGCCGACGCCGACCCGGAGGGCGCCCGTACGCTACGGGCCCGGGTGCTGCGCGAGGCGCGGGCGCTCGCCCGGATCGACCACCCCAACGTGGTGACCATCCACCACATCGTGGACGCGGGCGAGGACACGTACCCATGGCTCGTCATGGAGCTGGTCACCGGCGGCTCGCTCCAGGACCGCCTGGACCGGGGCCCCATGGCCCCCGCCGACGCCGCCCGGCTCGGCCGCGGCGTGCTGGCCGCGCTGTGCGCCGCCCACGCGGGCGGCATCGAGCACCGCGACGTGAAGCCCGCCAACGTACTGCTGCGCCCTGACGGCCGCCCGGTGCTCACGGACTTCGGCATCGCCGCCCTCCGCGAGTCCACCGCCCTCACCGCGACCGGCTCCGTCATCGGCTCCCCCGACTACATGGCGCCCGAACGCGTACGGGGCCAGTCCGGCGGCCCCGCCGGCGACCTGTGGTCGCTCGGCCTGATGCTGTACGCGGCGGTGGAGGGCCACCACCCGCTGCGCCGGGAGAACACGCTCGCGACCCTGGCCGCCGTGCTGGACGCCGAGGTTCCGCCGCCGCGCCGGGCCGGGGCGCTCACGGGTGCGCTGGTCTCCGTACTGGTACGCGACCCGGACGCGCGGCCGGACGCCGAGGCGCTGGACGCCATGCTGGCGGCGGCGAGCGGCGAGGAGAGCGAGGAAGGCAGGGCTGACGGCACCTTGGGGGTGCCGCCGTCGGCTCCGCTCCCTCCGGGCGACGCGCGGCGGCAAGTGCGCGAGACCCGTACGAAGATGGCGGCCGTGGCCGTCGCGGGCGTGACACTGACCGGCGTACTGCTGTGGGGTTTGCTGCTCGCGTTCAAGGGCGGGAGCTCTACGGAGGCGGAGAAAGCAGCGGCGACGGCGACGAGGGCGAGCACCGAAAAGCCGAAAACGCTCGCTACGCCCGAGAAGGCCGCCGACCAGCCCGCCAAGCCGACCGAGTCCCCCCATACGACCAATCCAACCAATCCGACCAATCCGGCCGACCTGCTGACGCCGGAAGGGGTCCGTACCGCGATCCGGAAACTGAAACCGGTCATGGGCGGCACGAAGGTCACCCGGCTGATCGTGTACCCGGAACACGTGAGCGCCGAGGCTCTCGTCAAGGGCAGCGAGAAACGGTTCGACCGGTTCGGCTATCGGGGCGGTGACGTCGCCGTACGCGAGGGCGCGGGCGGCACGGTCATGACCGGCGCCGTACCGGTGAACCTGTCCGCGTTCGACTGGGACGCCCTGCCGGAGCTGCTGCGCAAGGCGCAGCGGGACCTGGGGGTCGAGCACCCCACCAACCGGTATCTCGTGGTGAACGCGGCGTCGACGGTCTTCGACACCGGCCCCGGAATGAGCGTGTACCTGTCCGACGCGTACGGCTCCGGGTATCTGAAGGCGGACACCGGAGGAAAGGTGATCGCGACGTATCCGCGCGAGGAATAACGAGCGAGGAATAACGCGCGAAACGAAACACGAGAAATGAAGCTGCCCTCATTCCGTAGCCGGAGAACGGTGACGGTCGCTATCGCCACGGGCCATGAGGGCGGCCAGCGCGGCGCGCGACGGTACGCCGGTCTTGCGGTACACGCGGGCGACGTGGCTTTCGACCGTACGGGTGCTGAGGCAGAGCCGGCCGGCGACGGCCTGGTTGGTGAGCCCTTCGGCGACCAGTTCGGAGATCTCACGCTCGCGCGGGGTGAGCGTGGCGAGCCTGCCGGCGATGTCGCCGGAACCGCTGGGCCCGGCCGCCCCGGCTCCGCCTCCGTCAGCGCCGCCCAGCACACCCGGGCGTATGTGATCGGCCAGTCCGACGAGGAGCTTCGCGCTGCCTTCGTCGGCGAGCCGGCGACCGCGGCGCCACATGGCGGCGGCGCCGGGGCCGTCTCCGGCGGCCTTCAGGTAGGGGGCTCCGAGCAGGAGGCTGTGGGCCTCGCGCAGGGTCGCGCCGGAACGCGCGCTCTCCCGCGCGGCCTCGCCGAACGACCGGGCGGCGGCGTCACGGTCGCCGCGCGCGGCGTCGATCAGGCCGAGGCAGCGCAGCGCGGCACCGCGTTGGGTGGGCAGTTCAAGCCGCGCGGCCTCTTCGACGGCCTGCCGGGCCCAGTGCTCCGCGTCCGCGGCATCCCCGGTGGCGAGGGCGGCGGTGACGAGCAGTTCGAGGAAGTTGGGCCGTACGGAGGGCTGGAGCCGAGGGAGGCCCGGGCCGCCGCCGGCGCGCAGCAGTACGTCCCGTACACGGTGGGGGTCGCCGGAGCCGAGCACGGCGTAGGCGGACATGCATCGGGCCAGCGTCGCCCACCAGCCTTCCACGGCGCCGACGGTGGCCACGGCCTCCTCGGCGGCGGCCAGTACGGCGGGGTCGCCGGGCGGGCGGGCGTGCATGAGGATCATGGATCTGAGCGCGCGGGTGAAGCCGAGGAGTTCGTTGCCGCCGAGGGTGCGGGCGACGGCCTCGGACTCGTCGGCGAGTTCGAGGGCTGTGGTGACCCGGCCGGTCATGACGTGGGCGTACGCGGCGCACAGCAGGTGCTGCGAGAGCGCGAAGGGGCGGCCGGTCCGCCGGGCGATGTCGGCGCCGCGGTGGGTGTGCCGCTCGGCGTCGGCGAACTCGTCGAGGAACACCTCGCTCCAGGCCAGCCTGACCAGAGACTCGCACTGGCCGACGAGATCGCCGTCGGTCAGCACGTCGATGAGCGCGGCCGCGTCGTGGACATGCCGACGGGCGACCGAGGTGTTCCCTTCGTACGCCTCGCCGATGGCGGAAAGGGTCAGGAGCTCCGCGGCGCCGAGCTCGTCACCTACCGCCCGGGCTCTGGCCAGGGCGAGGGCGAGCTCCTCCCGCGCATCGGGGAAGCGGGTGGCGAACAGCGCGTGGTTGCCCCACTCGATGACGAGCGCGGTGCGCCGACCGGCCTGCGACGGCCCGGCGCACCGGCCCACCTCACGGTTGAGCAGGGCGCCGGCCTCCGGGTAACACCCCAGGTGACGCTCCATGAAGGCGCACTCGATGAGAGCGGAGGCCCGCACCAGATCGTGCCCGTCCGGGTCCGGGGGCCGCAGCCCGATCAGTTGGTGGAGCAGGTCCCGGCTCTCCTTCACGGCCCCGGTCGTGCCGAGCGTACGGGCGCGGGCGAGCATCAGCTCACAGCGGGTGTCGAGGTGCTCGGGCGCGTCGGGCAGCACGCCCAGCACGGCGTCCAGCCATCGCGAGGCAAGAGCGGGCGCACCAACCGCCGACTGCTCGGCGGCCTCGATCAACACGGCGGCGGCCTCGGCGTCCCACCGCGTAAGGAACTGCTCCACGTGGTAGGCCCGATCGACGACCGAGGCCCCGACGAGGGCCAGCTCGGCGGCGGCCCGCCGGTGCAGCCGCTGCCGCCGCCACGGATCAAGGCTGTCGCAGACCAGCGCCCGCATCAGCGGATGTCGCAACTCCAGCCGGTGCCCGCCCGGATCGGGCCGTACGAGATCCCGCCGTACGACCTCTCGCAGCGCGTCAACGAGCGTGCTGTCGTCGACTCCGATGACGGCGCCGAGCAGATCGGTGGTGGCGTGATCGCCGAACACGGCGACGGCTTCGACGACACGACGCTCCAGGGCCGAGAGAGGCGAGAGCTCATCGAGCAGCAGAGCCTGAGCGATACCGGCCCCAGACCGCTCCGGAAGAAGCCCCAGAAAATAGAAAGGGTTACCGCGGCTGAGCTCGAAATTCTCCCGAACCAGCTCAACCGAGACCCCCGGGGCCACCGCATCGACACAGTCGCTGATCCCCAACGGTCCCAGTGGGATCCGCGTGACGACACCCGTGTCGACACCACGGGCGAGAGCCGAGGAGAGGGCGGGCGGAGACTGCCGGTCCCGCCGGGAGACGACGAGCAGAAGGGGGGCGGGCACCGGATGCCGTACGAGGTGGTCGAGCAGTTCGAGCGAGGCGGGGTCGGCCCAGTGCATATCGTCGAGAACGAGCACGAGCCCACTACTGGAAACGCTCCGCAGCAAGGCGGAAACGGAGCGAACACCTATCTCAACGGGCGGAGAGCCGGCCCACTCGGACGACTCAAGGTCGGCAAAGGCATCAAGAAACACCTGAAACGCCGGAGAAGGCCGCCCCCGCTCCCCCTCGACGGCCCGCCCCCGCAGAACGCCCACCCCCCGGGCCCGGGCCAACGCCCCGAACTCCGCGAGCAGCCGACTCTTACCAATCCCGGCGTCACCGGAGACATCAACAACAACAGCCCCCGAGAGTCCCCCCAAACCCCCCAAAAGCCGCCCCAACTCCACCCCCCGCCCAACAAACGGCACCGACCCCACACCCGCCCCCACCACACCGACCCTCCCAACCTCCCCCACCACCCCGTTCTACCCCACCCCACCGACACCCCCACAACAACCAATCAGCCCCAATTGGCCTGCGGCTGGGGCCGGCGGGCCCGGCAGACAACAGAACCAACTCACAGATGCCCCTGGTACTCGCACAACCGCTGGACGGCATCGACGTCAGCGAATGTGCGAGCAGAACTGAGACCCCATGCCGCATGGCGATCGCATCCGACGACGCCCCGCGTCCGTCGAACGCAAAACCCCAGCTCAGGTCATCTGCCTTCTGTGGGATTCGAACTCGTCGAGATCTACGCATTACGAGGGTCTGCAAGATCGTGACGGATAGTGCCGCAGTTGCACGCCGGGCCCTGTCCTGCCTTGTCAGAGGACTCGTCGGGCTCCGACTCGTGACCTCTCATCCAGCGTGTGCCGCGCGTCCGCTCACGCATGGAGTCGACACCGGAGCAGACAATCGCGGCTGGTCAGCCCAACAATCTGCTGATCACTCATCGTGGTGGTCTGCTCTTCGACGCAGAACCTTGAGTCAGCGGCCGGAGTTCCCGATCTCGGCACACACACTTCGCCGAAATAGGAGCCGCTCATGGCCATGCGTTTCACAGCCCGAACCATCGCAACTCTTGCCGCGACGGCGGCACTCGCCGTCTTACCTCCATCAGCCGCACACGCCACCGCCATCGGTTCCACTCCTGTCGCCACTTTCAACTACCAAGTCGGCGGCGTCACCATGAAGATCCCGACAGGTTGCGTGTTCACCCACATCATCCGCGGCGGCGGCAAGAGGATCACCTACCAGAACGCCGGAGTCGACTGCGGCTTCGTCGGCGCTCTGAACAGCGGCTTCTGCAACTGGCGCATCGACTTCACCTATGCGGACACCAACAACAGGACGTACCGCACCTCCCGTGGCAGGACCCACACCGAGTGCAAGATCGACCCGATGCGGAACAACGCCCCGCGGAAACTCCCCCACTACGGCAAGGCATGCGCTCACCTCGTCGTCAACGGCGTGCGGCGAGTCAGCCAGTGCCACCACATCACCAAGTGAGCCGCACATGACCCCCGAGACCCCATCCCAAGACCAAGAAGCGAAGCCTCGCCGCGTCGGCATCATCGCCTTCGCCATCGGCACCGTCGCCTCGCTCACGTTCTTCGCCTTCTTCCCCGGCCTCCCCCACGTCATCGACTGGGGCGCCATCCTCGCCTCCCTCGCCGTCGGCGCCCTCATCCGCCGGGCCTGGCTGGCCCGGACCCGAAGGAAGCGCACCAACGTGAGGTAGATCGTCACAGCCGCTCTCACCACCGCCCCTGTTACACCCAAGGGCGTTCCCGAGCCGATTCGCATCAAGCCAGACCCGATGCCCAGGTCGCAGCCGCATCGCAGCCGAAGAAGTAGGTTCCGAGTGGCTCCGCTCACGCAGGGAAAGTCACGTCACCCCGGCCGCGTGCCCCGCCATGCCTCAAGCAACAGAAAACCCCAGGTCAACGACAATCCGACCTGGGGTTCGATGGAGCCGTCTTCGGGATTCGAACCCGAGACCTACGCATTACGAGCATGGTAGCGATCACGCCGGGCGCACGCTGACCCGTAGTGCCATTTTCGCTGATCGGAGCACACATCCTCCGTGACCTCCACGTCGCCCTCTCGGCCGCCTTGTCGAGTGTGCACAAGCAGAACCTCTGGGCTGATCGGCTTTCCCGGCGACTCGCGGGCACGTTGGGGGGCCTGCATCTCGCGGGAAGGGTTCGCCCGGCAGCCGCCCGAGGTGATCCGGGCTTGAAGCGCTCGCTGAAACGCGTGAGCTCAACGGTGAAGTAGCCGGCAGCATCAATCTGCACGGCTTGGTCAGGTTGCCTCTCCGGGGGTGCGCATCGGCCGAGCCGCGGCCCCCGCGGCGGATTGCAGGCACTCCTCGAAGAAGGCAAACGCGCGCAGGTGGTAGCAGCGGGCGGCCCGGCCGAGGCTGATGTTGTGGCCCGCGTCGGGCTGGCGCTCCACTCGGACGACCGGTGCCTTGGTCAGCCGGGAGGTCAGATCGGCGACGTCCGGCTCATCGTGCAGCCACCAGGCCTCGTGCTCGGCAAAGGTCAGTCGCAGCGGGATGTCGATCTGCGGTGCCAGTTGCTCAAACCTCTCCGGCCACAGGTCCACCTCGGCGGCCTCGCGGACAGGTATGGGGGCGACCAGGGCCTCGGCTGCGCGGAAGGTGCCCGAGGGGTAAAGCCCCAACGGGCCCCAATTGCGCTCCCATTCCATGTGGCGGCGGAACCGCTTCCGGTCTTCCGGTTCAATGCTGTAACGGTGGCCGACACCGGAGGCGTCCAGGGCGAGCATGCCGGGGGTGTGCGCAATGGCCGCAAGGGCGAGCTTGCCACCGAAGGAATGGGCCAGCAACAAGAACCCCTCCCCGACTGAGTGCCGTTCGGCGAACGCCTCAAGCGTCCCGGCCAGGACGGCGGACTGCTCGTCGAGGGGCAGGCCATCGGGCACCTGCGCCGCCGACCGGCCGTACCCGGGCCGGTCGAGGGCCAACACCGTGAAGCCGAGCCGGGCGCCCAGGGTGAGCAGGGACAAGTCGGCTTGGGCCTGCCCGTCGAAATAGCCCGCGCGCATGCCGCCGCCGTGCACGGCGACGACGGTCGCCCGCGGCGGCCCGTTGGGCGGCTCGGCCAGCAGGCCGGACAGCGTGAGGCCCGCAGTACCGAGGAGGATCGGGCGCACCCCGTTCGAGTGGGTATGCATCGGCTTCTTCCGGTCCGTCCTGGACATGCTCATGAGTGGTCCTTGTCGGTTGACGGTCGATGGGTGCCGCCGGGATGCTCAGCGGCCCCCATCGGGGCGGTCTGGGGTGAGTCGTGGTGGCGCCGTCCAGGTGAGACCTGCCGACTCGGCGAATGTGGCGGGGCCAGCCCAGGGATCTTCGTCGTGGATGTCGAGGATCTGCTCGCGCAGCCACTGGTCGAAGGGGTGCTTCGACTCTGTCCAGCGCTTCCTGGTTCGCTCCGGGTCTGCGGTCTCGAAGTGCACGATCACGTAGTCCCGGTCGGGTCGTGGGTCGATGCGGAGCGCCTCGTGGGTGATGCCCAGCCTTCGCCGGGAGGCCTCGTACTCGCGCCGACGCGGGCCCTGCAACTCCGCGGTGAGTCGGTGCCAGGCCGTGGACATGCCGTTGTTCAACGTCACGGTGCGCATCACGGACCGGCCGCCCTCTGCGGTGCGCCGACCGCCCTTGCGAGGCGCCAGCATCCGCATGCCGAGCGCGGCGAACATATTGGATGCCACGCCGTGCTCCCAGCGCTCGGCTATCCGGCCCTCCTCGTCGAACCGCCAGATGACGATGCCGACGGAAACGAACGCACGACCGGTGGGACCTACGCCGAGCAGCTCGCCCCGGTGAGTGCCGCTCCAGGTGTTGTGGATGACCACCATGTCGTCGTGTGCGCTGATGTCCTCGATGGTGACGTGGAAGTCGGGGAACGCCTCACGCAGTCCGGCGATGGTGTACTTCACGCCCTCGGCGCCCTCGGGCGCGCCGGGCAGGCCTGCGTGGTCGACGATGTCCGGCCGGTAGAGCTCGTCCACGAGCGAGGAGTCACCCTGGTTGACGAATTCGGCGAAGACGCGCCGGATCGTCGCCTTGTTGCGTTCCCGGGTGCTTTCCCACGCGGCTGGGTTGGTCGCAGTGGTCACAACGACAGTCCTTTCATCGTGAGCGTGTACGAACGTGCTCACGTCGCGTTGGCGGCGGTACCAGAGGCCCACCGCGTGGCGTAGGCGACGTGTTCGTGTTCCGCGGTGTGGAAGGTACGGTTCCAGACGAGCTTCAGAACCCGGTCACGTAGCCAGATCGCGGCCGGGTTCTGCAAGGCGCCGATCGCACCGATGCGATGCGCCAACAGTTGCATCGGCCGCGTGCGTTCCTGCCGCTCGGCCTCATAAGCGCGCAGCGCCCGGGTGACGGTGGCACCGGGGGCGGCAAGGTGCCCAGCCAGCACGAGGGCGTCCTCGATGGCCAGGCAGGCGCCTTGCCCAATGTTGAAGCTGACGGCGTGGGCGGCGTCGCCGAGCAGGGTGACCCGGCCCTGGCCCCAGACGGAGTCTGGCCTACGGTCCACGACATCGCCGCGCAGGATGCTCTCCGGAGTGGTTGCGTCGAGGATGTTCTCAACCGGGGCGGTCCAGCCGGCGTGCCGGGCGCGCAGCATGTTCAGGGTCTGCTCGGGCGTGCCCTCGTCACGCCCGCCGGCGGGCCCGTTGGCGACACTCATCCAGTGCACGACGCCGGGGGCGATGTCGTAGTACGTGAAGCGATTCCCGGGACCGAACAGGGCCTGGAAGGTGCCGGGCGGGAACTCTTCAGGAGTCATCTTGGCGTGGCCGCGCCAGGCAATGTATCCGGTGTAGTCAGGCGGTTGGGGGCCGAGCAGTTGGCCACGGATGGCGGAGCGGACGCCGTCGGCGCCGATCAGCAGATCGCCCTCCTCGGAGGTGCCGTCGGCGAAATGGAGGCTCACCCCGTCGGCATGCTCTGTGTACCCGGTGACCTCAGCGCCGGTGACGATGGGCACGGTCACCGCGTCCCGCAGGATGCCGTGCAGATCGGAGCGGCCGATGGCGACCGTGGGCTGCCCGTAGCGCTCGACGAACCGGCCCACCGGGTACTTGCCGATGATGCGGCCGGTCGAGGTCGTGAAGTGGCACACGGACTGCGCGGGAGCGATCTTTGCGACCTGGTCCGCGACCCCGAGGTAGTCCAGGGCCAGCATGCCGTTGGTCCAGATGTGCAGCCCAGCGCCGCCGTCGCGCAGTTGGGACGCGCGTTCGAAGACGACAGATTCGATGCCCTGCCGCTGCAGGGCCAGCGCGGTGGCGATGCCGCCGATCCCGCCGCCGGCGATGAGAACCTGCTTGGGGCGAGATATTTCTGCGGACATGGATCTCTCCTGGAAATCAGGGCGGTTGACGTGGGGCACTGCGTCCGGTGACGGAGGTGACGGCCGTTCAGGCCGGGAACGGTGCCCGCCAGGTCAGCGAAAGCCCCGTGTACACGTACCGGCTGGCCTCGATGCCGAGCAGCACGATCCGGTCACCGGGCCGGATGCGCCCCGAAGTCCAGCCCGCGTCCAGCGACAGCGGCACCGCAGCCGAACCGGTGGCCCCCACATCGGCCAGGTTCTCCACGATCCGCCCTTTGAGCGCCTGGTTGTCCTCGGTGGACAGTCCGGCGGCCTCGTACTCGTCGGCGAAGTATTCGGCGTTCCCCTCCGGTAGCACGATCGCGTCGAACTCCCCGAGCGTCCGGCCATCCTTCCGCGCCATCTCCTGGATCGCACGGACGAACACCTGCGGGCTGAACGTGGATGTGCCAGGCACGTCGACCTTCATCTGGATCAGCTGACGTCGACGCAGTTGCTCTGCCTGCGGCACATCCGTACCGCCACCGATGATCTCCATGCCGGGCTTGCGCAGGCCACCCACGCAGGCGTTGACGAATGCGAACCCGTCCGATGCGTCCGTCGATGCCCCCGCCGGCTCGGCCCGCAGCACCACGGCCCCCGCACCGTCTCCGAACGTGTACAGCGTCAGTCGGTCCCGCATCCGCACACGCGCCGGGTCCTTGTCCAGAAAGAGCGGCGCCAGGATCGGCGAGCCGGCCTCGCTGCCCACCACGAGAGCGGTGCGCGCCGTCCCGTGGGCCAGGTGCCGCCGGGCCACATCCAGTGCCTGCACCCAGCCCGCACAGGCCCCGCGAATCTCGATCGCCGCAACACTCTCCAGGCCCAGGTAGTACTGCAGGGTGGTGGCGACGCCTGGCAGCGCGTACTCCGGCGTCGCCGTGCACACCACGATCAGGTCGAGCTCGTCGGGCTCCAGACCGGCCCGTTTCAGGGCCTGCCGGGAGGCACGTTCGGCCATCCGGCTGTTGTTGATCACGTGCTCGCCCGTGGCCGGGTCGATCATCCAGTGCCGGGTCTTGACCTGGATGCCTTCGAGAACGTCGTCCGGCAGCGGCCCGACATATTTCTCCAGCGTGGGATTGTCCAGCGGATCGCCAGGCACATAGCCGCCGGTGGAGAGGATTTTCACATCGTACGCAAGGGTCATCGGCTGGACTCCGTTCCAGGGAAGTGGGCGGGGGACAGGACGAGCGAGGTGTGGGTGCCGCCGAGGGACGAGCTGTTGATCAGGACCGGTCGGTGTGTGCCGCCCTCGCGCCAGGCGCCGGCGGCGAGGACCGCCGACAGGTGGGCGCCCGCGCCGACCGGCTCGCCGAGCAGTCGCTTCGGAGCCTCGAACCGCACCCGGCCCGTGCCGAACACCCGCTCCACAGCGGCGTGCTCGGGACGGTCGACGGTAGCCAGACCCGCCGCGTTCATCCAGACGGCCGATACGTGATCGGGCCCGAGCCCGGCATTGCGCAGCGCCTCGCGCATCGCCCGCTCCACGCCGTCGCCGGACGGGTCCCAGCGGCCGATCCCGCAGGCGTCCGACGCGGTCGCGTGTCCCAGAAACACGGCGTGGATCGGGACACCGCGCCGCTCGGCACTCGCCCGGCGCTCCAGCACCAGCGCAATGCCGGCCTCGGCGAGCGTGTACCGGCGCCCTGCCACCGAACCGAACAGCGGGATGCTGCGGTATGCGTCCAGTGTGGCCGGTGAGAACGCCTCCACCGCCGACACCAGCAGTCGCTCGGCACGCCCGGCGCGCAGCATGTCGTACGCGATGCCCAGGGCGGCGGCGCCCGCCGCGTGCCCCGAAGTCAGCGTCGACGTCGGTCCCTTGGTCCCCAGCGCCATCGCGACGTGGCCGGCCGCGCCGTTGTACACGGTGTTCGTGAACACGGCCGGGTTCGCTTCCTGTACGCCTCCGGACAGCACCGGGGCGGTGAAGCGTTCACTGCTCTCCATCGGCCCGATCCCGGTGCCGAGAACCACGCCGGTCGCGGCAACGGCATCCGCGTCCCCGCCCGCCGCCGCGGCGCCCAGAGCGGCCCGGCTCGCGGCGACGGCAAGCTGGGAGACCTTGTCCATGCGGCGGCGCTCCCTGACGGTGCCGGCGGCCGAGCGGTCGAACTCGACGCGAGCCAGCCGCAGTCCACCCTCCGGCACACCCTGCCGATGCCCGACCGCGTACGCATCCCGGAGCGCCTCGGCTCCCTCGCCGGCCGAGGTGATCACACCGAATCCAGTCACCACGATCTCGTCCGGGCCGACAGCCGGAGTTGGCGCACCGGGTCCGCCGGGGCGGGCGAAGGCAACGGTGGCGTTGGCGCCGGCGAACCCGAAGTTGTTGGACAGCGCGGTGTCCAACACCAGCGGGCGGCCCGTCCCCGGCACCGGGTCCAGACCGCACTGGGGATCTGGTCCGGTGAAAGACGCGGTGGGCGGCGCTATCTGGTCACGCAGGGCCAGCACCGTGACGATGCCCTCCACCGCGCCGGCCGCGCCGAGCAGATGGCCGATCATCGACTTGGTGCTGGACATCGAGAGCTTCTCGGCGGCCTCGCCGAGCGCGGTACGCACCGCGTTGCTCTCCGCCGAGTCGTTCTTCTCGGTACCGGTGCCGTGGCCGTTGATGTACCGGACGTCGTCGGGGGTCAGGCCTGAGGAGGCCAGGGCCGAGCGGAGCCCGCGGGCCGCGCCCTCGCCCTCCGGGTGCGGTGCCGTCGGATGATAACCGTCGGCGGACAGTCCGTAGCCCAGCATCTCGGCGATGACCGGGGCACCGGTGCGCTCGACCGCCTGCCTCGACAGCAGCAGGAGCATCCCACTGCCCTCGCCCAGTGTCAGACCCGACCGGTCCTTGGAGTAGGGGGCCGCGGGCCGCGGGGAGAGCGACCACAGGCTGCTGAACCCGGCGAACGCCGACTCGGTGAAGGCGTCGCTGCCACCGACGAGCATCGCGTCGGCCGCGCCCGCTCGGATTACCTCCAGGGCATGGGCGAGTGCGTGCGCGCTGGAGGCGCATGCTGTGTTGACGCTCAGTACCGGGCCCTTCAGGCCGAAGGCAGCCGACAGCGCCTCCGCGGCGCCCTGCGGCGGTACGAACGTGTAGCGGCGCCAGTCGGGCGTACCACCCTCCTGCACCTCGCGCAGGGCAAGTTCGGCGCTGCGCCAGCCGCCGTGGCAGGTGCCGTACGCAATTCCCCAGCGCTCGGCCGGGATGTCCGCACCAGGCTGCAGACCCGAACGGGCCATGGCCTCCTCGGCGGCGGCCAGCGCGTAGTCGACAGACCGATCGCGGGCCTCGGAGCCGGGAGCGTAGTCGTAACCGGGCGAGCAGGGTTCGGTGACCTCGCCGCCCAGGGCGGTCTGGTAGTGGCCCATGGGCAGGCGACGCACGGGCGAGATCGCCACCCGCCCGGCACGCACCCCGTCCCACAGGGCCTCGGCCGAACTGCCGTGCGGGGTGATCGCCCCCACTGAGGCAATCACGACGCCGACGGCCCGGTCGGGAACGTCAGTCATGCCTGCTTCCTCCTCTGGACAGGCTGCTCGGCCAATCACGCGGGCCTGGACAGGGTCAGCGCCACGGCCTGCCCCTCGATGCCCCGGGCCAGCGCCATCGCATGGGACGGCCTGGACTCCCGGGCACTGCCGCGGACGTGGTCCAGAGCACACGCCGGGTCGGGGTCGTCGAGGTTGAGCGTCGCGGGCACGACACCGCGGTGCAGGACCAGCGCGGACACAGCGGCATTCAGCGCACCGCCGCCGCCGACGAGGTGGCCGGTCTGCGGCTTGACCGTGCTGACCGGCACGAACCCGGCGGCCGAGCCCATCGCAGTGCGCAGGGCGATGCTCTCGCCGGCATCCCCGAGCCGTGTCGCGGCGCCGTCCGAGGCGATGTGGCCGAGGTCGTCGGCGGCCAGCCGGGCGTCCTCCAGCGACCGCCGCACCGCCCGTGCCAGGCCACGGCCCTGCGGGTCCGACGTCGGAGGCGTACGGGCGTCGTGGCCGGCGCCATAGCCGGCCAACTCGGCGTATACGCGGGCGCCACGACGCAGTGCCACCTGTTTCTCCTCCAGTACGAGCAGCGCGGCCCCTTCGCCGGGGAGACCTCCGCTGCGGTCCCGGTCGTAGGGCCGGTACGCCTCCTGCCCCATTTCGTTGCGAGTGGTCAGGATGCCGAGCCGGTCGAGCAGGGTCATTGACCACCAACTGGTGGCATCGTCGTAGCCGCCCGCGATCGCCACGTCCGCGTCCCCGCGGCGCACCGCACGCATGGCCCGGCCGATCGCAGTAGCGCCCGCGTCCGCGTAGCCCGCGAAGAAGGTGCTGGCGCCCCGGATGCCGTACGTCTGCGAGATGGTGAACACCGCGCCGGCCGGGAGCCCTTCGACGAAGAACAGCGGAGGCATGATGGTGTCGCCGTGCCGACCCAGATGCGCCATGTCTGCTGTGCCGTCCGGGCGACGGATGACCTTCAGCTCGTCGATCAGTTGCTCCGTGCGGCCGAGCGACTTGTTGCCTCCGAGGTACAGGCCGGCCCGGTGGCCGAGTTCGTCGCCGCCTGCCTGGGTGTGCGGCAGCCCCGCGTCATCAAGGGCGAGCCGGGCGGCGGCCAGCGCGAGGCGGTCGCCACGGTTGATGGTGCGCAACTGGCGCCTGTTCGCGAACCGGGTGGCGTCGAAATCGGCGATCTCGCCGCCCAGCCGGGTCTGCAGCGGCGACGGATCGTAGGTCCGGATCGGGCCGATCCCGGACTCGCCGGACACCAGCGCCTTCCAATTGGCCTCGGGGCCTTCGCCCAGAGCGGTCAGCAGGCCGATGCCAGTGATGACGACCTGGCGTCCGGTGCCGTTCATCGAGGCTCCGCCGTGTCGCTGTCCGGCCGTCATCGGTCCTCCTCATAGCGCCCCACAACCAGCCCGGAGTTGGTGCCGCCGAAGGCGAACGCGTTGACGAGGGCGTGCCGCACGTCCCGCTCGCGCGCCGTGTTCGGGACGAAGTCGAGGCCGAGTCGGTGGTCGGTCGTCTCCTGGTTGATGGTCGGCGGCACCAGCCCGTGGTTGATCGCCCCGATCGCGGTGAACGTGCTGAGCGCGGCGGACGCCGCGGTGAGATGACCGGCCATCGACTTCGGTGAGCTGATCACCAGCCGCTCTGCGTCGTCGCCGAACACCTTCTTGATCGCTGCGGTCTCCGACTGGTCGTTGCCTTCGGTACTGGTGCCGTGCGCCACGATGTAGTCGATGTCGGCGGGTTCAAGGCCGGCGTCCGCGATCGCCCCCTGCATGGACTCGATGGCTCCACTGCCATCCGGCGGCGAGTCGGTCATCCGCCAGGCGTTCAGGCTGGTGGCGTAGCCCAGGACCTCGGCGAGAATGCGTGCCCCGCGCGCCCGGGCCCCTTCCAGCTCCTCCAGTACGAAGACGACGCCGCCCTCCCCGAGCACGAACCCGGAACGCTTGCCGTCGAAGGGCCGACTGGCCCGCTGCGGATCGTCGTTGTACTCCTTCGTCAGCGCCCCCAGCAGGCCGAAGCACAGCACGTCGAGCCAGGTCGTCAGTGAGTCGTAGCCGCCCGCGAGCATGAGCGCCGCGTCGCCCTCCTGGACAGTACGGAAGGCCTCACCGATGGAGTGCCCAGAGGCCGAGCAGGCGGTGGACAGACCCATCATCGGGCCGGTCGCGTCCAACATCCGGGCCATCGCAGCGGCGGCGATGTTCTGGCTGTAGGCCAAGGCGTCCGAGGGCGAGTAGGGGATGAACGCGTCGTCCCGGCCGGTCTTGTCGCGCAGCGCCCCGACGTCCACCAGCCACTGCAGCTCTGGCCGGTCCACGCATGCGCCCATGGCTACGCCCATATCCGCGCCGTCGTACTTCTCCTTGCCGACCCCCGCGTCGCACAGCGCCTCCCAGGCCGCGCCCACGCCGAAGGTGCCGGCACGCAGCAGGTGACGCAGCCCGACCGAGTCGGGGACGGCGTCGGAGAGCCGGAAGTCCTTGACCTCGCCGGCGATGGTCACCTCGAAGCCGGTGGTGTCGAACGTGGTCAACGGGCCGACGCCGCTGCGCCCTTCGGCCAGCCCCTGCCAAGTGCTCGGCGCATCGTTGCCCAGCGGCGTGACGGCGCCCACGCCGGTGACGACCACCCTGCGGTTCACTGCGACGCCTCCGTCCGCAGCTTCCTCCGGCCGTCAAGCCTCATACCGATCGTCTCCTTCTGTCGTGTGCATGGTGTGGGCTGGTGCGGTGTCTGTGGTGTCCGGCGCCGGGGGCAGGCACACCATGGCGGCGTACGCCACGGCGAGACCGCCGCTGTGGCTCAGGGAGACGTCGATGTGATCCATCCCGAGGGACCGGGCGACCGCAGCCACCTCGCCGTACAACCGCACCTGGGGGCGCCCCCCGCGCTCGTTGACGACCTCGATGTCGGTCCATTCCATGCGCGGGCCCATACCTGTCCCGAGGCTCTTGAGTACGGCCTCCTTGGCGGCCCAGCGGCCGGCGAGGTGCTCTCCGGGGTGTCCGCGCCGGTAGCAGTAGTCCAGCTCGCGCGGCGTGAACACCCGTTCTCGCAAGCCGGGTTGGGTGGACATCACCTTTTCGACCCGGGCCACCTCTGTCAGGTCTGTGCCGGTCCGGACCAGCAGTGGCGGCGGGGCAGGGCGGTCCGGTGACCGCCCCGCGCCCGATTCAGCCGGCGGCCGAGGCGAGCGCCGCACGCTCGGTCCCCAGATCCGTCAGGTTCTGCACAGTGAACAGGGTCAGCACCTCGTCCGCCGTGAGCTTGCCGGCCAGTTCCTGGACATCGATCTGCGGCAGGACCTTCTTGAGCTGAGCCAGCCCGACCTCATTGATGACGTCGTCCTCGTCGGCGAACTCCTCGTCGGGTATCCCGCCCTGGAGCAGTTCGGCGATGTCCGAGACCTTGATCTTCACGTTTGACGCTTTCTCGACGCGGAACAGGATGTCGAGCAGATCGATCGACTCGGCGTCCAGGTCGCCCAGCAACGTGGCCTCGGGTACGACCTCCTCGATATCGATGCCCAGCGCATCGGCGACTGCCTCCTGGACGGTGCTGCCGAAGTCTGCTCCGTCGTACGACATATGTCCTTTGCCCTTCGTGGAATTGCTGGTGATGGACGGACCGGGATAGTGCGGCTGGTGGACGGACCGGCGGGATTCCTGCGGTGTCCCCGGGCCCCTGCAGTTCGCTCCTCGGGGCGTCAGGACGCCACCGGCGTCTGCCTGTTCTCCGGTGCCAGTTCGGCGCACAGCACCGCGAGGCGGCGCGGGTCCCCGGTGGAGCGGGCACGGACGTCCCCGAGCGTCCGGCGGGCGAGTCCGCTGAGCACCCGTCCGGGGCCGATCTCGGTGTACGCATCCACCGGGTTCCGTGCGGCGGTGTGCAGTACCTCGACCCAGCGGACGGGGCCTGTGAGCTGGCGCCGCAGCAGCTCCCGGGCCTCCTCGCCCGAGCGGACGTAACTGCCAGTGACTGAACTGATCACGGGCAGGACGGGATCGGCGAACGGTTGGCGGGCGAGCGCATCGGTGAACTCCCCTTCCACCGCTGCCATCAGCGAGCAGTGGAAGGGAGCCCCCACATCCAGCGGCACGACCTGGTCGGCACCGGCGTCCAGCGCGGCCCTGCCGGCCGCCTCGACTGCGTGGGCGTACCCCGATATGACCGTCTGCAGCGGCTCGTTGTAGTTCGCAACCTGGACCAGGCCGACGCCCTCTGCGCCGGTGCAGGCAGCCTGCACCTGCTCCACGGGCAGGCCCAGTACGGCGGCCATCGCGCCGGGCACCTCGCGGGCCACCTCCCCCATCAACCGGCCGCGCAATTGCACCAGCCTGAGGGCTGATTCCAGGGACAGCACCCCGGCTGCCACCAAGGCCGGATACTCGCCGAGACTGTGGCCCGCGGCCACCGCGGGCCGGTAGCCGGCGGCCCGTAGCAGTTCCCAGACGATGAGGCTGGTCGTGGCGATCGCGGGCTGGGTGATCTCGGTGCGGCCGAGTTCCCCGGCACTCCCGGTCACACAGATCCGTGACAGCGGTAGGCCCAGGATCTCGTCGGCCTGAGCGAGCAGCCGCCGGGCCGAGGGATAGGTGTCGATCAAATGTCGGGCCATACCCGACCGTTGCGAGCCCTGTCCGGGGAACATAGCCAAGGACCCGGTCGTCGTGCCGTGGCCGCCGGGGCCGGTCCAACCGGTCATCGGGTGCTCCTTTCGTGGCTCGGTCCGTGGCGTGCTCACAGCGGGCTCGTCGCCGTGTTTGCGGAGGGGCTGCCGCCCGCTTGGTGCGCAGCATGTCCGGAGACTTGATCAGCACCCGCCGGGTCGATCACGTTGTCGACGAGGTGGCCGATGACCGGGGCACCGACGGGTGCGGCGAAGTCCCGGAGTTGGTGGATCTTCGCGGCAAATGTCGTGAGCTCGCAGGTCAAGTCAGACATCGTGAGTGATCGCGCCGGTGCCAGCGACCGGGTTTCCGAGTCGGTCTTGCCGAGGTCCGGCAGCACGGCCCGTGGAACATCCGGATCCGCCATTGAGGTCCCTCCCTGTCCTGCCCTCTCGCTTCGGGGCCTTGGGATCAACCTTCGGGCCCGGGGGTGGGAGCGGGACTGGAACGCCTCTTGACCGGGGGTGTATCCCCAGGTCAGCGCCGTGATGCGGAGAGTTGGACGGTGTCCGCCGCCTCACTGCGACGGCCGGTCTTAAGCCCGTACGCAAAGCTGCGCTGCAGACCGTCGAGCCGGTAGCGCGTGGGGTGATCGGCCACATCAGGCTCGGCCACGGTCAGGAAGTGGGCCTCGACCAGTTGCTCGCAGACGTCCTCGACGGTGGCGAAGTCCTTCCCGAGCACCGGGCAGGCCAGATGGGCGTCGAACTCGGACACTGGCAGATCGGCCAGACAGCGGAGCGCTTCGCGGGCGTCATGGGGTAACGCGTTGTACGACGCCGTGAAGCTGTCGCGCACGCTCAGCGAGCTGTGTGCCAGCTCGTCCAGGCGCCGGGTCTCGTCACTGAGCCGTTCCGCATAGCGGCCCAGCGACCAGTGGGGGCGGGAGTTGAGCCGTACGGCGGCGGCGCGCAGGGCCAGCGGCAGCCCTCCGCAGTACCGGGCGATCGCGGCGGCCGCGGCAGGCTCCCGGCCGAGTCGCTCCGGGCCCAGCATCCGGGCCAGCAGCCGCACGCTGTGGCCGTGCGGCAGGCCCCCCAGCTGTAAGACGCGGGCGCCGGGCGGCGTGCTGAGTCGGCTTCTGCTGGTGATCAATACTGCGGTGCCCCCGCTGCCCGGCAACAGTGGCTGCACCTGTTCGTCGTCGACCGCGTCGTCGAGCGTGAGCAGTTGCTGACGCCCGGCGAGGGCGAGCCGGTAGACCTCGGTGCGCTCATCGGGGTCGGCCGGGATCCGGTCGGGGTCCGTCCCCAGCGCGCGCAGCAGCCGGCCCTGCACCGCGTGGGGGTCAGCCGGACGCGCGGAGCTGCCGCGCAGCGCCGCGTACAACTGCCCGTCAGGAAAGGCGGATTGCAGTCGGTGCCCCAGGCGTACGGCCAGCGCGGTCTTGCCGACGCCGCCGCCACCGATGAGCTGGACGGCAGCCGGCTGTGCGGCGATGGGACGCATCAAGGTCCGCTGGATTACGTCGAGTTCACGCTCACATCCGGTGAAATCGGGGAGGTCGAGCGGGAGCATCTCCAGGGCGACGGGGGTGGACCGGAGGGCGACAACCTGGTGAGTTCCGGCGCCGACCGCGTCGCCGGTGCGCTCGGGCGATAGTGTGGGGTCGGCCGTCTCGCCGCGCAGGACCCTCTCGTAGAGCTGCTGCAGTCGCCGCGATGGATCTATACCGAGTTCCTTGACTATCAGTCGGCGCATCGACTGGTAGTACTCCAGTGCGTCAACGCTGCGCCCCTCCAGGTAGAGCGCGAGCATCAAGCGTTCGCAGAGTTGCTCGGAGAGCGGGTCGGTGAGCAGCGTGGCGCGGAGCTCCGGGAGGACGGCGCCGGGGCGCCCGAGCCGGATCTCGGCATCCGCCCACTGGCTGAGTGCCTCGTGGTGCAGCTGGCGCAGTGTCTCCCGGACCCGGTCCGCCCAGTCGCTGTGCATGCCGCTCAGCGCGTCCCCCCGCCACATGTGCAGCGACTGCTGGAGCAGTTTGCTGCGTTCCTGGTCGCCGAGACCCTTCTGCTGAGCGCTCTTGAGCAGTCGGCGGAACCGCACCAGGTCCACGGCGCCGGTACCCATGGAGACCAGGTAGCCGGCCGGTGACCTGACCAGGCCGATCGGTTCAGGCTGCTCCGCCGAGGCGCGGGCGAGTGCCCGGCGCAGCCGGGTGACGTAGGTGTGGACGACGTTGCGGACACCCGCGGGCGCTCTGTCTCCCCAGACGCGGTCGACGAGGGACTCCAGCGGCACTGGCCGTTCGGGGTCGACCAGCAGAGCGCCAAGGATGCTGCGTTGCCGTGCGGGCCCGATATCGGCCAGCGAACTGCCGGTCCAAAGTTCTATCGATCCCAGTATTCGGAGCTCCACTAAAAATCCCCCCCGCATTCCCTTAAAACCCCGGAAGCTAGCTCTCTGGTCAGCGATTCCCAGGACTTCCTGCCCCCACAGGATCTCCGCCCTCGGTTCTCCAACCCGACGCCCGGTGTACTGCCTTCGCCCGGGCGCTGCATCGGTCTAGGACTGTTCGCTGTTATGCATGCCGAATTACCCCCTCTACACCGACACACTGTAGTCCATCGGCATGCCGTCAAACCGCTCTTGCAGATTCTGTTACGAGCCTGTAAAGCATCCCAGTGGACCGCCGAGAAATATGGAACCCAAGATTCACCCAACGCCCGGCCCGCCCCAACCTTGGCACACCCCATTTCGCCACCGGAGGGTTCAAAGCTCAACCCCGCCCGCGCAAAGGTTGCCTCAAGGCTGTTGCCGCAGAATCAGCCAATCCGAAAACCCTGCCACAGAAGCAAGGCAGAGAAATGATAAATAATTAGCGCCATGCGCGAGCACCACGGAAAAGATAAGCACACGGGGAGGGAATTCCACCTCTGAGCGAACCCGATACGCCCGGGGCCACCCGGAGTCCGGTGGGGCCGGGGCGCGGGTGCAGCGTCGTTCTGGGGCCAGGGGACGGCCGCCGACCGGAGTTTCTCCCGGGTGCACCATCACCTGGCATCGAGAACGTTCTGCTACAGCAAGGAAAGGAACGGTTTCATCACGGCGTTGCCGCCGCATCATCCGGCCGGCGGCCGGGGCCAGGCCGTATGCACGGGTCGGGGAATCAGTTTCCCCGACACTACGACGAATCGACTCGGTCTCACGCCGCCGAGGAGCCCGGCCGACTTCTCCTCATCCGGCGGCCAACTCCTCCAGGAGCCCCGACCGCTGCGGCTGCCAGTCCAGGTCGGCGCGAGCACGCGCGTGACTGGCTACCTGATCCAGCATGAGCGCCTCGACCATCACGCTCCAGTACCGCTCTGCGTCGGCAGGGTCCCAGTCCTGCACCTGGGCGCCATGCCGGTCGGCCACGACCTTCGCGGCCTCCCGCATGGACACCGGCTCCTCGTCGGCAGCCAGATAAACGGATCCTGCCGGCGCCGATTCCACAGCCAGCGCGTACAGCTCACCAAGATCGTCAGCGTGCACGACCGCCCACCGGTTGGAGCCGTCCCCGAAGTGCCGCACGACCTTCGCCTCTCCGTGCTCCTGCGGGGCCAACAGCATGGGCACGTACCCCCGCCCACCGCCGTAGACCAGCCCGGGCCGGATCCGGATCGTACGCAGGCCACGGCCGGCGGCCGCAAGCAGCATCTCTTCGATTGCCGGCCGCCACGCCACGACCGTCGGCGGCTTCAGCGGGGAGTCCTCGGTCAGCGGAGCTGATCCGACATTCCCGTGGAGCCAGAGGCCACTGGTGTACACGAGCGGCTTCCCGGTGCCGTCGAAGACCCCGATCAGGGCATTCACCACACCCCGATCCAGCTCTCCGGCCCGTTCGTCACTGCTGGATGCCGCGTGTACCGCGCCGTCAACGCGCCGCGCGATATCGGACAGCACACCGGCCTCGAAGAGGTCGGCCACCACCACCTCGACGCCCTGCGGCACCGCCCCGCGGTTGCTTTCGTTGCGCACGGTGCCGGTGACCTCGTGCCCACGCCGGACGAGTGCGCGGGCCACCGCGCCCCCGATCGTTCCCGTGACGCCCGTTACCAGTACATGCATGAGGATCCGTTCCTTTTCTATCGGTATTGATCAGGATCGGTCGCAGCTCCAGCTGCACCCCGCGGCCTTGCCGTTGCCCGAACGACACGATCGGCCCGACAGCGCCGCGGAGTTGGTCTCGCAGGTGAGGGCCTTCTCCGGATCGGGATGGACCGCGAGAGCACCCGCGTGCCGCGTGCGGCCTTCCTCCCACCCGCTTGACCCTACTGGTTACACAGTACACACTGGTTACAGCGTAACCAGTCTAAGAATAGGGTCATGGACACCAGCGCCACACAGCACAGCGCGGAGACAGTCGCCGACAAGTTCGCCGACATGATGAACTGTCGCAATGTCAATGCTCTCGACATTTTCATCGCCAAGGACTACATCGACCACAATTTCTGCATAGAGAACGACCGCGAAGCGAACAGTGATTTCTGGAAGATGCGGTTCGCCGCATTCCCCGATACCCAGGTGCCCCCGGCCGACGGCGATCGTGTCTCGGGCCGCTCCACCCACCCGGCCACGTTTCAGGGGCTATTCATGAGATTGAAGCCCACCGGCCGCCCGGGGGAGATGCACTCGATCGACATCCGGCAGGTCGTCGACGGGATGGCCGTAGAACACTGGGACCAGGTCGACAGACACCTCTTCTTCCCCCGACTGACCGGCGAGAGTAGTGACCAGTGACGCCTGAGAAACAAGGTCCTCCGCCCCGACTGGACACGTCCGGGTCGACACCGGCGCAGCGACGGCGGGGCCGGGAACGGGCTGCCGCCCGGGAGGCGATCCTGTCCGCGGCCCTGGACGTGGCCCGCCGCGATGGGTGGGACGCGGTGACCATGCGCCGACTCGCGGAGGAGATCGAGCACTCCGCGAATTTCGCCTACCGCTATTTCACTGGCCGCGACGACATCCTCTCCACCCTGGTACGCGAGGCATTCGCCCGGCTCCGAGATGCCATGGCCACCGCCGGCCGGCAGACAGGGCCGGACGCCGGTAGTGGCACCAGCACCGGCATGTCAAGCGCAGACGCCGCGGCCGCGGCGGTGCGACGTGCGGGGCACGCCTACCTCGACTTCGCCCTGATCTATCCCGACCTCTATCAGCTCATGTACGGCCTGGGCGGCGTGCGCGTACCCGCCGCCGACGCTTGGGCCGAGGGCCAGGCCATCGGCGACATCATGACCGAACTGCTCGGCGCCGCCGGAGATCCCCACCCCCAGCAGCACGTCCTGCAGTTGTGGGCGACCGCCCACGGGCTGATCGCGTTGCTGGTCGTCGACCGCGTCGACGTCGATGCCCAGGGACTGCACGCCCTGTTCGAGGACGCGCTGACCAACTGCCTCACCCGAGTCCTGCCCGGGCCGGAACAGCTCGGGCTCCCCCCTAACCACCGCACGGAGGGAACAGCTTCGCCGCCATGAACACCGTTGCCACCGCTATCGCCGTCATAGGCACCCTCAGCACAGCCGTCATCTACGGCACCGACCTGTTCTGCGCGCTCGTCGTGCGCCCAGCCGCAGGCGGTGCCGCCGATGCCTCCATCGCCGACCTGATCGGCAGGATCCACGAATACGGAGACCGTCGCCTGCCGGTGCCGGGCATGGCTTCCATCATTGCCGCAGCACTTGCCGTCGCCCTCAGCGATGGCACCCTGTCCCGCATTGGCGCAACCACCGCCCTGATAGCACTGCTGGCCTGGCTCGCCGTGTACCTGCGCATCAGCGCACCCATCAACAAGAAGCTCCGCGCGGCCGCTGCCAGCAATACAGTCCCGACAGACACCAAGGAGCTTCAGCAGCGCTGGGACGGGGTCATCTGGCTCCGGACCGCACTGCAGACCATCGCACTGGCCGGTCTCCTCACGGTCATCGTCACTCATTGATCCGTCGGAGGCCCCGCCGTTGGGACGGCGGGGCCTCCGACGGATCAGACCGTGCCACGACGAGCCGTTCGACCGTCAGCCCGTCCCCGAACGTGCCGATAGCCCAACTCGCGATTGCGCATAGGGGTTAAGCATGCCCTGTCTTCGGTACGTCGAGCGCGGTGCCGGTCGCACCGAGGAAAACGGGTGAGAGGCGAACGGCCGTGGACCGGCAGTTCGCGGCGCGCATAGCAGTACCGGCGGACGCCGAGGAGACATCCGCCGGGACTCGCCGTTGTGTTGTACGAGCAGTTCGCGGGCGTGTCAGATCCGTTCGGCTGTCAGTTGCCAGCTCGGCAGCAGAAGCCGCCCTGCGTCATCGGCCTCAAGGGCGCTGAGGTCCATTACGGAAGAGCCGTTCTGAAGGAGGCTACGGACCTTCTGCTTGGTGAACGTCGTGGCGTAACCCCGGCGTTGTAGCCGGTGGATCGCCCACCCGTCGCTGAAGAGGGCGCGCAGGTCTGCCTCGGTGTTCCGGTAGGCCGGGATTTCCGCGGGCAGCTTGTCCGAGAAGCACAGCAGATGCAGCCACGCTCCGGGTTCGCATATCCCGTGCAACGCGGATATGTAGCCCCGCTGCGCCTTTTCGTCCAGGCAGTGCAGCAGCGCGCTGTCCACCACCGTGTGGAACGGGCCTTCGACACCCTCCATCGTGGTCGCATCGGCCGCGATGAAATCGACCTGCAAGCCGCGCTCGCGGGCCTTGTCCCGGTCACTCTCGATAGCGCTTGAGGACACGTCGATCCCGGTGACCTGGTAACCGCGTTCAGCGAAGAACAGCGTGTTGTCCCCGAGACCGCATCCGGCATCCAGCACGCGGCCGGTGATTTCCCCAGCCTCTTCCAGTTCGAGAATGACAGGCTGCGGAGCCTGAATATTCCACGGAATCATGTCGAGACTCGTGCCGATCTCGCCCGGCTGCGTCTTTCCCTCACGGTACAGCTCCTCGTAGTCGTGTGGCTGCAGAAGCTTGAGGTCCTGCTGTCCTGCCATGAGTGATGTCACCTTCCACCTGGACCTCTCGTAGACGTTCACGTGTGTCGCGCACATCTAGAGAGCGGGACTGGAGTGTTTCTTGATCGGGAATGCGTTCTTCAAGGTCGGCGTCCTCACGGCCCTCGGTGGGGATCCCGGATGCGTCCCGGGGCCGTATCGGTAGCGCTCAGACGGCTCGGCGCTCCTCGGTCGGCCTGCGGCGCAGGCTCGCGTGCTCCAGGGCCGGCGGCATGTAGGCCATGTCGAGCGTGCCGATGTCGGTTCCAGGCGGAACAATCTCATCGATCTGGTCGAGAAGGTCGTCGTCAAGAGTAATTTCGGCGCCTGCGAGCAGGTTGTCGAGGTGTTCCATGGTCCGGGGCCCGATGATCGCGGAGGTCACGCCGGGGTGGACGATTGGGAAGGCCATCGCGAGGTGCGACATCGGCAGACCAGCCTTGTCGGCAAGGGGGATGAGCTGCTCGACGACATCGAGCCGTCGCTCGTCGCTGAGGTGCTTGAAGCCATACTTGGCTCGGTGTGTGTCCGCCTCCCGGCCCTTGCGGTACCGGCCGGTGAGCAGACCACCGCCCAAGGGGCTCCAGACCAGCGTGCCCATCCCGTACTGCTGGCAGACCGGCAGCACCTCGCGTTCGATGCCTCGGTTGAGGATCGAGTAAACGGGCTGCTCAGTGCGGAAGCGCTGCAGACCCCGCCGTTCGGCGACCCACTGCGCCTCAACGATATCCGCGGCCGGGAAGCAGGAGGAGCCGATCGCCCGCACCTTGCCGCTGTGGATCAGGTCCGACAGTGCCGACAGGGTCTCCTCCACGTCGACCGACGAGTCCGGCCGGTGGACCTGGTATAGGTCGAGATGGTCGGTCTGCAGGCGGCGCAAGGAGTTCTCGACCTCGGCGATGATCCAGCGCCGCGAGTTGCCCCGGCGGTTCGGGCCATCGCCCATCGGATTGTGCACCTTGCTGGCGAGTACGACGTCGTCGCGGCGGCCCTTGAGCGCCTTGCCCACGATTTCCTCGGACTCGCCCTGAGAGTACATGTCGGCGGTGTCGATGAAGTTGATGCCGGCGTCCAGAGCTTTGTGGATGATCTGGATCGAGTCGTCGTGGTCGGGGTTGCCGATGGCCCCGAACATCATGGCACCCAGGCAGTAGGGGCTGACCTGGATGCCGGTCCGACCCAATGTGCGGTACTGCAACGCGGTCCTCTCAGAGGTGCTCGGCGCGGCGGTGGCGCACCAGCGAGCAAGCGGAACATTTTGTGCCCACGCAGGATCCTGAATCTTCCGTCGGCGCAAACTGGCCAGTCAGAGCAGAGTCAGGCTGTCTGCCGAGCAGCCAACTCGCACAAGGCGGTGACGCTGTTCGCCTGCTTCAGTTCGCTCGGGGGCAGAACCACCTGAAACTGCTTCTCCACCTGCGCGACGATCTCGATCAGGTTGAGGGAGTCGGCCTGGAAGCGTTTGACGAAGTCCTCGTTGGGGTCGATCTCGTCCGGACTCAATACCAGGACCTCCGCCACGATCGCGCGGACCCTTGAGATCGAGTAGTCGGTGTCGTTCATCCGCCGTCCTTTGCTTGCGCCGGTACTGATGTGGTGGAGAGCAGGCTCGCGGCCGGGCGGGAGACGACCAGAACGGAGCCCACGGTGAGGGCGGTTCGGTTGGCTGCCCGGGTCTCACCGGTGAACTCACCGACCGCACCGGAATGGTGGTTGAGCCGCACATGGTGTTCCAGGACATCCCCGGGTACGACAGGCACGGCGTAGACGAGGTCGCGGAGGCCGACCATCAGCGGGATCTCTTCCGGCTGGCCGAGCGCAGCGAGCGACCACAGGAGAGAGACGGCCTGGCCGAACGACTCGAGCAGGAGAGCCGACGGATACGCGAAGCCGTCGATGCCGGTACCGTCCGCCAAGTCCCGATAGCAGGCTTCCCCGCCGGTGACCGCCTTGGTGGCGACGAGCGAGCCTGGCGGCGAGTACTCCCGGACGGTGTCGAGCAGGAGCATCGGGGGGCGTTGGCGGAGCCGGCCGCGCACCTGGCTGTGGTCAAGCATGGGCCGCCACCGGTTCGAGCGTGACGGACAGCTCCGCCGCCATCCGGCCATCGACACGCGTGCCTCGGGCACGGACCCCGATCTTCCCATTCGCGTCGGGAGTCACCAGTAGGGAGAGGTCCAGTTCGTCACCTGGAAGCAATGGGCTGGCGAAACGAGCGCGGTCGATGCTGCACAGCCGAAGCTCGCGGCCATCGGCGAAACCGGCTGCCTGGCGCACAGAATCGATCAAGAGAACCCCGGGCAGGATCGGGAAGCCCGGATAGTGGCCGGCCATCTGCTCGGTGGCCCGGTCCACGGGCATCCGCAGCGTGACCCGGGTGCCCTCCGGGGTCTTCTCGGTCTGCGGTGGGCGGTTCAGCACGTCGAACACCGTCGCTGTCCGGATAGAGGCAGGCACGGCGTCCTCAGCCCAGGCCCGGCTGGGCGACGAGGCGCTGCGCGAGCTCCTCCACGTAATCGGTGATCGTCACGTCGTGGTCGAGGTAGGGGACCACCTCACGCGTCTGCTCGTAGAGCCGCCGGGTCGCGGACGACAGGCCCTTCGTACCCCGAATGTCGACGGCCTGGCAGGCACAGAGCAGCTCGAAGGCGACCACGTAGGCGACGTTGTCCAGCACCTCCCTGGCGCGCCGGGCCGCGACGAAGCCGAAGGAGACGATGTCCTGGAAGTCCCCGGTCGTGCTCAGCGACTGGATGGACATGGGCATGGCCTTCGCCCGGGTCTCTGCGGTCAGCGAGGCGGTCATGAACTGGCCTCCCATCAGCCCCAGACGGAGGCCCGGGTCCTCCTGGCACAGGAAAGCCGGCAGCCCCTCGCTGTTGCTCTTGTCGAGATAGCGGTCGATGCGGCGGTTGGACAGGTTCATCAGCGTGGTCAACGCGATCACCAGGTGATCCATGGCCATCGCCACGTACTGTCCGTGGAAATGCCCGTTGTGGAACACCTCGGCCTCGTCGGGGTCGACCAGCGGATTGTCGTTGGACGAGTTGAGCTCGTCCTCGACGACCCGCTCGATGTTGGCGAGGCTGTCGACGACCGGCCCAAGGATCTGCGGGGTGCACCGGATCGAGTAGGCGTCCTCGATGGACTGCGATCCGGCCTTCGCGTCGTCTCCCATCTCGCCCGAGAGCAAGTGCTCGGTGTCGAGCTCGTCAACCGCGAGAGTGGAGTCGTCCAGCGTATTTCGCAGGAACTCGGCGACCGCCCGCTGTCCCTGGTGTGGCTTGAGCTTGTGGACTCGCGGATCGAACGGCTTGGTCTTGCCTGCGAGTGCTTCCACGGACAGCGCCGAGACCAGCAGATACGACTGCAGCAGCCTTCGGGCCCGCGCGACGTTGATGCTGCCCAGGCCCACCATGCCGGAGGTGCCGTTGATCAGCGCCAGACCCTCCTTGTAGCTGAGTTCCATCGGTTCGATGCCGACCCGTCGCAGCGCCTCGGCACCCGGGAGGACCTCGCCGTCCAGCCTCGCCTTCCACTGGCCTATGCAGACCAGAGCGATCGCGGCCAACGGCCCGAGGTCGCCGCTGGTGCCCAGCGATCCCTTCTCCGGCACGCACGGCACGACACCCGAGTTGAGTACCGCGATCAGCTTCTCCAGGTTGGTCATGGAGATGGCCGAGTTGCCGCGGGCCAGCGACACGATGCGGGACGTCATGATCGCGCGGACCGTGGTGTCGTCGAGGCGGTCGCCCACGTTGGTCGCCACCGCGTTGAGCAGGTTTTCCTGAAGCTGCCGTGCCTTGGAGACCGGCACCAGCCAATTGACAAAGCCGCCCATGCTCGTGTTGACGCCGTAGATGACCCGCTCCTGCGCGACGAACTTCTCCAGCATGTCTCGGGAGGCCTGCACGCGTGCGCGAACAGCGTCGTCAATGGCCACGGGGTCAGCTGAAACTGCAGTCGACTCGACCTCGGTGAGCCGCACCCGCTGGTCCAGGGACAGGGTGTAAGTCACGTATAGCTCCTAAGCGTTGGTGGCATGTCGTACATCCGATGTGCTCCGCGGGGCGGCCAGTGTTTGCGTGAGCACGGCGCGGTCGATCTTCCCGTTCTCGGTCAGGGGGAGCTCCGGCAAGGTGTGGATCGACCGGGGCACCATGTAGGTGGGCAGCTCCCGCGCGCAGAACTCAAGTGCCGCGCCTATGTCGAGTTCCGCTTCCGGGTGGTCGAGGACGACGGCCGCCGCCAGGGCGTGGTCTCCGGAACGCGGCACCAAGGTGGCCGCCGCCGCCGTCACGGCGGGAAGGCGCGTCAGGATGCCCTCTATCTCGCCCAGCTCCACCCGGTTTCCACGGATCTGCACCTGGTAGTCGGACCGGCCCAGGTAGTAGAGCTCGCCCTCGTCGCCCAGGCGGGCCAGGTCGCCCGTGCGGAGAACCATCTGCCCGTGCCGCGGCTCGGCCGGGTCGGGCACCAGCACCGCGGCCGTGGCCTCAGGGTCGTTCCAATAGCCGGTGAACAGCGACGGGCTGCGCAGGTAGATCTCCCCGGTCAAGCCCGGCTCGGTGACCACCTCTCCCTGGCGGCCCACGAGGGTCATCTCGGCCCCGGTGTGGGCGTATCCGATCGGCAGCCGTTCCTGTTCCGTCGGCAGCGGATTCGGGACGTCGGTGAACGAGGCGGCCATCGACTCCGTCGCTCCGTAGCCGTTGACGAGGCGAACGCCGGGAAGCGTCTCCTGTAGCCGACGCAGCTCAGGGATCGGGAACTCCTCTCCCGCGAAGACGACCGAGCGCAGCCGCTCCAACTGTTTCAGCAGGTCCGGATCGACGCGCAGGACCGGACGCCAGAGTGACGGGACCCCGTGAACCTGCGTGACCTCGGCATCATGCAGGAAACCGGTCATACGCCGCGGTGAGTCGAGGTTCTCGCGCGATACCGGAACGAGCGTGGCGCCGCTGGCGAGGGCGACACCGATTCCGAAGAGCGCGAAGTCGAACTGGAGCGGTGAGGTACTGGCCACCCGGTCGTCGGGGGCGACCACTCCGTCCTCCAGCATCGCGCGGAGGAACGTCACGATCGACCGGTGGCTCATCACCACGCCCTTGGGGCTGCCGGTCGACCCGGAGGTGAAGATGATGTACGCGGTGTCGGTGTCGAGCACGTTCCGCCGCCGGCGCACCTTGCCCGCCGGCAGGTGCTCGACCACCAGCCCTCCCCGGCCGAAGTGCGCGCTGCCGACTGCTGCTGCCGGCTCCCTGTGCTCAAGGCCGTCCGCCCTTGCGTGGAGCGCGGGTTCGACCGACCGCAGGATCGAGCGCAGGCGGGCGTCCGGCGTCTGCGGGCTTACCGGCACAAACGGCAAACCCAGCTTTGAGCAAGCAAGTAGCAGGGCTACCGCCGCCGCCGAGGTGTCCGCCTCGATCACTACGCGGTCACCGACATCGAGACCGAGGCCGTCCAAGACCGCTGCGTACTCCTGGACCTGGCTGTCGAGACGGCAGTAGGAGATCTCTTCAAGCGCTCCATTCCCGTCTTCCTCAACCACTGCGGGTTTTCCCGGAGTGTTGGCCACAGGCCCCATGAGCAGCCGATAGAGGTTGTCCGCCGAAGGACGCGTACGTTCCATAGCATCTCCCTTCTCAGTCGAGTGGTTGTGGCGAGCAGAGCCGCTGGGCCTGCCTTGTGTCTCGGGGCCTCGGGAGCCACTGTCGAGCACCGGAATGGGCGCCGGACTGGAGCGTGTCTTGATCGGGGATGTATTCGCAGGTTGGCGTGTTGCTTGAACGGCCGCACGGTCAGGAAACGGGCCTTCACCAGTTGCTCGCACGCGTCCTCATCAGACTCGGCACCGGCGGGTCCGCCAGGCAGCGGAGCACGATCGCGGTCGGCCCCTGGGAGACGCGCTCGGTGCGTCCATGGTTCACGGAAAATGCCCCCTGGGTTTGGGGCTGCCGAAGTTGAACTCGTGGTGTCGCTGAATTACTCAGGTGGGCGGGTCTGATGGCCAGGCCGGTCTCGACGAGGCAGTCATATATCAGGTCGCCGTGGTACGGACGTGTCGTAAGCCCCGTCGAATGCGCCGACAAGGGGTTCGGGGGCACTGAAGGTGACGTCGGCCAGCCGGTCGCACCGCAACAGGGACCAGACATCCCATGCTGTCCTCGCCCGCATCCTCGTCCGCGTCTGGCTGCCGGTGGTCTGGGCCTGCCGACGCGACGGCGCCTGCTACGCCCCCGAAACCCACCACGCCAACAGGAAGATCAACACGACTGCCGAGACGACCGCGGCATAGAGGTTGGCTCAGGGAACTCATGCGCTCCCCTTGGATGAGACAGCCCAGACGCGGGTGGCGGTGACGCCTCCGAAAACTGGCCAGGCCATGAGAAAGCCCAGGTCACACGAGGTATGACCTGGGCTTAAGCGGAGCCGCCTTCGGGATTCGAACCCGAGACCTACGCATTACGAGGGCCTGCATGATCGTCCCGGGTGGTGCTGGACTGTGCCACGGGCTCTCGGTTTCGCTGGTCAGAAGCGTGCGGCCGAGACCTGCGTGCCGCCCGATCCATCCTGTGCCACCCCATCCGCTCACGCAGCGCTCACGCAAATCCTTGTGGCGCGCTGCAAGCTGAGGTGCCCGTGGTGGGACGGACGCCCGCTCCACCACAGGGCATCTCTCATGCGGTGAACGTCACGTGGCCCCAGACATCCGTCTGCTCGAAGGTGACATTGGTACCCAGGGCCTCGAAGTGTTTGCGCCCACACTTGATCTTTCCCAGCTCTTCCGGTCGGAGAAGGCTCTCTTGCTGGGTGCCCTTGGTCTCTATCACCAGGTAAAGGCGCTGCTCGCCGTCGGGAAGGCGACGCACGATAGCCCAGTCCGGATTGTATGTGCCGAGCGGGGTGGGGACTTTGAACCAGGACGGGAGCTTGGCGTACACCTCGACATCGCTCGCCGACTCCAGATCCTCGACGAACTTCCGCTCGGTCTCGGAGTCGTAACGAACTTCCTCGTAGACACTCTTCGCCGCAGGGGTCAGGTTCTTGCCGAGATAGCCGTGCAGCTCCTCGGTAAGGAAGAGCTCCTGGGCGTAGACGTCGCTCTCCCCGAGCTTGACGTACTTGATCCCGTCGACAAGCGCCGCACGCCGAGCCTCTGTGATCTTCTCAGCGGCGAGGGATACAAACTCCTGCGGGTTGCGCTGGAAATCCCGGAAGCGGCCGCTCTCAGAGAGGATCCGGTGGATGGTGCGTCGGGTCAGCTTGGTCTGCTCAGCCAACTCGCCGAGGATATCCGGTAGCGGGATGTCTCCCTGCTCGACCAGCTGCGGGGCCGAGGTCGACTCAGCACCGGTTTCGATGCCACGCTCGCTTATGGCCAACGTCGTTGACGTCCACACCATGCGGGCAGGAAGAATCTGGCGGGCCTCCTTCAGAGCACCCGCTGCGTCCGCGATCAGCTTCTCCGGGTCGAAGTCCACCCGGTAGGTGCTCCTCTGTTTGATGCGGTTCCAGAGTTCGTGGAACTGTGGGTTCTCGAAGACCTGCTTACGGACCTTGACCGTTCGTCGTTCATCCCGGTCGTTGATGGTGACGCCCTTGGCACGCTGCTGGAGCCGCTCCGCAACTACAGACTCCAGGCCGGCGAACTCCACGGGCAGTGTGAACGTGTCCTCCGCGAGAGCCTGCTGGAGCAGTTGCGCGTCGATCTTACCGTTGCTCTGAATGTAGCCAGCCTCCTGCAGAGCAGCGAAGAGCCGTTGCGAGCCCTCGCTACCGAGCCGCTTCCCATCGCTGTCGGGAAGGAGAAGGCTGGAAAATTGGTGCGGCTCGATTCGACCGAAGCTGACCTTGGCGTCCTGCTCGTACTCGGTCTGGAGTGAGGTGGCAAACTGCTCCAGGCTCTCAGTCGCAACGACCGTAAGGGTGTTTACGTCGAAGCCATGGAGCCGCTGGCCTTCCTGATTCACTGCGAGCCGTAGACCGCGGCCGATGGTCTGCCGACGCTGCCGTTCGGAGCTCATCTCCCGCAGGCTGCAAATCTGGAAGACGTTCGGGTTGTCCCAGCCCTCTCGAAGCGCCGAGTGGGAAAAGATGAACTTCACCGGCTCGTCGAGGCTGAGCAGGCGCTCCTTGTCCCGCATGATCAGGTCATACGCGCGCTCGGCGTCCGCGCCGTCCTGGGCCGCTCCCTCCTTGATGTCCTTGGGCTTGCCCTTGGCATCCCGAGCGAAGTAGCCCTCGTGGACGGCGCTCGGCTCAGAGTCGAGATCCACCCCGTCGTAGAGGGTCGAGTAGCGGGGGTTGCGCTGGAGCTGCGCATACTCCTCTTCGAAAATCTTCACGTACTCGCCCGGTACCGAAGCGCCATCCGAATCTTCGGCGCGGTAGCGGTCCACGCGATCGATGAAGAACAGGCTCAGCACCTTGATGTCCCTGGAGCGGAGCTCCAGTTCCCGATCAAGGTGCACCCGGATGGTCTTGTTGATCAGATGCCGGGCGCGCTCGAGCACCGGGATGTCGCCGTAAGCCTCGCCTTCCCTGAGGTACTCGTCGATTCCGCCGCCGTGGATCTGGATGAACCCCAGCTCACTCTTGCCACGGCCCTTAGAGACGTCACCGATCAACAGCCCCTCGTAGACACGGTTGCCAGTGATCGCCTCAAGGTTGCTTCCGGGGTTGACTCTCTCTGTCTGGCGCGCGACGCGCCCAGACCTGATCACGTCAACTTCCACGGTCGCCGTGTAGTCGTTCTTCCGCGTGCTGACCCTCTCAAGGCGGATGTAGGGGCGGCCGTGCGCGTGCTCGACGGTACCGCCGGCTACCTCGATCTGCTTGACCAGTCCCGCCTGGTAGGCGTCGACGGCATCCAGCTTGTAAACCATGTTGAACACGTCGACATGCGTCGCCGAGTAGCGCAGGCTGAACAGCGGGGCCATCGTGCGCAGCGCCTGCCGACCCCGCCCCTGGGGACCACCGTCCACGCTTTGCGGCTCGTCCACGATGAGAATCGGCCGCACCTGCTTGATCAGTTCGATCGGCGCCTCGCCTCCCGTCCGCTCGCTGGGCTGATAGATCTTCGCGGTCGCCTGCTTGTTGATCGCGGCGGCCGTCACGATCATCAGCTCGATGCCAGAGCTATAGGCGAAGTTCCGCACTTGGCCCAGCTGCGCCGAGTCGTAGGGGAAGTAGTGCAGTGGGGTGCCGTCGTAGAGGGCCTTGAAATGGTCCTCCATGATCTGCAGCGACTTGTAGACGCCCTCCCTGATCGCCACAGATGGCACGACAACAATGAACTTCGTGAAGCCGTAACGCTTGTTCAGCTCGTAGACCGTTCGCAGGTACACGTACGTCTTGCCGGTCCCGGTCTCCATCTCGATGGTGAAGTTCAGGTCGCGCTCGTCCGCCAGGTCGGACGGCGAGGAGAGCGGCAGACCGTTACGCTCCTGGACCTCGTTCAGGTTCATGTGCAGCTGATCGGGCAGAATCCGCAACCGGTTCCCGACGCCTGCCGCGGGCGTGAACAGGTCGTCGTTATCTCCACTGACGGTGAACAGGCTGTGCCCGCTCTCCTGCCCGCGGAATAGATCACACACCGCATCCACAGCCATCTTCTGGTGTGACAGCTCGGAATCGAAATGAAGCTTGGGCTTTTTCATCCTGACGTCCCCTCGGCTCACAGGCTCTTCACGACGAAGGGGGTCCCGTGCTGCTCGAGGATCGCCACGAGGTTCGCCTTGGCAACATCGTCAGCGAAAGCCACGTCCTTGAGGAAGACAGTCACGTCTGCTTCAGGCTGCAGCTCCTCACACCAGGCAATGATTCCCTGGGCGATGCCCTCCGCGTTATCCCTGTTGACTGAGACGACAGGCGGGAGAACAGCAAAAAGCAAACCCCCACCAGTCGCAAACACATGGACGCCTGCAAAGGTGCGCGTGTCCACAGCAGAAGCGAGGTCGAGCCCCTGGCTAAGCAGCAACTCGAAGAGAATGTCCTGTTCGGAGCGGCCCTCGCGGACGTTTTCGATGTGCTCGAATGCTTGCTGCTCGAAGTCCGGACGGGAGGTGTCCCAGCGGACGATATTCCCCTCCGAAAGAGCGAAGGAGCGAAATCCGAAATCCCCCGCGCCGAGATTCCCCGAAAGCTTCTCGCCGACCTTTCGAAGTCGCGCCCTCGTGATTTCCGGGATCGTCACATAGTCACTACGCCCAGTAGATTCAGGGAGTTGCACCAAGACAAATCGACGGCACCCCCCGTCTTCGCCATTCATTTCCATCAAGGCATGCGCCACGCTACCACTGCCTGCAAAGAAATCCACAACAATGGAGTCCGGATCACTTGCAGCAATGCGCAGAATATGCTTGAGCATCTTGACCGGCTTCGGATTGGTGAATACTCGACCCCCGAAAAGCGAGATCAATTCCTGAGTCCCATCCCGGTTCCTCCCGTGCTCAGCATCCACCAGAAGACTCCGGGCAGTAACGCCGTCCAAGGACTCCCACGTTCGGGTATAAATCCGCCACTCGCCCGTCTTCTTGTCGCGCTGGAACTCCAGCTCGCCTCGGCTGTCGGCGACCTTTGACTTACTCCAGCGCCAGATAGTGGTCGGATTTTCCGGGTCATTCTGAGGTGGGCTGATCCACGTTCCGTCCGGACATTCGATTTCGAAGTCAAGTGCCGAACTATAAGTAAGGCTCGTCTTGTCCAGTCGCTCCAAATAGTAGCGCCTGCCATTTTCCGACCGATTATACTTCGCGGTCATAGCCGGGCTCTCATGCTTGATCCGCGCAAGCTTCACAGACTCGATACGACGCCCATAACAAAGCAGATACTCATGCTCAACGGCAATATGGCCGCTATCGTCACCGCCTCCAGCTTTGCGCTTCCAAATAAATGATCCGATGAAATTCTCGCCACCGAAGATCTCGTCAAGAAGTGCGCGGAGATTATGGACTTCATGATCATCGATCGACACAATAATAAGCCCGTCATCTGCGAGCAGACTCCGAGCCAATGTCAACCGGGGGTACATCATATCCAACCAGGCACTGTGATAACGCCCAGAAGTCTCGGCATTACTGCTGAGCCTCCCGCCACCACTGTCGGTCTGGCCGGTGAATTCAAGATAGTTCTGAATGCTGTCCTGGAAACTGTCGGGGTAAATGAAGTCCTTGCCGGTATTGTACGGCGGGTCGATGTAGATGAGCTTGACCTTGTTCGCGTAGCTCTTCTGCAGGAGCTTGAGCACTTCAAGGTTGTCGCCCTCGATCATGATGTTGCGACTGGTGTCCCAGTCCACCGACTCTTCTTGGCGGGGCAGCAGCGTCGCCGTGCTCGGCCTGAGGGCAACACGTCGGGCATTGCGCTTGCCAAACCAGGACAGTCCGAACTTCTCATCGCCGTCATCGATGGCGTCGCCAAGCAGCTCACGCAGAGCGTCAAAGTCGACCTTGCCCTCCGCGAAGGCAGACGGGAAGATCTTCCGGAGCTGTTCGAGGTTCTCCGCCACGAGGTCCTTGGAGTGGGTCTCCGGATCCCCCGGCTCAACCGTGTGCATTGTCACCCTGATCGTCCCCTGCTTGACTACGGCACCGTCCGGCTCAACCGGTGCCTTCTTCTTGACCGTGCTCTTCGTTCTTCCTGCGTTACTACGCCAGACGCAACTTATCGTGCGCCACTGACAAAGCGATTCTCTTCACCTTGATCTGGTCCTGTAGCTCGATCCTGCGAGGGATCTGCTTCTCTCTCTTGATCTGGGCGACCAGCTTGTTGATCTCTGTCTCGAGGCGGGTGCTCTCTGTCAGGGCAGACAGCTGGGTCTGCGCCGCACCCAAGGTGCCCGCGGGCGCAAACTCCCCAAGCACCGCAGCAACACGCAAGGCAACCGTCCGGGCCAGCCAACCGTCGTAGACCGCACTGAGGTCGCTGCGTGGCTGCCGGTCGAGTTGGAGCGCGCCCAGGAAAGCATCGCCCACCGGTGCGGGGACGTCTCCGACGGAAGCACTCACAGGCGGACTCTCCAGTGTGACCTCATCGTTCCGCGCGTGTGACATGCGCTTGAGGGCAACCGAAACACGGGGACCGGACTCCTGTTCGCTAACAAGGAGGATCGGGTATGGCACGGCTCGATGGAGGAGTTCTTCCAGGCGAGTGAGCTTGGTTCCGGTCCGGGTACGCAGAGTCATGACGTGGAGCTCGGGAACGCGCCGACTGCCGTCCGGGGCCATGTAGGCAGGGATTCCCACGGCATCGGGACGTATCGCGGCGGCCCAGCGCAGGGTATCGATGCCATCCTGCAGCAACCGCCGATCAGCGGCGCTGAAGTCGGAGTGCGCCTGCAACTGGGTCTTGGGCACCCGGACATCCACTGCGCAGTCGGCGGGCAACCGAAGGGCGTCGACCACGTCGTCCGGAGTCATCGCTGGGCTTCTTGGTCGTCGTGTGTGGCGGGACCGACAGGTTCGGCGTCGACACGGGGCAAAACGGCGAGAAAGGCGAGTACTTCGAAGTCATTGGTCCCGGCGAAGCCTCCTGCCGCGGCGGCCTGGGTGCCGTCCAGGCTGAACAGGCTGGCGACCGCGCGCTCTTCCTCCTTGCCGGTGATGGAGCGTACAGCGGCGGCAAGGGCCTTGCGGGCTGCCCCCATGTCGGCGCCGCGCCGAGTCCGGGCGTCGAACAGCGCGGTGAGCCCCGGGTCAACCTGGCCCTGCTCGGCACTGACCCTGCGCACCCGGTCGAGGATGCGCTTGGTCTGGGTGTGGCTGAGCTGCACCACCCCTTCCTCCCCGACGTGGATGAGGTAGTGAGGGGCAAGTGGGTCGCCGGCCTGCACGGCCCGATCGGCCGCCTGGTCTTCGGCACGTAGGCAGAAGATCAGTCCGGGTGGGACATCGCCATCGGTGTCCGCGACCGCGTGAACTCCGAGTGGCTCCGCATCCAGCTCGCCGGGGTGTCGCTTGGCGTAATCGGCGAGGTCGATGCGCAGATCGGTGAGGGTGAGGTCAGCGATGGACACGCCGGTCGACAGGTCCTCAAGGTCGAGGACGGAGTCTTGCAGCTTGAGGAGTTGTGCGCGCCGGTATTCGAGATCGTTCATCGGGTCGCCGGCGCTGGTCTCGATGACGTTCTCTTCGCCGGTGGCGGAGATGTCGAGGAGCACCATGCGGCCCGTGACTCGCTGCTCGAGGCCGATGTACTCCTCCAGGTCCATCTGCGGCCAGAAGTTGACGAGCTGGATCCGAGCGCTGCGCGAACCGAGGCGGTCGATGCGGCCGAAGCGCTGGATGATGCGCACCGGGTTCCAATGGATGTCATAGTTCGCGAGCCAGTCGCAGTCCTGCAGGTTCTGACCCTCGGAGATACAGTCCGTGGCGATGAGCAGGTCGAGTTCTCCCTCTCCAGCCAGATCGTCCGGGCGTTGCTTCGAGCGTGGGGAGAACGCAGAGAGGATGGCGGGAAGATCGCGGCGCAGCTTGAGCGTGGTGCGATTGTTCCCGGACCCCGTCACCAAGCCAGCCTCGACGCCGAGTTCGACCCGCGCCCATTCGGCGAGCTCTTCATACAGGTAGGCGGCGGTGTCCGCGAAAGCAGTGAAGACGATGGCCTTGCGATTGCCCGGGTTGACGGGGTTGCGAACCTTATCCGCGATTAGCCGCTTAAGGTGGCTTAGTTTCGCGTCACGCTCCGGTATCACCTGCTCGGCCCTGTACAGCATCGCGGAGAGGCGCTCATGGTCCTCTAGGAGGTCCTGGCGCCAGCGGATCAGATCCATGTCCGCGATGAGAACCCTGATCTTGCCACCACCGATCGCCAGCTCGTCCGAGCGCAGGTCGTCGCGCTCCTCCTCGTCGAAAGAGTCGGGGCGGTAGTAGCTCTCGTGGCGGTCGATCGCACCCAGGTGCGCGTCGATGCGCTCCAGCTGCCGGCTCACCGTCAACCGGAAGGAGTGGACGGAACTCTCCAGCCGCTTGAGGATGTTCACCCTCATCAGGTTGACCAGGCTCTGCTCTCGGTCGGCCTGCTGGAAGCTACCCTTGCCGCTCTTCAGGCGGGTGGCGTACTTGTCGGCGTACTCGGCCCGCTTGTCCGGTCTCAAGTAGTGCATGGGCGAGTAAGCGGCCAGATTGAGCTTGCGGATCTGGTCGTTGAGTTCTCCGATGGCGCCGAAGTCGCCCTGTGTGTCGATATCCGACTTCACGTTGAGCGGTGCGAGGCGCTCGGGGAAGGATCCAGTCTCGGCAGTGCCGTAGTACTTCTCGATGTGCTTGCGCGAGCGGGCGATCGTCAGCATGTCGAGCAGCGTGAAATAGTCGAAGCCCAGCATGTCCACGAGTAGGGCTGGGGTACGCCCCTCTGGGCCAAGTTCCTGCCACCGATTGAACTGGCGCTGCGCGACGCGGACGGTCTCGGCGATGCTGGCGATACCGTACGGCGCCAAGGCCGTGTCGTCGTTCTCGGTAGCGAAGGCGATCTGGTTGCGCAGGTCCGCAAGCCGGTTGTTGACCGGGGTTGCCGAGAGCATCAGGATGCGGGTCTTCACGCCCTCCTGAATGATCTGGCGCATCAGGCGGTCATAGCGAGTCTCGCCGTTCTGCTTCGGAGAGTTGGCGTTGCGGAAGTTGTGCGACTCATCGATGACCACCAGGTCGTAGTTACCCCAGTTGACGTGGGCAAGGTCGATGTCGCCCGATCTGCCGGACTCACGGGACAGATCGGTGTGGTTGAGCACGTCGTAGTTAAAGCGATCTGCAGCGAGGAGGTTTCGGCGGTCATTCGCCGTGTACATCGTCCAGTTGTCTCGCAGCCGCTTCGGGCAGAGTACGAGCACCCGGTCGTTGCGCAGCTCGTGGTACTTGATCACGGCGAGCGCCTCGAAGGTTTTCCCCAGGCCGACGCTGTCCGCAATGATGCAGCCGCCGTAGCGATTCAGCTTGTCGATCGCACCGATGACGCCGTCCCGCTGGAACTTGTACAGCTTTCCCCACACCACGGTGTCGTGGATGCCGGTCTTCGCATCGATGACCGTGTCCTCGTCCAGCTCCCCGCCAGCAGCGCTAAACAGATGGTGGAGCATGAGGTGGTAAATGCGCTCCGGGTCGCGATAGCGCCCGAGGGCACGCATCTGCTCCAGCAGCGGGCCCGCTTCAAGAGAGGCGGGCGTGCTCTCCCACATCGCCTCGAAGAGTGCAGGAGCGAGAGCGGCCGCCTCGCTCTCGTTGTCGGAGCGCAGGATCGACGTGTACGGATTACCAGGGGCCAGGCCGAGGCCGGCACGATCGAAGCCGAAAGAGCCCTGGGCCAGCGAAATCACTTCACCCGAGGCCGCTCGGGCAACCAGAACACCCTGGGGGATAGCATGAAACGCCGCATGCCGCACCTCGGCCCGCCGAGACAGCCACTCGACGCACGACGCAGCAAGGTAGCGGCTCGACAGGCGGTTGCGGGCAGCGCGATCATGCTCGCCGCCCAGTAGGTGCAGATCGGCGGCTACACTCGGTAGCAGAAGTCGAGCCTGCTCCAGCTTGGCCAGCTCGTCGCTGAGCTCTTCGAACGCGTATACCGAGAAGGTCGACGAGGCGAGGTCCAATGCACCGCCCGGCTGCAGACTCGGCCGCACCGCATCGATCAATCGGTCGCCACCTCGGTTGCTCACGACCTTCAATGCACTTCCCCCTCCGAGCACCAAATAGAACGAACGAGTTGGATGGCTCAGAGCTTAGAGCAGGGTACTGACGCGGTGCCTGGAGATGCCCGACCGCGCCTCAGCTTCGGCCTCCCCAGGACTATCGCGCTGCGTCCGGCACCGCCCCATGCTCCAGGTAGGCAGTTACGCCATTGGCCCGAGCCTTGATGCCAGCGGCGATACGTCGTACGAGGCGGGGGATGGTGAGTTCCGGCAACTCTTCGGCGTCGTGGAAGGCGTAGTCACGGATCTCGTCGGCCTGCAACACGATGCGTCGGCACTCATCCGCGCCGAGACGGCCACCGTCAAAAAGGTAGAGGACCTTGTCTCCCTCGCCCGGACTTGGCGCCCAGTCCACGACGAGCAGGCGCCCGATGGAGGGCCGGATGCCCAGCTCCTCGTGGACCTCGCGCGCGCAGGCTTGCATGGGGGACTCTCCGCCCTCGACGTACCCCCCTGGGATATCGAGGTAGTCCTTGTAGGAGGGCTCGACGAGGAGGACCCGGTCGGCGTCGTCGAAGAAGAGCGCGCCGGCGGCCATGCGCGGGTGGGCCATCTTCGCTTCGTGCTCGTTCTCGGTCACAGGACGGACTCTAACCGCCGACCACGCCGAGCCTGCGGGCCAGGTCGGCCACCGGCTGGGACGGGCGGCCTCGGGTGCCGCGGATCCAGCCGATGACCAGTTCGCGGCTCAGGTAGTGGTGACGCACCTGTTCGGGTGCGGCTCGCTCGGCGTCCAGCAGCGTGGCCAGGGCCTCGTCGGTCCGATTCCAGGCACTGAAGGCTCGGGCGACTTCCAGGCTGTGCCTCACGCGCCGTTCTACAGGCAAGCCGCTGGTGTCGATGCGCTGCCCGAGATCGGCCGCGATCTGGATGTCGCCGAGTTCTCCGGCGGTGGCGACGCAGTGGATGGCCACGTTGGTCGGGCCGAAGGCCGTCCAGAGGTGGTTCGCGTCGGCACCCAGTCGTTGCGCGACCTCATCCGCTTCGCGGAGGAAGGTCTGGGTGGTTGCGCGGTCCTCCGCTCGGGCGGCCGCCATGGCGCCGGCGAGGAAGAGCGTGCCGTAGACCGAGAGGTATTCGTCGTTCGCGGTGCCCAGGCCGGGCTGCATGACGGCCGCCGCGTCGTTCACCAGCTGGATCGCCGCGGTGAAGCGGCCAGTGGCCATCAGGCAGTGCGTGACCGCGCGGAAGAGCGAGCCCGTCACCGTGCTCTGGCCGCTCCGTTGCGCTGCCGCCAAGCCGCGGTCGGCGGCGATCCACGCCAGTTCCGACTCCCCGACCTTGCCCAGCACCATGGCCGCACCGTGATAGGCCAGGGCGAGTTCGGCATGGGCCTCCTCCCCTTCACGCCCTGAATACGAGCGGGAGGCCGCGAGTGCGTCGGCGAGGACGAGAGGAAGCCGTCGAGTCGCGAAGCCGTACTGAGACACCTGGTAGGCGTCGAGGACTTCCTTCACTGCGTCACGCAAGCCCGTCAGAGTCGGCGGTTCGTCGTCGGGTGGGAGCCCCAGCAAGGGCGTGAGCTGCTTGTATTCCATGAGCGCGTCGCGCAGAGCGGGCACCGTGCGGCGGCCGCTGTCACTCGACCACTCCAGGAGCGTCGGCTCGGCGAGGAGATCCCCGAGCGAGACGTCGAGAGCCTCGGCGAGTGAGGTGATCACCGAGAGGCGGTCGAGCTCGATCCGGTTGTTCTCCGCTTTGCTCAGCCAGTCCGTGGTGCGGCCGACGAGGCCGGCCAGGACTTCCTGGGAAAGTCCACGTCGGCGCCGGTACCAGGCAACGCGTTCTCCGATGGTCAGGTTCTCTGTCATCCCTCGCATGTCCTGAGCATCACCTCGTGGCCGGAATCGACCCCGGAAGGTTTTTCCGGGGTACTGCGGGGCGCCGCGCCTACTGTCGCAGCAGACCGAGAAAGCCGCAGGGCGATGGGGGTAACTCCCTTCATTTCAGCGGTCTTTGGCGATCGGTTCTGCTTCTCGAACGGGACGGAGGTGTGTGGAGGATGCGCAGCACGAAGACGGCGGAGCCATGGGCCGGACAAGGGCTGGGGCCGTTCGGCGTGGCAGTCCGCAAGCCGTACTCCAGAACACGGTTCGCCACGGACGGCAGTGCCGTGCTGAAGGTCTACGTCGGCATCGACCCCGAGGGCCGACGCCGACGGGAGACCAGCACGGTCCAGCGTGCTGCCCTGCGCGGCATCTCGGTTCCGACCGTCCTCGCGACGGGATGCGATGAGGCCGGGTCCTGGACGGTGTTCCGGGCGGTGCACGGGACGCCATGCTCGGTGGCTACCCGCAAGGCGACGGAGGACTACATCGGTCACGTCGTGGCGGTGAGCGGCATGCTTCACCGGCCCACTGCCGGCGCTACCCCTGGCCCCGGCTGGGCGGCACGGGCTGACAGCCCTGTTTCCGCGAGCCAGTTCCTGCTGGATCAGTTCTCGGCCCGCTGCCGACGGACGCCCTGGTGGGCTGCGTTGCGGGAGGCCCTCCAAACGATCGACGCCCACCCAACCGTTCACCTACATGGCGATCTCAAGCCCGAGCACCTCCTCGTCGACGGAGAGCACCTGCACGTCGTCGACTGGGAGGCGAGCGCCTGCGGCCCAGCCGTTCTCGACTACACCGACGTCGTCTTCCACCTCGTACGGGACCTGCTGTACGAGGACGTAGCGCCGGCGCGCATTCCAGTCGATCTTGCGGGCCGCTTGCCTTTCTGCGGGCCGGTGCTCGCCTGGCGTCTGCTCCGCTGGCTCGATCGCCGCCGGACCCGGGACATCGCCCTCGTCACGACCCACGACATCGTCCGACTCACCGCCGAGGAACAAGCCGTTTCCGCGCACCAGTCGCTCGCAGCGATCGTGGCGAACCTCCGCGCTGCCGGAGTCCCTCGCTGAATCTCGACCGCACCGCTCGTCCAGGCGTGCTGACGCCTGCGCTCATCCCCTTCTTCCCACCCCTGAAAGGGAGTTCGTGATGCCTCGTACGAGCACGACCATCGGCAACAGCCACCTCGTCATCGACACCGCCATGGCCAGACCGGACGCGACGACCATCGTCGAGCGGAAGGGCCTCGGCCACCCGGACACCCTCGCCGATCACCTCGCCGAGCGGCTGTCCCGTGCCTACAGCCACCACACCGTCGCGCGCTTCGGGGCCGTGCTGCACCACAACTTCGACAAGCTCGCTCTCCTCGGTGGCACCAGTGAAGTCCGTTACGGGGCAGGTGAGATGACCGCCCCGGCCCGTGTCCTGGTCAACGGACGCGCGGCACCCATGTGCGGCGGCGAGACGGTCCCCGTCGAGGAGATCGTCGAGGCCGAAGTGCGGGCGTTCTTCGCCGAGCGGCTTCCCGAGGTATCGGACCACCTCGACATCGTCTTCAACATCACCAGCAACTCCAGCCCGGGGGCGGTCCTCACCGGCGACGGGACTCCCGACCGCACGCGCTGGTTCAATCCCCGCTCCCTCGACGACCTCCGTGAGCGCCGGGTACGGCTCTCGAACGACACGTCGCTGGGGACCGGCTGGGCCCCCGAGAACGCCTTCGAGACCTTCGTCCGCGACCTGGTGAACCACTTCTCCGGCGAGAGCGAGTTCACCCTTGCCCACGCGTGGTGCGGATCCGACGTCAAGCTCATGGGCTTCTCGGACGGCGACGAGGCCGACATCGTCCTGTGCGTGCCGCAGAAGTCGCGGCACGTCGCCAGCCGGGCCGAGTACATCCGCAACAAGGAGACCGTCCTCGCCGAGTGTCACCGGCTGGCCGGCCTCCGGCTGCTGGGCGCCCAGGCGCGCTTCCGGCTCAACGCCCGCGACGTCCCGGAGAAGGACGAGCTGTACCTGACCTACACCGGAAGCTCGATCGAGTCCGGGGACGAGGGCGTCGTCGGGCGCGGCAACCGAGTCAACGGGCTGATCACGCCGCTGCGGCCGATGAACCTGGAGGGCGCCAACGGCAAGAACCCCGTCTACCACGTCGGCAAGCTCTACAACATCGCCGCGCAACGCCTGGCTCACCGCCTGCACGAGACCACGGACGGGCACGCGGAAGTGCATCTGGTCAGCACCACCGGCCAGCGCCTGGATGAACCCTGGCGCATCCTCATCCGCCTCTCCGCCCCGGATGCCGAGGTCGACAAGGTGCAGGCCCTGGTCGCGGAGGCACTGGGTGAGTTCCCGGCCCTGACGGACGAGCTCGTCTCGGACGGGATCGAGCTGAGCTGATGGCGAAGCGGACGCTCGGAGAGATCCCCGCGGGGTGCAGGCAGCGGCTACTCGCGCACTACGGGCCTGCGGCCAGGCCGTGGCTCGATGCCGTCCCGGGGCTGCTGGCGCGTGCGGCAGGGAGGCGGAGGCTGACGCTCGTGAGTTACCACGACGCCGGCCACGCCTCGGTGATTGCGACCGCGGTCCGTCCCGACGGGCGTCCGCTGCTCCTCAAGGCATGGGTTGATCCATCTCGTTTTCGCCACGAGGTGGAAGCGTTGCGGCTCTGGGCCCACGGCCCGACGGCGGAGGTCGTGGAGGCCGCGGACGACCTGGCCGTGGCCGCGCTCGAACTCATCGGCGGGCAACCCGGCGGCGCGGATCGGCCGCGGCGGGAGCTGCAAATGGTGGCGGCGGCCGTCCACGGGCTCCACACCTTGGGGCGACACAGACTCCGGTCGGAGCAGCTTCCGCTCCTCACTGACTACCTCGCCCACGAAGTGCGTCCGCAGGTCGAGCGACGGATGCGCGAACTCGACCTTTACGGCTGGCGTCCCCTCGTCGAAGCAGGGTTCGCTGCCGTCGTCGATCTAGAGGAGGGCCCCCGTCGGGCGACGGTGCTGCACGCCGACCTGTACCGGGAGAACGTCTTGTTCGACTGGCGGGGACACCCCCGGCTGATCGATCCGCTCCCCATGGTGGGCGACCCCGCGTTCGACTGGGCGTTCTGGACCATCTACTACGAGCTCGGGCGCGGGACGACCGTACGGCTGGCCATCGCCTCACGTACGTCCCGGATCCCCGTCCCCGTGCTCGCACCCTGGTGCCGACTCCTGGCGGTCCACGGCCTCCTCTTCTACGTGGAGTCCGGCGATCCACGCGCCACGGTCATGGCCACCGTGCTCAGCGATCTCCTGGCGACAGCGACAACCCCTCGGAGCGGATCGTGACGACGTACATCCTTCGCCATGGCCAGACCGACTACAGCAAGCGGTACCTCGTCAACGGTGACCCGACCCAGCAGATCCTCCTGACCGACGAAGGCCGCCAGTCGCTCGGCCGTGCGTGGAATGTCCTCCCGCTCCACTCTGTGGCCACCTGGCTGACCAGCGAATTTCCACGGGTCCGGCAGACCGCCTCGCTCCTTATGGGCGTTCCCTCGCCCGAGCTGGTTGTCGACGCCCACCTGAACGAACTCGACTACGGGGAGTTCGAGGGCAAGCCCTTCCTCGAATACGCGGCCTGGCTCGACGAGCACGGCCCACGTCGGCGCCCGCCGGGCGCCGCGGAGTCGCAGCACGAGGGCATACGCAGGCTGCTCACCGGCGTCCTCGCCGCTCTGGAGCACCCAGGGCCCCGCGTCCTGGTCGGGCACGGCCTGCTGGTTTCCGTCCTCCATTGGCATGGAGATCGCTCGGCAGGCGAGCCCATGCCGCTGTTCTTCCCCGAGGCTCCCTATATCGAACCGCTCGCCATCGGCGACGACGATCTTCCCCTCTTGACCACGGAGCTCATGGATGATCTTGAATCAGCCACTCTGCGCGAGACCACCACCGGCGGTGACGCGTCGATATTGCGGATCGGCGAGCGCCCGGCGGTTGCTACCGTCGATGCGGTATCCCCGTCCCACTCGCCGGATAAGAAGGATCTTCCCCATGCATGATGCCCGCGCCCTGATTGAAATGGGTGCCGAAGCGGTACGTCGGCTCGCTCGTCGCGGTTACTCCCTGGACCTGTCCCGGCTGGAAGACCTCCAGTCCCGGCGCAACCAGAGCATCCGCTCGGCCGACGAGCTGCGGGCGGAGTCCAAGCGGGTGGCGAGCGAGGTCCAGCAGACGGCCAAGCAGGGTGGGGACATCTCCAAGCTGAAGGAGCGGGCCCGCGAGCTGAAGGACCAGATCCGCGACATCGAGGCCGCGCAGGAGAAGGTCCAGGAAGAGCTCACCGAGCTCCTGCTGACCATTCCGAACCTCCCCGACGACGAGGCCCCGGACGGCGACTCCGAGGAGTTCGCGGTCGAGATCCGGCGGGTCGGCAACCCGCCGTCGTTCTCGTTCGAGCCGAAGGACCATGTCGACCTGGGCGAGGCCACCGGCATCCTCGACTTCGCCCGCGCCACCAAGCTCTCTGGTTCGCGCTTCGCGGTCTCCCGCGGCGCCGGCGCCGCTCTGGAGCGCGCTCTAGCCACGCTCTTCCTGGACATCCACACGCGCCGTCACGGCTACGTCGAGCACGGTGTCCCATACCTGGTGACCCGCAAGACGATGACCGGCACCGGCCAGCTGCCGAAGTTCGAGGAGGACCTGTTCAAGACCGGCGCCGCCGATCGCGACCTGTTCCTCATCCCGACGGCCGAGGTCCCGCTGACGAACCTCTACGCCGGCGAGATCATCCCGCCCGCCGAGCTGCCCCTGGCTCTCACGGCCCACACCCCGTGCTTCCGCTCGGAGGCCGGCTCGTACGGGCGCGATACCCGCGGCCTGATCCGCCAGCACCAGTTCTCCAAGGTCGAGATGGTCAAGATCGTCGACCCTGAGACGGCGGACGCCGAGCTGGAGACGATGGTCGGCCACGCCGAGGCGTGCCTGAAGGAGCTCGGTCTCGCCTACCGCGTGGTCAAGCTGGCCGCCGGCGACACCGGCTTCTCCGCCCAGCTCACGTACGACATCGAGGTCTGGATCCCGAGCCAGAACACCTACCGGGAGATCTCCTCGATCTCCAACTTCGGCACCTTCCAGGCCCGCCGCGCCAACATCCGTACCCGCGGCGAGGACGGCAAGCCCAAGCTCGTCGCCACGCTCAACGGCTCCGGCCTGCCCGTCGGCCGCACCCTGGCCGCGCTCCTTGAGCAGTGCCAGCAGCAGGACGGCTCGCTCGTCCTCCCCGAATCTCTCTTCCCGTACCTCGGCTTCCGCCGGATCTCGGCGGACGGAACACCGGAGGCATAAGTGCTCGTCGGCGTCTGCGACTTCCCCGGTAGCTACGCCTTTCCACCCGCCGGATACGGCGGAATCGAACGATGGCTGTGGGCGGTCGCCGTAGGCGCCCGAACCGCAGGCGCCGACGTACACCTCCTCGGGCCGGGCTGGCTCACGGACCTGGAACACGACTGGGTCCGTAAGCCGGTCCGCCTGGAGGACCTGACTCCCGGATCTCTCGCCGAGCGCGAGCTCCGCAGCGCCGGATACGACCTCCTGGTCGTCGGGCACGAATACCCGTCGCTGCCGGCCTGGACGCGTACCTGGAACAAGCTGGACTGCGACATGGCCACGTTCCAGCATTCGCCCGTCTTCCAGCACGCGGACACGGCCTTCGACGGCAAGCGGTCACGGCTCTACTGCTACTCGCCCGAGATGATCGAGCGGTACGCAGCCCACCGACCGATCCCCGAACTCGCTGTCCACCTCGGCCTGGACGAGGAAGAGCCGCCCGCCGTCGCCGGTAGCGACCTCGTATGGCTCGGCCGGATTGACGAGGAAAAGGCCCCGCACATCGCCGTCCGAGCCGCCCAGATCCTCGGACGCCGGATCCAGATCGTCGGACCCGTCTTCGACGACGCGTACGTACGACGCCACCAACGCCTCTTCAGCGCGGACCACGTGAAGTGGGTCGGTGAACTCGGCGGCCCCGCTAAGACGGCTGCTATCCGCGACGCCTCCGTCTTCGTCTACACCTACGCCCGTGCATACGTGGAGGCTGGCGCCGCGGTCTTCGGCGAGTCTCTCCGCGTCGGCACCCCCATGGCCGCGCTCACCTGGCGCGAGGGCACATGCGCCCAAGCCGCTCTGTGCGATCAGACCGGCGTGGTGGCGGTGGCCGACCCTGTCGTGGACGACGAGACGGCAGCGGAACTCCTCGCGCGGGCGATCGAGAAGGCTGAGGACCTGAAGTACGCGGAGGTCCAGGAGATCGGGATGGACCGCTTCGATCCGGCCCGCCACTTCAGGGCGATGGCGAGTCGGCCGTGATGTCGAGTCATCCCAGAGAATGCCCGTTCGTGCCATCACCTCCTTCAGGCATCCTCATACCTGAGGTCCTTCAGCGCATCCTCGGGGCCCACTGGGAGTTCACCGTCTCCGACAGACACGTCAAGATCGAGCACGCACACAGAGGCTCCCCATACCGTCCGCCACGTCAGGCGCCGTCGTGGGAGGAACTACTGGCGGGGCTCACGACGGGTTTCGCGGGACTAGGCGTCCCGCAGGACACCTGCCTGCCGCTTCAGTGGGGCCGCGAGACCGAGCTGACGATCTCGGCAGTCCAAGCCCTCGATCTCTATCTCAAGGACGGGCGTCCGGTGACCTACCGCAGCGGCTTCCTGCCTCAGCCCGTTGTCCGCTTCACCGGGCAACGCGACACATCGGGTGATCTTCGGCCAGGGTTCCTGACCTCGTTCGTCAACGTCTCCCGTGTCCAGCCGATCCAGCACATGGACGAGTACGGAGGAATCTTGGACGGCTGGTTCAGCGTGCTGTCACGACTCGGTTTCCACGCGCGCCACATCAGCGTCCACGGCACACTGACCACTTGGAAGCGCCGCCAAGTCGAGGGCATCACACTTCGCTTCAAGCACTTGGACCTGCCTGTCGGTGACATCGTCCTACTGTGGAACGCCGACAACCCTGCCCGTCTGGCCGTGGACCTCGGTACCGGTCTTGAGCGACTGGCCTGGGCACGGACTCGGTTGGGGTGGAGGGATCTCGTATTCGGCAGGTTCTCATCCCTGGCCCCACCACCGACCCTGGATGCCGTCCGCACCGCCACTCTCCTCCTCGGGCACGGCATCCGTCCCGCCTCGCGAGGAGCAGGCGGAATCACTCGCCGAGTGATCGCAACGGTCGATCCTGGTGCGGCGAGGTTGGGCGTCAGTTCCCTGGTTCGCGCGTCGTACCGCTACTGGCGGCTGTTCGGCGAGCTGAAGGCACCTTGGCCAGCCGTGGCCATGGCGATGGAGGAGGAGCTGGGTGCCTGAAGGGCTGGCCGTTCGTGTCGCCGTCGGCCAGACCGACTGGGACTATCGGCGCCGTCCGAACTGTCGTTCGGCGGGTGCCGTGGGTACCGCTGCAGGTTGTGGATTGAGGTGAGCCGACACCGAAGACGTCATGGTCGAGCGTCGGCGAGCAGCCTCTGCCCGGCGGTTGGGCACAGGGTTTCGGCTGGTGTGCTGGATGCGAGTGATCAGGACGCGGGCGGGCTGACGGGCGGTGTGTAGTTCGCGTTGGGCGGCTGCTTCCTTGAGGAGCTGGTGGGGTGTGTGGCCGCCGGCTTCGGCATCGGCGAGAACGGTGGCGAGGGCCGGCCAGGCAGGGTCAGTGAGGATGCGGTCGGCGTAGTCGGGGATGGCTGCGCGGACATCGCGGACGAGGGAGCGACGGGCCTGGTCGTTCGGATGGCGAGTGGCGAGGCTTTCGATGACGGGCGTGAGGGCTCGGTCGGCGCCGGTCTGGAGGTGGTGGAGAGTCTGGCGGGCGGCCTCGGCTTGGTGAGCGTGGTTCTTCGCTTCATGCCAGCGGGCGGCGACGACGGTGGCCCAGACGAGGGCGCCGAGCAGGGTCGCCAGGGCGCTGCCGTCGGGGCCGGTGGCGGTGTGTGCGATGTCGCGGGCCGCCGTGCGCAGGGTGTGGGCGACCTGGTTCTCGGCTCGGATCTGGGAGCGCTGAGCACGGACGAACGCCCGTGAAGCGGCTCGCAGTTCGGCGTGGAAGTGGGCGGGGGCATTCTGGGCGGTGGCCTCGATGAATTCGCCGAGCGCGGTGATGTGGGCCTGAGCGTGGGAGTCGTCGGCCATGCCGGCATGGAGGGTGTCGAGGGCGTCAGTGGCCTGGTGCCAGGGGGTAGTGCGGCGCTCTCGGCGGGCGGTGGGGTGTTCCTCTGGCGCGGTGGTTCCCAAGCGGGCCTTGAGCCTGGGGAGGGTGAGGTCGGGAGCGATCTTGCCGCCAGGGTGGAAGATCTGTTCGCCGTCTTTGTTGAGGTCGCCGGGGCGGCCGACGGCGTAGCCGAGGGGGTCTCCGGACGGTCCGCGGCGCGGCTTGACCGCGATGCCGTCGGCTTCGAGGTAGGCGAGGAGTTCATCAGCACTGCCGGCGTGGGGGATGGCAGCGCGGATGCGGTCCTGGAGCCAGTGGCGGCTGGTCTGCTCCCAGCCGAGGCGTTCGGCCTTGTGCATCTCGGCCTGGGTGGGGCGGCGTCCGGCGGTGCGGTCGCCCTTCTTCAGTTGGCGTAGGCCGTAGTCCTTTTCGACCTGGCGGCAGGCGTCGCCTACGCGGATGCCGCTGTCGTGGAGTTTGGGACGGCGGCCATCTTCGCGGACGGTGGTTGCGAGGATGTGGATGTGGTCGTCCGCGTGACGTACTGCGATCCACCGGCAGGCCAGGTCGTCTCCGGGTGGGGCGATGCCTGCGGCTTCGACGATCCGCTGTGCGATGTCGGCCCACTCCGTGTCGGAGAGGCGCCGGTCCTCGGGGGCTGCTCGGACGGGGCAGTGCCAGACGTGGTCGGTGACCTTCTTTCCGAACTCGCTGTTGCGGAGCCGTACGGGCTCGTCGAGGTGGCGGGCGAGCTGGGTGAGGGTGGCGTCGGGGTTCTGGCCGGGATCGGGCATGCCGAGCATGGCGAAGCCCGCGACGATGTGCGGATCGAGATGTTCATCGTGCCGACCGGGGCCGTAGAGATAGGCGAGCAGGCCACGGGTGTTGGACCCGGTCGGCTTGATGGCGGCTATCACGCGGCTTGGTCCTTCCTGGGGTCGGCGGGTTCGCGCAGGGCCTCGGCGATCAGCTCCAGCAGGCGGTGCAGCTCGTCGAGGCGGTGACGTACGTCGGGTGGGGTGAGGTCGCTGTTGAGGGCGCGGGCGATCTGGTTGACGTTGACGCCGATCCGGTTGAGCTCGCGCAGCGCCTGGGCGCGGAACATGTGGGTGCGGCGGCGGTCCTCAGACAGCGGTAGGTTCGCCGTGAACCGACCGGAGACGAACGCGAGGACGATGTCGGCAGCGAAGCCGGATTCCCCCTTGTAGCCGTGCTCGGCGGCGGCCTCCTGGGGCACGTTGTGCTCGTCGCCGGTGAACCGTAGTGGGCCGACACGGACGGTCCGCTTGATGCCGGTGAAACGACGGATCGCCGGTTGGACGCTCTGCGCTTCTCGCTCGCCTGTTGGCGGCTCGGTGGTGGGTGTGGGGTGGAGGATCTGCTGCTGGACGGTATGGAGCTCGTTTTGGTCGGGGCCGTCCTCGGCTCGGACCTCCCGGTCCGGCGCCCCCTGGCGCTGGGCTGTCTCCGCCACCCCTGGGGCGGAAACCCCCGAAGACCGGACTTGAGTCGGACTCGGGGTACTACTGGCTCCGCCAGGGGCCGTCCGCCCGAACGCCCGCCGCAGACGTGGCAGCAGCGTAGGGGACTGCGGCGACGCAGGTGGCTCAGAGTGGGTGTCGTCAGGCAGGTGCTGGTTGTGCGTCAAGGAAGATGCTCCATGTACGACTGGGCGTGCGGGGCGGCGATGTTTGCGCGGCGCGACCGTCGCGTTGTCCACAGGTGTGGAAATCTGCGGCGGGTTGGCCGATGCTCGGGTGACCGGAAGGGTTCCGGTCACCCGAGCAGGCCGGGGTCAGCGCCTGGAGACCTCGATGCCGGCTGCTTCGAGTTCCGGCCGAAGTAGTTACATCACCTCGGTCTGCCGCTCACTGCCGATCGTCAGGTCTCGGTCCTTCACTGCCGCTCGAAGCAGGCCGCGCGTGAGTTTGCCGTGCTGATGACCGGTCGTCCGTCCGATGTCCGCCAGCTCCGCGATGGTCGCTTTCGGCGGACGGCCACCGCTCGACTTGCTCTCCGGCACCTGGGCCGCAGGTTCCGTCCGATCGTCGCCGGAGGCAGGCGAACCATCGGGAGCGGCGTCTGGCCGGTGGCTGTGGCCGATGTCGCCGACCGATCGTTCCTGTGCCTGTACGGAACCCCTGTCCGAGGAGTCGCCGGGCGATGCGACGAGCTGGTGGATCTGTCGCATCAGGACGCCGAAGGCGACCATCGCGGCGGCCGGAGGAACGGCTGCGACCACGTAGTCGAGGCGCGGGACACTACGCGCGTTGTCCGTTCCGCTGACCCCGGCGACGTTCAACGCGATGGAGCCGACTGATCCGGCAGCGGTGACGGCGATTGCCCAGGGGTCGGTTATGCGGCGCAGCGCTGCGCGCAGCATGAGCAGTTCGCCCGCGACGATGAACGCGTCCAGGGTGGCGGGCCAGGCCCAGCGGCGGATGGGAGTTGCTCCGAGCCCGTGTTGGCCAGCGACGTCGGCGAGGTGCGCGTAGGAGAGCCAGAACGCTCCGTCTGTCAGGGCGACGATGACGAGGCCGGCCGCGCCGAGCACGAGTTGCTCGGCGTCAGCCCGCTTCTTCGGCTGCCTTTCGCTGCGGGCGTCGGCTCGTGGCTGTGGTGCTTGCGTGGTGAGGTGCGGGGCGGTCAAGCGGAAGCTCCTGGGGGTGGTGGTGCGGGGCGTCTTTGCCGTCTCGGCCGTTGCACGTGCAGGTCAGCGCGGGACGGCAGCGCTCCGGACGTGCCGTCCTGGCGGGCAGCGCCAGCGTCTTGTCCCGATTCGGGACAGGGAGGCGGCGGCTTCGGTTCGGGCTCCGCCTTGGGACGGCTTGTCCCCTGCCGGGACGGCTGCGTTATGGCAGCCGTCCCGGCAAGCAGGACTGTGACCTGCGGCGATACGGCGAGGACGCCTGGGACGGGGCAAGACGGATCGGGACGCCATCCCTCTGCTGGCTGCACGTGCTCAGGCGCGTTCGTTGCCGTCTTGCCCTCGACTGCCGTCTTGCTGGTGTGTGCCCTGACCTGCACGATCACGGCAGGGACGGCAAGTACGGCAACCAGGGAGGTGGGGGTCAGTCTTCGCCGCGACGGGCGTTGACCGGGTGGACGGTCGGGCAGTAGCGCCGCCAGGCGTCAAGGAACTTGTTGCGCGTGTAGCCCTTGCGCTGCGTCCGGTCGACCATGCGTACATTGCCGGGCCGGATGTCGTAGTCGCGCAGCATCCCGCTGAGTTCCCGGGAGGTCAGGCCGTAGCGTCCACGCTCTCCCCAGGGGGCTTCGGCGTCCGCGTTCAGGTGGTGCAGGAGGTCTTCGGTGGAGAGGCTGTCCGCCTCCCGCTGCGCGAAGAAGACCCGTCGGATGTCAGCGAGGATCCGCGCCCCGCTCGGGTGGTCCTCCTCGGCCACCACCTCGGCGGCGACCATTCGTGCGCACGCGATCCGCGCGAGCCGGGGCCAGCGACCGCCGGCCAGGTCGGCGACGATCACCAGGGGCTCCCAGGTGTCGGCGGCTCGGTCCTCGACCGGCATCTCCGGCTCCAGGCTCGCAGCGTCCTCCAGCAGCGGGAGGGCCCAGGCACGGATGCGGTCGCGTAGTTCGTGCAGAGCGGGGATGTCGCGTCGCGAGCGGAAGGGTTTGACCTTCTCGCCCTCGGCCCTGCGGCGCATGCGGATGACGACCGATCGATCCATGACGGTGTCCGGCAGGTCACCGATGCCCGCGATGGCCGCCATCGCGAAGGTGGCGAACTTGGTCGGGGTGTGGTCGTTGCCGACGACCCGGGTGACGTACCGGCCGCGCTGGTGGCCGGCGTTGAGGAGGCCGCGTGTCTCCTCGTTCTTCTCCGCGACCTTGGGGCCGAAGATGGTGTCGGCCTCGTCCACCAGCAGCGTCGGCGGCTCCTCTTCGTTGATCGAGCGGAAGATGGCCGCTGGTGTGGTGTTGATGGTGAGCATCGGCTCGTGGACCGTCTCGGTCAGCACGTCCAGGAGCCGCGACTTCCCGCACCGCTTCGCAGGACCCACCACTGCCAGCCGTGGGGCGTGCTGCCACGCGGGCTGGAGCTGCGTCGCCGCCACCCACAGGGTGATCGCGTCCAGCGCCTCGGAAGAGGGTGGGATCACGAACTGGGCTATCTGGGAACGTAGTTCATCCAGTAGCTCCGAGCCCGGCGTCGGCTCCGCGTCGGGGATGGTCTCCAGGCCCCTCGCCGGGTCCGCCTCGCTGCTGCTGTGGCACCGTCGGCCTGGGCGGGGCGCAGGTGGGCGCCGGGCTGGCCGGGGATGGCTGTGGCGGGCCAGGCCGCTCGGGCGGAGGCGGAATAGGAGTCGGGGTTCTCGGGTTGCACTGGGCGGCTCCTCGTCTGGCGGTGTCGGGCTTGCACGCCCCTGCCGCCGGGGCGGATCTCACGGGATTGCTGGGGAGTCTCGGGGCCTCCGGCGTTGCACCGCCGGAGGCTCTCCCTTTGCGGGCGGGGGTTTCGGTACCGCGAGCGACCACGGACAGTACGTCCACGCCATGCCACAGTCCAGCGTTTCTGTGTCAGCTCAGCGCAGAATGGCCTATGGCGCATCAGGCGCCTCACGCGGCCAGCCCCAGCAAGGCCAACAGGTCTGCGGTCACCACCCGGTAGGCGTTCCCGAGCCTGAGCACCTTGCACGGGTACTGGCCGCGCTTGGCCAGCTCGTAGCCCTTGCTCCGGCCGAGCCCCAATGCCCGGTTACCCGTCTCCAGGTCAACGGCCGCCGGGAGCCCCAGAAGCTCCTCGCGACTCATCCCCTTCGCCCATCCGGCGTCTTCGTTCTCGCGCATGCGCACTCCATCCATGACTGAGCCCACAGCGAACGCGACCTCTGCGTCCGTCTCCAGGTCTTGGAATCAACACTAAGCGAGCTAATGTGTCTCTATGACACAACACCGTAGCCATCCTAGAGAGAAGAAGGCCGATGACGGGGACGACGTCCCGGAGTGGGTGGACCAGGTCATGGCCACCGTGGCCGCCGAGGTCCGCAGACGGCGGAAGGAACTGGGTTGGAGCGCACAGGACTTGGCCGACAAGTGCGAGGAGATCGGTCATCCGATCCCTCGCAACGTCATCGCCAACATGGAGTCCGGGCGCCGCTCCAACCTGCCCTTGGTCGACGTCATGGTGCTGGCCGAGGCGCTGAACACCCCGCCCATCTGCCTGCTCTATCCCGTTGGCTACGTCGAGGACGTACAACGCCTTCCTCTCCAACACCCGACCACGTCGCTGGACGCGCTGCGCTGGTTCACCGGGGAGGAGACCGACCTCGGCGCGGACGACGACATGCTCCGCTACTTCCGCGCCCACCACGCCGCGCAGGAGCAGATGCGCCGCGCACAGCAAGACGAGGAGCACACCCGCTACCAGGCCAAGACCGTCCACAAAGCGGATCGAAAGGCTGAGGCCCTGCGAGCCCAGGCGCAGGCCGCCGTAGCCGCTGAGAAGGCCAAGAGACGCCTGCACCGGGTCCGCGCCTTTATCCAGGAAGAGGGCGTCACACCCCCACACCTGTGGCCCGACGTCATCAGCGCCATCGAATCGACCGGCACCGACCCCGACACCACCGAGGAGAATGATCTTTGAAGGGCTCCACCTACCGCCGCTGCTCCTGCCGCGACCCGAAGACCGGCAAGGAACTCGGCACCTCCTGCCCCAAGCGCAACAGTAGGAACCACTGCACCTACTCCGTACGCCAGGAGCTCTCACCCCGCGAGGACGGCAGCCGACGCTCCTTCGCCCGTGGCGGGTATGGCAGTCTCAAAGCTACCCAGGCCGACCTCGACCACGTACGCGCCCTCCTCGGGCTCGCTGAATCGGACGACCCCGAGGGCACCGAACTCATCGCCGAGATGCTGGCCGAGGTAAGCCGCGAGCGCTCGCCCCTGCCCGAGGTCGAGGAGACGCGGCGGCGTCTCAACGCCGGCCAAGACCTCATCGGCAGCCTGACCGTCACCGAATGGCTCGACCGGTGGCTGGCCGGCAAGCGCATACGCAAGTCCGGCCTCAACCGCTACGAGACCGACATCCGCGTCCATCTGAAGCCGCGCATCGGCAACCGGAGCCTGGACCGGCCACGCGTCAGCCACCTCAGCGAAATGTTCACCAACATCCGCGACGCCAACGCCCAGATCCTGGAGGACAACGCCCAACGACGCGCCGCGATAGACGAGTTGGCGACCATCCCGTGGAAGGGCTCGGAGCACCGTGCCCGCCGCAAGGCGATGAAAGCCGCGATCGACGAGATGCCGCCCTTCCGTCGCATCACGGGCCCCGCCACTCGTCAGCACGTGAAGGCGCCCCTCCGCGCGGCCCTGAACGACGCGATCGGGCAGCAGATCATCACGTTCAACCCGGCCGCCCACGTCGAGATCGACCCCGTACGCAAGCCGAAGGCGCTCGTGTGGACGGACGAGCGAGTCGCCAAGTGGGAGCAGACCGGCGAGAAGCCGTCACCCGTGATGGTCTGGACGCCCCAACAGACCGGCGCCTTCCTCGACTTCGTCGCCGAGGACCGGCTGTACGCGATGTGGCACTTGATCGCCTTCTGCGGCCTGCGCCGTGGCGAGGCGTGCGGGCAGCCGTGGTCGGAGACGAACCTCGACACCCACTCCCTCACCGTCTCCGCCCAGCTCGTGCAGGACGGCTGGGAGGTCGAGGCATCCGACCCCAAGACGGACAGCGGATACCGCGTGGTCGCGCTCGACGACGACACCGTCGACGTCCTGAAGCGGCACCGCGAAGGGCAGGACGCGGACCACAAGGAGTGGGGCTCAGCCTGGGTCGACACCGGCCACGTCTTCACACAGGAAGACGGCTCCTGGCTCCACCCCGGCAAGGTGACCGACCTCTTCGAGCGCCTCGTCACCGCCTCCGGCCTGCCGCCGATCCGCCTGCACGACCTGCGCCACGGCGCCGCCACCCTCATGCTCGCCGCCGACATCGACATCAAGATCGTGTCGGACACACTCGGGCACAGTGACACCCGGATCACGCGGGACATCTACCAGAGCGTCCTGCCCCACGTCGGCAGGAGCGCCGCCGAAGCGACCGCGAAGCTCGTCCCCCTCCAGCGCAAGGCCGAGGCCGAGAAAGCGGCACGCAAGGCCGCGAAGAAGGAGAAGGCCAAGAAGGCCGGGGCCAAGAACGTAGGCAAGGTAAAGGGCGGCAAGCCGAAGGACAAGGCGAAAACCCCGGCCCAGGACGCCAAGAAGGCCAAGCGCCGGGAGCCCAAGAAGTAGGTCCCCGAGCCGCTCCGCTCACGCATCGCTCACGCAAGCACTTCCACGACATCCGCGTCGTGCGGCTCGTCATGCCTCGGGCATGAAAAAGCCCCAGGTCACGGCGAGTGAGTCCTGGGGCTGATCCGAGCCGCCTTCGGGATTCGAACCCGAGACCTACGCATTACGAGTGCGTTGCTCTGGCCAACTGAGCTAAGGCGGCGCGCCGCGTTGCCGAAGGGCGTTTGCGGCGTCGCCAAGTCTACACAGGTCCGCGGGGTGCTTCGTACGTGGGCGGGGGTGGGCCTCAGGTGCAGGTCTTGTGGCTGGTGGGGGGTGTGGCTTTGAGGAGGTAGGTGTCGATGGCGGTGTCGATGCAGGCGCTGCCGCGGCCGTAGGCGGTGTGGCCGTCGCCGTTGTAGGTGAGGAGGCGGCCGGAGGTGAGCTGGGCGGCCAGGGCGCGGGCCCAGCGGTAGGGGGTGGCGGGGTCGCGGGTGGTGCCGACCACGACGATGGGGGCCGCGCCCTTGGCTTCGATGCGGTGGGGGCGGCCGGTGGCCGGGCGGGGCCAGTAGGTGCAGTTCAGGGCGGACCAGGCCAGGCCCCGGCCGAAGACGGGGGACGCCTTCTCGAAGGCGGGGACCGCCGCGCGGACGTCGTCCGGGCCATGGAAGGCGGCGGGGAGGTCCAGGCAGTTCACGGCGGGGTTGGCGAACATGAGGTTGGCGTAGCCGCCCTTGCTGTTCCGTTCGAAGTAGTGGTCCGAGAGGGCCAGCAGGGCGCTGCCGTCGCCCTTGCCCGCGGATTTCAGGGCCGTACGGAGCTGGGGCCAGCCGCCCTGGTCGTACATCACGGAGATCACGCCGGTGGTCGCCAGGCTCTCGGTGAGGCGGCGGGGGCCGGAGGTGCGGAGCGGGTGCCGGTCGGTGCGGTCGAAGAGCGCCTTCAGGCGGCGGCCCGCGTCGACCGGGCCTTCGGTGCCTAGGGGGCAGCCTTTGCGCTTGACGCAGTCCTTGGCGAACGAGGTGAACGCGGTCTCGAAGCCCCCGGTCTGCTCGCGGTTCATGCGCTCCGCGTCGAGCGAGGGGTTCATCGCCCCGTCGAGGACCACCCGGCCCACGCGGCTCGGGTACAGCCCGGCGTAGGTCGCGCCGAGGAAGGTGCCGTACGACGCGCCTACGTAGTTGAGCTTCCCGTCGCCGAGTACGGCCCGCAGTACGTCCATGTCGCGGGCGGTCTCGATGGTGGAGACGTGGCCCAGGATGCGGCCGGAGCGGGTCTCGCAGCCGCGGCCGAACTTTTTGTACGCCGCCACCAGGCGCGCCGCCTCCGCGTCGTCGTCCGGGGTCTGGTCGGTCGCCGTGAACTCGTCCATCTGCCGGCCGGACAGGCAGGTGACGGGTTCGCTGGCCGCCACTCCGCGCGGGTCCACCGCGGCCATGTCGTACCGGGCCCGGACCGGCGCCGGGTAGCCGAGCCCCGCGTACTGCTGGAGGTACCCGATGGCCGAGCCGCCGGGGCCGCCCGGGTTCACCAGCAGCGATCCGATCCGCTTCCCCGGGCCCGTCGCCTTTTTACGGGACACAGCGAGCTTCACGTCTCCGCCGGCCCCTGGTCGGGCGTAGTCGAGCGGGACTTTCAGCGTGGCGCACTCGAACCCGCGCGTCCGGCACGCGTGCCAGGCCAGCTCCTGCCCGTAATACGGCTTCAGAGCGGCCGGCGGCGTGGCCGGCAGTGGTCGGAGCGGCGTGGCCTCGTCCTTCGCGAGGCCGGCGCCCTTGCTGTACTGGGATGCGGAGCTACCCGTCGTGCAGCCGGAGATCAGGAGGACGGCGACCGCCGCGACGGTACCGGAGGTGCGGAGCAGGCGGCTGCTGGTCATCGGCTGGTCCCTTGCTCTTGCCGTGGTCGGTTCGAACGCGCCTGGTGATCAAACGCATTCGGAGCGTATCGGGATGAAGGTGGCGCGGCTCCGTTCCGCGGCCGTTACGGCTCGTACGAGTGAGGACGGCCTTGACGAGCTAAAGAGCGGGGAGGAAGCGTTCAGCCGGCTCTCAGGGACATCGTCATGGACTCCACCGCCAGGAGCGGCGCCACGTTGCGGTCCAGGGCACGGCGGCACGCGATCACCGACTCGATGCGGCGCAGCGTCTGCTCCGGCTTCGTCCCCGACGCTATGCGCTCGACCGCGGCCCGTACGTCCGTATTGGCCAGGGGCACCCCCGAGCCGAGCTGCAGCGCCAGCACGTCGCGGTAGAAGCTCATCAGGTCGATCAGCGCGAGATCGAGGCTGTCGCGCTGGGTGCGGGTCGACCGGCGCTTCTGGCGGTCCTGGAGCTCCTTCATCGCCCCCGCCGTGCCGCGCGGGAGGCGGCCCCCGGTGCCCGCCGCCGCGCCGAGGGCCGCGCGCAGCTCTTCCGTCTCCTTCGCGTCGACGTCCTCGGCCACCTGCTTGGCGTCCTCCCCCGCCGCGTCCAGCAGTTCCTGCGCGGCTTTGAGGCAGCCACCGACGTCGTCGACGCGCAGCGGCAGTTTGAGCACGGCCGCGCGGCGGGCGCGGGCCCGCTCGTCCGTGGCCAGGCGGCGGGCGCGGCCGATGTGGCCCTGGGTGGCACGGGCGGACTGAGCGGCCAGTTCGGGCTCGATGCCGTCGCGCCGCACCAGGACGTCGGCCACCGCGTCGACCGGGGGCGTACGGAGTGTCAGGAGGCGGCAGCGGGAGCGGATGGTGGGCAGCACGTCCTCCAGAGAGGGCGCGCACAGCAGCCATACGGTGCGGGGCGCGGGCTCCTCGATGGCCTTCAGGAGCACGTTGCCCGCGCCCTCGGTCAGCCGGTCCGCGTCCTCCAGGACGATGACCTGCCAACGGCCGCCGGCGGGCGACAGCTGGGCGCGGCGCACGAGGTCACGGGTCTCCTTGACGCCGATGGACAGGAGGTCCGTACGGACGATCTCGACATCGGCGTGCGTGCCCACGGTCGTGGTGTGGCAGCCGTCGCAGAAACCGCAGCCCGGCGCGCCGCCCAGCGCCCGGTCGGGGCTGACGCACTGGAGGGCCGCGGCGAAGGCGCGGGCGGCGGCGGCGCGCCCGGAGCCCGGCGGGCCGGTGAAGAGCCAGGCGTGGGTCATCTTGGACGCGGTGATCTCGTCCGCGGAGCCCTTGGCCGCGGCGGTGACGAGCCGGTCCGCGTCGCCGGCGGCATCGGCGAGCTGCGCCGTCACTTGGTCCTGGCCGACCAGGTCGTCCCACACCGCCATGCTGTCCTCCGCGCTGTTTGCCCTGCGGCTACCCATTGTGGGTCATGGGTCCGACAGTCCGGCCCGCGCCGACGGGGGCCCGGCCGCGTAAGGGGCATTGGAAGAGGCACAAGTAAGGGGCGGGGCTCCATGAGCCCCGCCCCTTACACTTCACCGGCTCAGCGGCCCCTGCGCCGGTCTTCGTCCGGCCTGCCGAGGAGTTCGTCCGCGAGCGTGGGCAGATCGTCGAGCGGGGTCTCCTCCGCCCACTCCGGACGGCGCCGCTTGCGGTCGCCGCCACGCTCTTCCTGGGACGACTGCGGCGCCTGATGCGGCTGCGCCCCCCAAGACGACTGGGACGACTGGGGCGGCTGAGACGACCGCGCCCCCTGCCCCTGACGGCCACGCCCCTGCTGCGACTGCCGCTCTGCCTGCTGTTGTGCCTGCTGTTGCGACAACCGGTCCGGGTCCACCTGCGGAAGCTCGCGCGTCCGCTCGTTCTCCGACTCCGGCGAGGCGGGTCGCGCCCCCTCGTCCTCCGGCCGGAAGAGCCACGGCGGCACCCGGTCCGCAGGGTCCGCCGACCGCTCGGGGCGGACCGGCGGGAGCACCGTCGTCTCGTCCATCGCGCCCTGCGGCGGCTGCGGCAGCACGGCCGTCTCCTCCGAGTCCGACACACCGGAAGCGGAAGCGTCGGAAGCGCCAGAAGTGCCGGAAGCACCGCCCTCCTCCGGTCGTACGGACGGCAGCACCGCCGTCTCGTCCATCGGCCGCGCTCCGCCACCGGCCTCCGCATCCGCATCCGCACGGGAATCCGTACGGGAATCCGCCCGCGACGACCCCGCCCGAGGATCCACCCGCGGCGTCTCCACCGTCTGCGTCTTCTCCGAGTCCGAACCGGACGCGTGCGAACCGGAGCCGGAGTCAGAACCCGAACCCGAACCCGAGCCGGAATCCGAACCGAAGCGCGAGCCCCACTGATCCGGCGCCTCCTGCACAGCAGGCGTCTCAACAGTCGGCGCGTCAGTCCCCGGTACGACCGGCCCCTTCGAAAGCCCCGGCTCCCCCGACCCGGCCGAAACCCCTGCCCCGGCCGAAACTCCCGACCCAGCCGAAGCCTCCGGCACCTTCCGAGCCGCCGCGGCCGCAGCCGCCACCCGCGCCTGCTCCGCCCGGAGCAGCGCCTCCTCGGCCTTGCGCTGCTTCTCCAGCCGGCGCGCCTCCGCCTCGGCGCGCAGCCGCGCCTCCTCTTCGTGCTGCTTGCGCAGCCGCTCCTGCTCGGCGGCGTGGGCGCGCTCCTCCGCCTCCCGGCGCTTGCGCTCCTCCTCGGCCTTGCGGGCGGCCTCTTCCTCCGCCTTGCGGGCCTCCTCGGCCTGGCGCTCGGCTTCGAGGCGGCGGGCCTCTTCGAGTTCGCGGCGCTTGCGCTCCTCCTCCTCGGCGCGGAGTTTGGCGAGCTGCTCCTGGCGCTCGCGCTCCAGCCGCTCCTCCTCGGCCTTGCGGGCCGCCTCTTCCTCCGCCTTGCGGCGGGCCTCCTCCTCCGCTGCCTTGCGGGCCTCTTCCTGGGCCTTGATCTCGGCCTCGGAGAGCGGGAGAAGGTGGTCGAGCCGGTGCCGTACGACCGTGGTCACGGACTCCGGTTCCTGACCGGCGTCTACGACGAGGTAGCGGGCGGGGTCGGCGGCGGCCAGGGTGAGGAAGCCGGCCCGTACCCGCTGGTGGAACTCGGCCGGCTCCGACTCCAGCCGGTCCGGCGCCTCCGTGAACCGTTCGCGCGCCGTCTCCGGCGACACGTCCAGCAGCACCGTCAGGTGCGGCACGAGGCCGTCGGTCGCCCAGCGCGAGATACGGGCGATCTCGGTCGGGGACAGGTCGCGGCCGGCGCCCTGGTAGGCGACGGAGGAGTCGATGTAGCGGTCGGTGATGACGACGGCGCCGCGCTCCAGGGCGGGGCGGACGAGGCTGTCGACGTGTTCGGCGCGGTCCGCCGCGTACAGGAGGGCCTCGGCGCGGTCCGAGATCCCGGCTGAGGAGACGTCGAGGAGGATCGAGCGCAGCCGCTTGCCCATCGCGGTCGCGCCCGGCTCGCGCGTGACGACCACCTCGTGGCCCTTGCCGCGGATCCACTCGGCGACCGCCTCCACCTGCGTGGACTTGCCCGCGCCGTCACCGCCTTCGAAGGCGAGGAAGAAGCCGGTGCCGGACGGGGCCTGCACCGGGTCGCCGCCGCGCAGCACGTCGAGCAGGTCGCGCCGGAACCGTACGCCGTGCCGGTCGTCGGTCTTGCCGAGCACGAGCGCCGCGACGGGCAGCAGCAGCGCGCCCACGAGCATCAGCGTGAACGCCGCGCCGCCGTGCGCGAAGACGAAGTTGCCGCTGATGAGCCGGTGCGGCCCGATGGCGGCGGCCAGCACCGGGGCGACGACGGCGCTGATCGCCATGGCCAGCCGGACCACGGCATGCAGATGCTCGGTCGTACGGGCCCGCCGCCCCTCCTCGGTCTCCTGGTCGAGGAGGGCGTGGCCGGTCGCGGCGGCGACACCGGACGCGACGCCCGCCAGCAGGACCAGCAGCAGGGCCGTCGTCGTGTCGGGCACCAGGCCCGCCACGAGCAGCGCGAGGCCGGTCAGCGCGACGGCGAGCGCCAGCAGCCGGCGGCGGGAGAAGCCCGGCAGGACCTTCGTCGCGCTGCGGATGCCGATGACGGGGCCGCCGGACAGGGCGAGGACGAGCAGCCCGTAGGCGACCGGGCCGCCGCCGAGGTCGATGGCCTGGAGCGCGGCGACGGCGACGGCCGCGGCGATCGCTCCGGCGATGGCCGCGCATGCCAGTACCAGTACCGGGATCGCGCCCGTACGGCCCCGGTCGGGGCCCTCAGGGGTCTTGGGGCGGCGCATCCCCTCAAGCGGGGAGCGCGCGCGGGGGGTCTGCGCGCCGGGAAGGTGCAGGAGATAGAGGATCGAGACGGACGCCGCGAACAGCCCGGCGGCCACGTACGAGCCGATGGCCGCCTGGTGGGTGTCGAACCAGTCGACGCCCGTACCGATCAGCTTCCCGATGAGCGAGACGACGACGAGCGCCGCCCCGGCGACGGGCAGCGAGATGAAGGTCGTACGCAGCGACAGCCGCCGCAGCGCGTCGTAGTGGTCCGGCAGCGGGCGTACCGCCGCGCCCTCGGGGGGCGGGGAGGGCAGCAGCGCGGGGGCCGCGCCGTCCTTGGCGACGGTCCAGAAGCGCTCGGCCACCCCGGCGAGGAAGGCCGTGACCAGCAGCCACGCGAAGGCGCTGTCGGGGGTCAGGTCGGCCCACAGGGGCGCCACGATCAGCAGCGCGAGCCGGACGCCGTCCGCGCCGATCATGGTCCAGCGACGGTCGAGCGGTCCGCTCGGGGAGATCAGTGCGGAGAGCGGCCCGAGCAGGACCGCGCCGAAGAGCAGCGTCGCGAGCAGCCGCGCGCCGAAGACGGCGGCGACCGCGAAGGCCGCACCCCGATAACCGCCTCCCAGGGAACCATTGGTGACGGCCGCCTGGAGCGACAGGAGAACAAGGACAAGAAGGGCGAGTGAGTCCCCGACACCGCCGACGAACTGGGCGCTCCACAACCGCTTCAGCGGGGGGATGCGCAGCAGTGCCCGCACGGCGCGCTCGCGGGAGTCCGCTGCTAGGGCGCCGGATGTGGGGGTCACGACCGTTGGCTGCTCGGCACGCGTCATCCTGCCAGCCTATCCGCAGCACGCGGATCTACGCGGCCTGCCCGAACAGATGACCGGAATACGAAAACCGGCCATTTTGGCGACCACCAGGCCGAAACACCCGCCTATCCCGCCCTGGCGACTCCGGCCCCCTGAATAACCCGAAGAGCCCCGGCAGCACCCGACGAACCTCACCAACGCCCGATGAACCCCGCCACCGCCCGACGAGCGACGGCCCGCCCCCACCACCCATCGGCGGGAACGAGCCGTCTCACACTCCAGTAACCGACCGCCCCCAACCGGGGGGCGCCCCAAGCCTCAGCCCGGGAGCGGACCTCAGTCCTCCGCGGCCGCCGCCTTGACGGTGGCCTTCTTCGCGGGGGCCTTCTTGGCCGCGGTCTTCTTCGCCGCCGTCTTCGCGGTCGTCGTCTTCTTGGCGGCCGTCTTCTTCGCCGGGGCAGCCTTCTTCGCTGCCGTCGCCTTCTTGGCCGTGGCCTTCTTCGCGGGGGCCTTCTTGACCGTCTTCTTCGCGGTCTTCTTGGCCGGGCCCTTGGCGCGCTTCTCCGCCAGCAGCTCGTACCCGCGCTCGGGCGTGATCGTCTCGACCTCGTCGTCGCGGCGCAGCGTCGCGTTCGTCTCGCCGTCCGTCACGTACGCGCCGAAGCGGCCGTCCTTGACCACCACCGGCTTCTCGCTGACGGGGTCGGTGCCCAGCTCCTTGAGCGGCGGCTTGGCGGCGGCCCGCCCGCGCTGCTTGGGCTGCGCGTAGATCGCGAGCGCCTCGTCGATGGTGATGGTGAAGAGCTGCTCCTCGCGCTCCAGGGACCGCGAGTCCGTGCCCTTCTTCAGGTACGGGCCGTAGCGGCCGTTCTGCGCGGTGATCTCCACGCCCTCGGCGTCCGTGCCGACGACGCGCGGCAGCGACATGAGCTTGAGCGCGTCCTCCAGGGTCACCGTGTCGAGGGACATGGACTTGAAGAGCGAGGCGGTGCGCGGCTTGACCGCGTTCTTGCCGGTCTTCGGGGTGCCCTCGGGCAGCACCTCGGTCACGTACGGGCCGTACCGGCCGTCCTTGGCGATGATCTGGTGCCCGGACTCCGGGTCCGTACCCAGCTCGAAGTCGCCGCTCGGCTTCGCGAGCAGTTCCTCCGCGTACGCGACGCTCAGCTCGTCGGGCGCCAGGTCCTCGGGGACGTCCGCCCGCTGGTGGCCCTCGGAGTCCTTCTCGCCGCGCTCCACGTACGGGCCGTACCGCCCGACGCGCAGCATGATGCCGTCGCCGACCGGGAAGGAGGAGATCCCCCGGGCGTCGATCGCCCCGAGGTCGCTGACCAGCTCCTTGAGGCCGCCGAGGTGGTCGCCGTCGCCGTTGCCCGCGTCGGCCGCGCCGCCCTGGCCGACGCCTGCTCCCCCGCCCTCGCCGAAGTAGAAGCGCTTGAGCCACGGCACGGCCTGCGCCTCACCGCGCGCGATGCGGTCGAGGTCGTCCTCCATGGAGGCGGTGAAGTCGTAGTCGACGAGCCGGCCGAAGTGCTTCTCCAGCAGGTTGACCACGGCGAAGCTCAGGAAGGACGGGACGAGCGCCGTGCCCTTCTTGAAGACGTAGCCGCGGTCGAGGATGGTCCCGATGATCGAGGCGTACGTGGAGGGGCGGCCGATCTCCCGCTCCTCCAGCTCCTTGACCAGCGACGCCTCGGTGTAGCGGGCCGGGGGCTTGGTGGCGTGGCCGTCGGCCGAGATCTCCTCGGCGCGCAGCGCGTCGCCCTCGGCGACCTGCGGCAGCCGCCGCTCGCGGTCGTCGAGCTCGGCGTTGGGGTCGTCGGCGCCTTCGACGTACGCCTTCATGAAGCCGTGGAAGGTGATCGTCTTGCCGGACGCGGTGAACTCGGCGTCCCGGCCGTCGGAACTGGTGCCGCCGATCTTCACGGTGACGGAGTCGCCGACCGCGTCCTTCATCTGGGAGGCCACGGTCCGCTTCCAGATCAGCTCGTAGAGCTTGAACTGATCGCCGCGCAGACCCGTCTCGGCCGGAGTGCGGAAACGATCACCCGAAGGGCGGATCGCCTCGTGCGCCTCCTGCGCGTTCTTGACCTTCCCGGCGTACGTACGCGGCTTGTCCGGCAGGTAGGAGGATCCGTACAACTGCGTGACCTGCGCCCGCGCGGCCTGCACGGCCGTGTCGGAGAGGGTGGTGGAGTCCGTACGCATATAGGTGATGAAGCCGTTCTCGTACAGCTTCTGGGCCACCTGCATCGTGGACTTCGCGCCGAAGCCGAGCTTGCGCGACGCCTCCTGCTGGAGGGTGGTCGTGCGGAACGGCGCGTACGGCGAGCGGCGGTACGGCTTCGACTCGACGGACCGCACCGTGAACGCGGTGTCGGCGAGGGCGGCGGCCAGCGCGCGGGCGTTCGCCTCGTCGAGGTGCAGGACCTGCGAGCCGTCCTTGAGCGTGCCGGTCGACCCGAAGTCGCGGCCCTGGGCGACGCGCCGGCCGTCGACGGTGGCGAGGCGGGCGGCCAGGGTGCTCGGATCGCTCGCGTCACCGGGCCGGCCGGTGGCGAACGTGCCGGTCAGGTCCCAGTACTCGGCGGAGCGGAAGGCGATGCGCTCGCGCTCCCGCTCGACGACGAGCCTCGTCGCGACCGACTGGACGCGGCCCGCGGACAGCCGCGGCATGACCTTCTTCCACAGGACCGGCGAGACCTCGTAGCCGTAGAGGCGGTCGAGGATGCGGCGGGTCTCCTGGGCGTCGACGAGCTTCTTGTTGAGCTCGCGCGGGTGGGCGACGGCGTCGCGGATCGCGTCCTTGGTGATCTCGTGGAAGACCATCCGGCGGACGGGGACCTTGGGCTTGAGGACCTCCTGGAGGTGCCAGGCGATGGCCTCGCCCTCCCGGTCCTCATCGGTGGCGAGGAAGAGTTCGTCGGACTCGGCCAGCAGCTCCTTGAGCTTCTTGACCTGGTCCTTTTTGTCGTGGTTCACGACATAGATGGGCTGGAACTCGGCGTCCACGTTCACGCCGAGGCGGGCCCATGACTCGCCCTTGTACTTGGCCGGAACCTCGGCGGCCCCGTTCGGCAGGTCGCGGATGTGCCCGACGCTCGCCTCGACGACATATCCGGGGCCGAGGTAACCCTTGATCGTCTTCGCCTTGGCAGGCGACTCGACGATGACGAGTCGGCGGCCGCCGTGTGCGGTCTCGCTGGTCGGGGACAACTTCGCTCTTCTCTCCGGTCGACACTCGGTGTAGGCGCTGCGGTGACGCTGCGGAGTGTGACGGTACATCCCGCCCCCGTGTCAAACGGAAAAAGCCCGCAACGCCACTCGAACGGTAACCCGACAAGCGTCCTGTCTGCCGCCCGGACCGGCACACGGCCGACGGGAAGGGCGCGGCGGCAGCGGCCCGTATCAGCCAGGCCCCGGAGCCCGGGCCTGACCAGGGACCGCGGACCGACCGACTCCGGATCGGCCGGCGGCGACGGCCGGGTAACCGGGCGTACGGGCAGGTCAGGCGTACGACCGTAGGTACGTCCATTTGTGCGAGCGCGGGTTCGGCCGGGGTGCCGGTCAGCGGGCCGGCCGGAGCTCCGGCCCGGGTGCCCGCCGACCCCCTCCAGGTCCGCAACTGCTCGCGTCCACACGTGTTCATGTCCGTACGCCCCTCCGGCGCGGCGCGACCGGCGCCCGACCGGCCGAGCGGCGGCGCGCCCTGGCCGGATCAGCCGGACGGAAATGCCCGGCAAACCGCCGAGCGCGCGTCCACACCTCCCGGCACGGTGGCGTAACTCATATCGCCCACCGGCGATACGCGCCCTTCCCCCTCCGCCACGGGACACCCGGCGGGCGCCCCCTGATCGCTCCGCCGGTCGCCCCGCGGAGCACCACGGGCGGACGATCAGTCCGACGGTCCGGCCGGAGTCAAGAACCCCTGCTCGACCAGGAGTCGGATCGAGTCCGGCGTACGGTCCCGGAGCAACACCGGATCCTCCTCCATCAATTGCGCGATGGCGTCGAGAATGCGGCCCGCGCTGAGCGACCCGTCGCAGACCCCCGCGAACCCCGCGCCCACCGTGTCCACCTTCGTCGCCCGCCGCATACCGCGGTTCTGACGGAGCACCACATGCTCGGGGTCCTCCGCGCCGGGCGCGCCGACCTGCTCCTGCGCGACCTCCGCCGCGAGGTGGAACCGCGCGGCCAGCAGCGCCGCGTCATCGTGCGAGCGCAGGAAGTCCTGCCTCTCGAAATGCGCCCGTACAGCGTCTCCGAGCGGCTGCTCGACCGGGTGCGGCCACTCCTCGGCGACGATGGACGGCTGGTCGGCGCCGGACTTGCGCAGCGTGATCCAGCCGAAGCCGACCCCCTTGGTCTTACGGGCCTCGAACTCGTCCAGCCAGGCGTCGTACCGCGCGGCGTACTCGGCCGGGTCCGCGCGGTGATCGCCCCCGTCGCGCAGCCACAGCTCCGCGTACTGCGTGACGTCCTGCACCTCGCGCTGCACGATCCACGCGTCGCAGCCGCGCGGCACCCAGGAGGAGAGCCGCTCGCGCCAGTCCTCGCCCTCCACGTGCTGCCAGTTGGCGAGCAGCTGGCAGTAGCCGCCGTCGTTGAGATGGTCGGCGGACCGCTGCACGAGCGTGCGGCACAGGTCGTCCCCGCCCATCCCCCCGTCGCGGTAGGTGAGCCGCGCACCGGGCGAGATGACGAAGGGCGGATTGGAGACGATCAGATCGAACGTCTCGTCGGCGACCGGCTCGAACAGCGAGCCCTCACGGAGGTCGGCGGCGGGCGCGCCGGAGAGGGCGAGGGTCAGCCGCGCTACGTGCAGGGCGCGGGGGTTGAGGTCGGTGGCGGTGACCCGGGTGGCGTGCTGGGCAGCGTGCAGGGCCTGGATGCCGGAGCCCGTACCGAGGTCGAGGGCGCGCTCCACGGGCGTACGCACAGTGATCCCGGCCAGCGTGGTGGACGCGCCGCCCACGCCCAGCACCAGCTGCGAACGGTCGACACCGGACGTGCCGGCGAGTCCGCCCGCGCCGCCGACCGCGCAGCCCAGGTCGGCGACGACCCACCAGTCCTGCCCTTCCGGCCCGCCATACGGACGCACGTCGACCGTCGCCCGTACGGCGGAGGCGTCGGCGCCGTCCTGGGCCAGCCAGCCGTCGGCGAGGCAGTCCTCGACGGGGAGGGCGGCGGCGGCCCGCTCGTACGCCACGGGGCGCTGGAGGAGGAAGAGTCTGACGAGCGTCTCCAGCGGGCTCTCGCCACGGGTGGCCCGCAGGGCGGGCACGGTCTCGCTGCGGGCGAGCGCCGCGTAGGCGGGCGCGCCCAGCAGGTCGAGGAGGCCGTCGGCGGTGAAGGCGGCGGCGAGGAGCGCCTCGCGCAGGCGGTCCGTGCGCGCGAGGTCGGCGGCGGGAAGACGGTGCGTACTCACGGAATCCATTGTCGGGGGCACCACTGACAATTGGCGACAGCCCGGCGCCACGCCTTCGCGGGGCGGCGCGGCCGGGCCGCCGGCAGGCGTCGGGTGGGCCCGTCACGGAGCGGGCCCGAGGCCATCCCGCGCACGCGGTGGCCCCGGGCCCGCTGTGGCCCCGGGCCCGCTGTCGCGCGCACGGGACAGCCGCCCCGAGCCCGCGGCCGCCGCTACTTCTACGAAGCGGAGGCCGACGCGGAACCGGAGGGAGTCGCGGAAGTCGACGTCTTGCGGCAGCCGGGCTGCTTCGTCATCGCCTTGCCGACATCGCCCGCCTGAAGCTTCTTCAGCGCGTTCTCGCTCTTGCCGTTGAGCTTGTTGAGGCCCGAGACGATGCCGTTGAGGCCGTCGGCGAACTTCTGCTTGTCGGAGGTGTTCATACCGTCGATCTGCTTCTTCAGACCCTCGTAGGCCCCGGAGAGGTCCTTGAGCGCCTTGACGGCGTTCTTCTGGGTGGTGTCGCCGTCCTTGACGGGCGGCGCTCCCGCGCTGTCGATCGACGTGGCGAGCGACTTGTACGCGTCGGCGTTGTCCTGGAAGGCAGCCGAGTCGGTCTGCTGGATCTTCTTGGAGTCCTGTTCCAATTGCACCGACGCGATCGCGCTGTTGGCGTCCAGGACCTTCTTGACCTGGGGCTGCATCTGGCCGCAGACCTTCTTGGCCCAGTCGTCGAGCTTCTTGTTCCCGTCGTCGCCGCCGCAGCCGGTCAGCATTAGTACGAGTGCCGCACCGCCGGACAGCGGGGCCACAAGTTTCTTGTTCACCGGTTCGGTCCCTTCCATGGCCTTCGGCCCCGGAACTTACACGTCCAAGGTGTGCGGGCCATGAGCTGGGCATCCGATGTGACATCTTTTGTAGCCATTTGCATCAAGCTGGCCGTGGCATTCACCGCACCTGAGCCGGCGGCCGGGCCTCGTACCAACGCTCCGACACTTCGGCGCATCAGCGCATCAGCGCATCAGCGCCTCGGCACGTCACTGCCTCGGCCCGTCCCCGCTTACGCCAAGGCGGAAACGCGGACGGGCGGACGGTGCGCCCGCGCGCACCACCCGCCCGTCCCCTCACGAGGAGATTCCGCCGTCAGGACACCACCGCGGGATCGGCGGTGTTCGCCACCCGTTCGGCGCCGTCCTCCTCCTCGCCCACGGTGATGCCGCGCCGCTTGGACACGTACACCGCGACGACGATCACCACGATGGCCAGCCCCGCGACGCCGGCCCGCAGCCCCGCGTTGGCGTCGCTGCCGTAGCTGAACTTCACCACCGCCGGCGCGATCAGCAGCGCCACCAGGTTCATCACCTTCAGCAGCGGGTTGATCGCCGGTCCGGCCGTGTCCTTGAACGGGTCGCCGACCGTGTCGCCGATCACCGTCGCCGCGTGCGCCTCACTGCCCTTGCCGCCGTGGTGCCCGTCCTCGACCAGCTTCTTGGCGTTGTCCCACGCGCCGCCGGAGTTGGCCAGGAAGACCGCCATCAGCGTGCCGGTGCCGATCGCGCCCGCGAGGTACGAACCGAGCGCGCCGACGCCGAGCGAGAAGCCGACCGCGATCGGGGCCATGACGGCGAGCAGACCGGGCGTGGCGAGCTCGCGCAGAGCGTCCTTGGTGCAGATGTCGACGACGCGCCCGTACTCCGGCTTCTCGCTGTAGTCCATGATCCCGGGGTGCTCGCGGAACTGCCGCCGCACCTCGTAGACCACCGCGCCCGCCGACCGCGACACCGCGTTGATCGCCAGCCCCGAGAACAGGAAGACGACCGCGGCCCCGAGCACCAGCCCGACCAGGTTGTTGGGCTGCGAGATGTCCAGGCTCAGGCCCATCTCGCCGGCCTTCGCGTGCACATCGCCGACCGCCGTGGCGATCGCGTCGCGGTACGAGCCGAAGAGCGCGGAGGCCGCGAGCACCGCCGTGGCGATGGCGATGCCCTTGGTGATCGCCTTGGTGGTGTTGCCCACCGCGTCCAGGTCGGTCAGCACCTGCGCGCCCGCGCCCTCGACGTCGCCGGACATCTCGGCGATGCCCTGCGCGTTGTCGGCGACCGGGCCGAAGGTGTCCATCGCGACGATGACGCCGACGGTCGTCAGCAGACCCGTACCGGCGAGCGCGACCGCGAACAGCGCCAGCATGATCGAGGTGCCGCCGAGCAGGAACGCCCCGTACACGCTCAGGCCGATCAGCAGCGCCGTGTAGACCGCGGACTCCAGGCCGAGCGAGATCCCGGACAGCACGACGGTGGCGGGCCCGGTCAGCGAGGACTTGCCGATGTCCCGCACGGGACGCCGGCTGGTCTCGGTGAAGTACCCCGTGAGCTGCTGGATCAGGGCCGCGAGCACGATGCCGATGGCGACGGCGATGAGCGCCAGAACGCGCGGATTGCCCTCATGGGAGCGGATCGCGGCATCGGAGATGCCCTTGAGGTCCGCGTAGGTGGACGGCAGGTACGCGAACACCGCGACCGCCACCAGCACCAGGGAGACGACGGCCGAGATGAAGAAGCCGCGGTTGATCGCCGTCATGCCGCTGCGGTCGCTGCGGCGCGGTGCCACCGCGAAGATCCCGATCATCGCGGTGAGCACGCCGATCGCGGGGACCAGCAACGGGAAGGCGAGCCCGGCGTCGCCGAAGGCGACCTTGCCGAGGATGAGGGCGGCCACGAGGGTCACGGCGTAGGACTCGAAGAGGTCCGCCGCCATGCCCGCGCAGTCGCCGACGTTGTCGCCCACGTTGTCCGCGATGGTCGCGGCGTTGCGCGGGTCGTCCTCCGGGATGCCCTGTTCGACCTTGCCGACGAGGTCCGCGCCGACGTCGGCGGCCTTGGTGAAGATGCCGCCGCCGACACGCATGAACATCGCCAGCAGCGCGGCCCCGAAGCCGAAGCCCTCCAGCACCTTGGGGGCGTCGGCCGCGTAGACGAGCACGACGCAGGACGCGCCGAGCAGGCCCAGCCCCACGGTGAACATGCCGACGACGCCGCCCGTACGGAAAGCGATCTTCGTGGCCTTGTGCGCGACCTCGGTGAGGTCCTTGGCCGGCTCGCCCTCGGCGGGCGTCGCCTCACGGGCGGCCGCCGCGACCCGCACATTGCTGCGCACCGCGAGCCACATGCCGATATAGCCGGTGGCCGCCGAGAAGAGCGCGCCGATCAAGAAAAAGACCGAGCGGCCGATGCGCTGCGACCAGTTGTCCGCCGGCAACAGCATGAGCAGGAAGAACACGGCCACGGCGAAAATGCCGAGGGTGCGCATCTGCCGGGCCAGATAGGCATTCGCGCCTTCCTGTACGGCCGCGGCGATCTCCTTCATGCTGTCCGTGCCCTGACCGGCGGCGAGCACTTGGCGCACCAGCACCACCGCGAGCGCCAGCGCCGCGATCGCGACCACCGCGATCACCATCACCAGCATGCGGTTGTCGTCGGTCAGTTCCGCGGCCAGTTGGGTGGTGAAGCCGGCCTGATGAGGGGTAATAGGCCCCGCCATTCGTCCTCCTTGACGTTTGGCACATGGGCGCGCAGCTGTTCTGCGACCGTAGAGAACGACCGCGGAACAGCCGCCACGCTCAGGCGTCCTGAGCTCAAGATGTGGACGGATTGTAGGGAGCCCGGCGAGATCAAAACAGAGCGCCGTGGAGGGAAGCGGAGGGAATTAGCCTGCACCAGGGAAGATCAAAAGGAGTACGCCCGGAAATTCGCCCGGACGAAGGAGAGCGCGTAATTCACTGACGCACTGAAAATGATCTATAAAAGGATCTCAGAATCCTATGAACGCCCCAGATCAGAGGGGGTGAGCAGGACCCCGGCGACGGGGCGCACGCGACCGCGGAACGGGCACGGCCCGCCGGCCGACACGACTGCCGAACGGGGACGGCTTCCGGACACACACCGCTCCCGGGCAAGTACAACTACCGGACGCGCCCGACCGCCCCGCAGGTACGGCTACCGGGCACGCACAACCACCGGACGGGACCAGCGGCCCTGCCCGGTGTACGGCACGCGCTCCGGCGCGTCGCGAAAGTACGGCACGCCAAGGACGCAGCGCCGCTATGGAAGGACGGAAGCGCGCTGCGGGCGTTACGCGACACCCTCACGCCAAGACAGCCACACGCCGCCGCCGCTACGGCAGCACAGCAGCCGCTACGGAAGAACGGAAGCGGGTGTCGTCGGCCAGGTCATACGGATGAGGCCGCCGCTCTCGTCCGACGTCACCTCGACATCGTCGACGAGACCGCTGATCACGGCGAGTCCCATCTCGTCGTCGGCCTCGGCGCCGGTCTCCTCCGGCACCGCGAGGGGCAGGGGCGCGCCGCCATCGGCGCTCTCCCCGCGAGCCCCCGGCACCAGACCGGCGGAGGCACGGGGCGCGTCGTCGCCGACCTCGATGGAGAACTTCTTCTCATCCTCGATGAGCACGACCCGGACCGGGCTGGTCACCCCATAGGTGAGATGCAGCCCGACCGCGCGTGTGCACGCCTCGCCGACCGCGAGGCGCACCTCGTCCAGCACGGCCTCGTCGACCCCGGCCCGGCGCGCCACCGCTGCCGCCACGAGGCGGGCGGTACGGACGTGCTCGGGCAGGGCACTGAAGAGCAGTTCGACGGTGGCCATGCCATCCCCCTCGGTCGTACGTGCCCTCTCCCCGTCTCCCGGAAAAGGGCGAACTCGCAGGGGGACCGGGCCTCAGCCCGGAACCCCGGCGCGGCGGTCTTCCTCCGGCAACCGTCAGTCGGTCGCCGACACCGCGTCATCCACCGAGGTGTGAATCGGGAACACCTTGGTCAGACCGGTGATACGGAAGATCTTCAGAATGCGCTCCTGATTGCACACCAGGCGCAGCGAACCCTCATGGGCCCGCACTCGCTTCAAGCCACCGACCAGCACGCCGAGCCCGGTGGAGTCGAGGAAGTCGACGCCCTCCATGTCCACGACCAAGTGGTAACTACCGTCGTTGACAAGCTCGACCAGCTGCTCACGCAGCTTGGGCGCGGTGTATACATCAATCTCGCCACCGACCTCGACGACCGTTCGGTCGCCGACAGTCCGGGTCGACAGGGACAGGTCCACGGATCCTCCAGCACCTTGCATCGAGCGGTCGCCCCCCATGGATCGGCAGCCGCGATGGCATTCAATCACTTACCGGCAGGCGAGCACGACGCCTTGACGCCATTGTCCGTCATGCCGGTGACACACTCGGTGTCGATGGCCGCCGACCAACTCCCGCCGCGCGCGGGCGCACGCCCCTCTCCCCGCACGGTCCTGGACCGCCTCGCCGCCGGGGCGGGCCGTGCTGCACGCATCACTCATACGGAGCACTTGCCCCCACGTGAGGGCCGTCATGCCCCCTGGCCTTCGCAGATCCGGCCGGAAGTGATCGATGCCATTCGGGCCGCCGGCATCGACCGCCCCTGGGCCCACCAGGCGCGCACGGCCGAGCACGCGCTGCGCGGCGAGTCCGTCGTGGTGGCCACCGGCACCGCGTCCGGCAAGTCCCTCGCCTACCTCGCCCCGGTCCTCAGCGCGCTGCTCGACGGGGCCGAGGCGCCCAACGGACGGGGCGCGACCGCCCTGTACCTCTCCCCCACCAAAGCGCTCGCGCACGACCAGCGGCGCGCGGTACGCGAGCTCGCCGCCCCCCTCGGCAACCGCGTCCGCCCCGCCGTCTACGACGGCGACACCCCGGTCGAGGAGCGCGAGTGGGTCCGCCAGTACGCGAACTACGCGCTCACCAACCCGGACATGCTCCACCGGTCCGTACTCCCCGCCCACCCCCGCTGGGCCTCCTTCCTGCGCGCCCTGCGCTATGTCGTCATCGACGAGTGCCACACCTACCGGGGCGTGTTCGGCTCCCACGTCGCCCAGGTCCTGCGCCGGCTGCGCCGCCTGTGCGCCCGCTACGGTTCACATCCCGTCTTCCTCCTCGCCTCCGCCACCTCCGCCGACCCGGCCCGCGCGGCGACCCGCCTGACCGGCCTGACAGTGGCGGAAATCACCGAGGACACCTCCCCCCGCGGCGAACTCGTCTTCGCCCTGTGGGAGCCGCCGCTCACCGAACTCCACGGCGAACAGGGCGCCCCCGTCCGCCGCACCGCCACAGCGGAGACCGCGGACCTGCTCACCGGCCTCGCCGTCCAGGGCGTCCGCACCGTCGCCTTCGTACGGTCCCGGCGCGGCGCCGAGCTCATCGCCGTCATCGCCCAGGAGCGGCTCGCGGAGATCGACCGCTCCCTCCCGCGGCGCGTCGCCGCCTACCGCGGCGGCTACCTCCCCGAAGAACGCCGCGCCCTCGAACGGGCCCTCCACACCGGCGACCTCCTCGGCCTCGCCGCCACCACCGCCCTCGAACTCGGCGTGGACGTCGCCGGCCTGGACGCCGTCCTCCTCACCGGCTACCCCGGCACCCGCGCCTCCCTCTGGCAACAGGCCGGCCGCGCCGGACGTACGGGCCAAGGAGCCCTCGCCGTCCTCGTCGCCCGTGACGACCCGCTGGACACCTACCTCGTCCACCACCCCGAGGCGCTCTTCCAGCAGCCCGTCGAGTCGACCGTCCTCGACCCGGACAACCCCTACGTGCTCGCCCCCCATCTCTGCGCCGCCGCGGCCGAACTCCCCCTCACCGAAAGCGACCTGGACCTCTTCGGCCCCGCCACCGCCGACCTCCTCCCCCAGCTCGAAGCCCGCAAGCTGCTCCGCCGCCGCGCCACCGCCTGGCACTGGACCCGCCGCGAGCGCGCCGCCGACCTCACCGACATCCGCGGCGAGGGCGGCAGCCCCATCCAGGTCGTCGAGGCCGGCACCGGACGCCTCCTGGGCACCGTGGACGCCTCCGCCGCCCACACCGCCGTCCACGACGGCGCCGTCCACCTCCACCAGGGCCGTACGTACCTGGTGAAGCGCTTGGACCTGGCCGACTCGGTCGCCCTCGTCGAGGAGGCCGCCCCGCCCTACTCCACGACCGCCCGCGACACCACGGCGATCTCCATCCTGGAGACCACCACCGAGATCCCCTGGGGCGACGCCCGGCTCTGCTTCGGCTCGGTCGAGGTCACCAACCAGGTCGTCTCCTTCCTCCGCCGCAGACTCATCACCGGCGAGGTACTCGGCGAGACCAAACTGGACCTGCCGCCCCGCACCCTGCGCACCCGCGCCGTGTGGTGGACGGTCACCGAGGACCAGCTCGACGACGCCCGCGTCCACCCCGATGCCCTCGCCGGCGCCCTGCACGCCGCCGAACACGCCTCCATCGGCATCCTCCCGCTCTTCGCCACCTGCGACCGCTGGGACATCGGCGGCGTCTCCGTCCCCCTCCACCCGGACACCCTGCTGCCGACGGTGTTCGTCTACGACGGCCACCCCGGCGGCGCGGGCTTCGCGGAACGCGCCTTCCACACGGCCGCCCGCTGGCTCACCGCCACCCGCGAGGCCATCGCCGCCTGCGAGTGCGACTCCGGCTGCCCGTCCTGCATCCAGTCCCCCAAGTGCGGCAACGGCAACGACCCCCTGGACAAAAAAGCCGCCATCCGCCTCCTGACCACTCTCCTGAAGACCGCCCCGCCCCAGGCGGACTAGCCCCTCGCCAAGGCTCCGGAACCGCGCCAAGGATTCGGGCGAGGCCGGGCCTTCATCGATTCCCTGGAGCTGAGTTCCCGTCAGGCCCCGGCCGGCCCCCGGCGACCCCCGGTCCGGAACGAGCTCCCTTCCCGTGTCCCGCCCACTGCCCACGACAGGCCCACCGCCCGCCATGTGTCCACCGAACGTGGCAGGGCCACCGCCCACCATGCGCCCACCACCCGTGGCCGGGCCCGCGCCTATCGCGGAACCACCGCCGGCCGTCGCAGGCCCCGCGCGGGCCCGTACTCGCGGCGCGTACGGCCCTGCCCGGGCCTCGGCCACCACGTCCGACACCTCCCCTCGCACCGCACACCGCACGATCCCCGCGCCCTGCGCCCCGGCCACCCGCCGGGCGAGGGCGCACGCCACCGCCTCACCTTCCAGGGCGTGGTCCGCCGCGGCCAGGGCCGCCAGGTCCGCCGCTCCGCCGGCCCGGTGCCGGGCCAGCATCGCCTGGCCCATGAGCAGCACGGCGGCGAACACCGCGCACAGCGCCGTGACGGTCACCGTCACCCACACCGTCGCCATCCCGTCCTCACCCCACCGCCTCTTCCGCAAGGGCCACCGCCTCCCCGCTCAGCCTCAGCGCCAGCGGGCCGGGGCCTGTCGCGCGGGCCTCCACCCGCACTCGCACCAGGTCCCCCTCCCGGCCCAGCACGACCCGGGCGCCGCGCGGGGCCGCGGAGCGGGCGGCGGTCTCGGCGGCGGCGGCCGGCTCCGACCGGGCCACCGCCCGAGCCCCGGCGCGCGCCGCGTCCACGCACTGCAACTGGGCGGAGACGGCCATCAGCCCCCACACCAGCGCCACCCCGAAGATCGTCAGAGCCGGCATCACCACGGCGGCCTCCGCCGTGACATAGCCCCCGTCGGCATCAGAACTGCGCATGGAGCGCCTTCTCGATCAGCGACTGGAGTGCCGCGCTGACGGCGCCGCTCGTCACCACCTTGTAAAGCACCGCGGCGAACCCGCACGCCGCCAGCGTCCCCATCGCGTACTCGGCCGTCGTCATCCCGGCCTCGGCCTTCTCCCTCGCCGCGGCACAGCGCCGCGCACACCACCGCATGATCATCACTGCCGAACTCCCCTCGTCTCACTTGTCATCAGCCGTCTCGGCCCCCTTGTGGGGCCCGCAACCCGTTCGGCCCCTCAGCCGCCGCTCGAAAGCCCGGCGGCCAGCCCGATCACCACCGGCACCACGCCGACCATCAAGAACGCGGGCAGGAAGCACAGCCCCAGCGGAGCCGTCGCCAGCACCCCCGCGCGCCGGGCCCGTATGCCTGCCGCTCTGCCTTGGGCCGCCCGCAACTCGCGTGCGAGCCGGGCCATCGGCCGCACCCCCGGCACGCCTGTCGCCTGGGCCCGTTCCAGGGCGCGCGCCATGCCGTACGCACCGGGCAACGCGCCCACGCGCCCCCAAGCGACGGAGGGTTCGCCGCCGAGCCGGACCTCGGCGGCGGCCTGTACCAACCGGTCGCCGACCGGGCCGCCCAGCGAGGAACCGACCGCCTCGGCCGCCGCTCCGGGCCCCGCGCCGGCAGCCAGGCAGGCGGCCAACAGGTCTGCGGCCAAGGGGAGTTGCCGCTCCACCTCCGCGGCGCACGGAGCATCCTCGACAGTCCGGCGTCGCCGCCGCCAACGCCGGGCGCCATAGGCCGCGGCGAGTCCCGCCGCGCAGCCGACCACTCCGCCGAGGAGAATGAAGGCGGCAAGCCCAGCACCGACCACCGGCAGGTGATCCGAGATCCGCGCCTTCAGCTCGGACCGCTCCCGAAGCCGGCTCCACACTCCAGCCGTCCCGCTCTCCGCGAACCCCAGTGCCGCCGAGCGCCGCCGCGCCGCCCGCCATCGCCGGGCCTCGACCACCGAGACCGCTCCGCACACCCCCACGGCCAACAGCGCGACCGTTATCCCCAACCTGTGGATAATTTCGCCGTTCACGCCCGCGCCTCCCCACTCGCCCCACGTGCCGCCCGTACGATCCGCGCCGTCCACAGCAGCCCCGCGCACTCCAGGAGCCCGCCGACGGCGAGTGCGCCCAGCCCGGCCGGGGTGTGCAGCAGCACCCGCAGCGGCGAAGCACCGAGCGCGCCGCCCATCAACAGCCCGAACGCCGGGAGCAGCGCGAGCATCACGGCCGTCGATCTTGTGCCGGCCAACTGCGCGTGCAGTTCCTCCCGTTGATCCCGTTCGGCTCTGAGGGCCTCGGCCACCCGGTCGAGTCCGTCGGCGAGTCCGGCCCCGCCGTCGACGGCGACCCGCCAACACGCGGCCATCCCGTTCAGCCCTTCCGCCCCCGGCTGCCGCCCGACTGTGCGCAACGCCCCCGGCACGTCCCCGCCGAACCGCGCTGCCGCCGCCACCTCCGGCCACGACGGCCCCAGGTCCGGCGGTGCGAGCCCCGCCAGCACCTCACCGGGCTGCCGTCCGGCCCTCAGCTCACCGGCCAGGGCCCCGCAGACCTCGATCACCGCCGCTTCCCGCCGCTCTCGCTCCCGACCCAGCCGCCGGGCCCGCAGCCACCGCCGTACGAGCGGCATGGCCGCCGCCGCAGCCAGCAGCGGCAGCAGCGAGGCGCCCAGCAGCGCCAGCACGCACCCGATCGGCACACACACCACCTCACGCCTCGTCCGCCACACGTCCCGCAGCCGGGCGAGCCACTCCTCCGCCCACGGCGGCACAGCCCCCGCAACCGGCACGGCCACGCCGCCACCCGCGAGCAGCAGCCGGGCCCGCCGCACCCCCTCCTCACGCCCCGCCGACCACCAGATGGCCGCCCCCGCGCAGAGCGCCGCCGCGCACACCGGCATGGCCTCAGGCATCGCCCCGAACCCCGTCATGACACGCCCCCGCCCCGCTCGCACAGCGCCGCGAGCCGGTCCCAGCCACGGGCCCGCCGGAACCCGTCCGGGCCCCACAGCGCGGCCGGTACGGTCGTGACGAACCCCGCCGCGTCCCGGTCGAGGACATGCACCTCGGCGATACGCCGCCGGCCCGAGCCGTTCCGCACCAGATGGATCACCACCGCCAGCGCCGCCGCCAACTGGCTGTGCAGCGCCGCCCGGTCGAGGCCCGCCGACGAACCCAGCGCCTCCAGCCGCGCCGGAACATCGCCCGCCGCATTCGCGTGAACCGTTCCGCACCCGCCCTCGTGGCCCGTGTTGAGGGCCGCCAGCAGATCCGTGACCTCGGCCCCGCGGACCTCTCCCACCACGAGGCGGTCCGGGCGCATCCGCAGCGCCTGCCGCACCAGATCCCGCAAGGTGACCTGCCCCGTGCCCTCCTGATTCGCGGGCCGCGTCTCCAGGCGCACCACATGTGGATGGTCCGGCCTCAACTCGGCGGAGTCCTCGGCCAGCACGATCCGCTCCCCCGGCCCGACCAGGCCCAGCAACGTGCTCAAGAGCGTCGTCTTGCCCGAGCCCGTCCCGCCGCTGATGACGTACGAGAGCCGGGCCGCCAGGATCGAGCGGAGCAGCCGCTCCCCGCCCGGCGGCACCGTCCCCGCCGCGACCAGCTCCGACAGCGCGAAGGCTCTCGGCCGCACCACGCGCAGCGACAGGCACGTGCAGCCCACGACGACCGGCGGCAGCACCGCGTGCAGCCGGGTGCCGTCGGGCAGCCGGGCGTCCACCCAGGGACGGGCGTCGTCCAGCCTGCGCCCGGCGACCGCAGCGAGGCGCTGGGCGAGCCTGCGCACCGCCGCGGCGTCGCCGAAGGCCACGTCCGTACGCTCCAGCCCCGCACCGCGGTCCACCCACACCTCGTCCGGCGCGGTGACCAGCACATCGGTGACCTCGGGCTCGGCCAGCAGCGGCTCCAGGGGCCCCGTCCCCACCAGCTCGGACCGCAACCGCGCGACGACCTGGAGCACTTCGGCGTCCCCCAGCAGCCGCCCCTCCTGCCTCAGGGCTCCGGCGACCCGCGCGGGCGTCGGCTCCGCGCCGCTCTCCGCGAGCCTGAGCCGCACCGCGTCCAGCAGTTCGGCGCTCATGCGGCCACGCTCCCGCCGCCTGCGAGCGCCTGCGCCCAGAATTCCCCGCAGAACAGCGCCAACGGCCCCCGCTCGCTGCTTCCGGGCGGAGCGCCGGCCGTCAACGCCTCCCGCAGTCCGGGCTCCGGCGGCAGTTCCCCGGCCAGTGGCAGCCCCAGCAGCCGCGCGATCTCCTCGTCGTCCAGCCCAGGTCCGCACGGGGTGCGCACCACCGCCCGCAGGTCGTCCAGCACCATGCCCGCCATCGACGCGACCCGGTGCGCCGCCGCGACGGCCCGCAGATCCCCCGGCACCACCAGCAGCCCCACGTCCACCTGCCGGAGCGCTTCCATGGTCGCGTCGTCGCCGCGTCGCGGCAGGTCCACCACCACGGTGCCGCCGCGCCGCCGGGCGGCGGCCAGCACGGCGTGCATCGCGTCGGGCGGCACGATGGTGGCATCGCCGCGGTCCCAGCTGAGCACCCGCAGGGAGTGCAGTTCGGGCAGCGATTCCTCCAGCGCGCCCCCGCCCACCCGACCGCGCGAGCGGGCGAAGGCGGGCCAGCGCAGGCCCTCGGTCTGCTCGCCGCCGAGCAGGACGTCCAGTCCGCCGCCCAGCGGATCGCCGTCGATGAGCATGGTGCGCTCCCCCGTGCGGGCCGCGGTCAGGGCCAGGGCGCAGGCGAGGGTGCTCGCTCCCGCTCCGCCCCGGCCTCCGATGACTCCGACGGTGAGCGCCTGGCGGCCCACGCCTTCCACGACATCGGCGAGACGGTCCACGAGCCAGGTCTCGCCGTCGGGCAGCAGCACCACGTTGCGGGCGCCGATCATCACGGCCCGGCGCCATACGTCGGGGTCGTCGAGGTCCCGTCCGACGAGGACGACGCCCTCACGGCGCGCGGCCCCGGCCAGCCTCGGCACGCAGTCGTCCCCGACGAGAACCAGCGGCGCGGCCTCCCAGCTCCCCCTTCGCGCGGGGATCCCATGCGCCACCTCGGGCACGGCGCCGGCCGCCGCGCACAGGCGCAGCAGATCGTCGAGGAGCTGCTCGTCCTCGGTGATGATCAGTGGTGCACTCGGTCCCGCACCGCTTCCCGACCATTGATCGGACGCGTTGGTTCCGGCCACGGTCCTCCCCCTCTCACTACGCGTTCTCGCATCCGCGAACTCCGCGGAACGCCGCGAGGAATCACCGTGCAGCGAAGTGGGAAATTGTGTGGATCTTGCTCCAAAACTGTGGACAACTCAGTCGTTGTGAATATCCCAGTCACCTATACCAGTGACTTCCGGAGCGCAGCCTGGCGATTACGGTCAGTGACGGGTATGACTGAAGATCGACGCACGACCGGCGGGTTCGGAGCCTGGCGAGAGGGGGCGGAACGATCTGGAGCGGACGGTAAAAACACGTCCGGACATGCGACGACCCCCGCCGGGGGGGAGAGCGGGGGTCGTCCCCACGGCCGACTCGGGGGGGGAGGAGTCGGACCGGGTTAGACACGGTCGCGAACGATCCGTGACTTCCATGGTGTACCCGAGACCCTTCTCAGGCAAACCCACACGCCCCAGCTTACGCCGAATGGAGGGCCTCTATGCTCAGCCTCGTGGAAAACCACTCGCTGCCCCGGACAGCCGCCTTCTTTGATCTGGACAAGACGGTCATTGCGAAGTCAAGCACTCTCACCTTCAGCAAGTCCTTCTACCAAGGTGGCTTGATCAACAGGCGTGCCGTGCTGCGAACCGCCTATGCGCAGTTCGTCTTCTTGGCGGGCGGAGCCGACCACGATCAGATGGAGCGGATGCGGGAGTATCTCTCCGCGCTCTGCCGGGGCTGGAACGTACAGCAGGTCCGGGAAATCGTCGCCGAGACGCTTCATGAACTCATCGACCCGATCATTTATGACGAGGCAGCCTCCCTCATCGAGTCGCACCACGCCGCCGGGCGCGATGTCGTGATCGTCAGCACCTCCGGTGCGGAGGTCGTCGAACCGATCGGCGAGCTGCTCGGCGCCGACCGGGTGGTGGCCACCCGGATGGTCGTGGCCGACGGCGTCTTCACCGGCGAGATCGCCTACTACGCCTACGGCCCGACCAAGGTCGAGGCCATCAAGGAGCTCGCCGGGACCGAGGGGTACGACCTCTCGCGCTGCTACGCCTACAGCGACTCGGCGACCGACGTGCCGATGCTCGAATCCGTCGGCCACCCGCACGCCGTCAACCCGGACCGCGCGCTGCGCCGCGAAGCGCTGGCCCGCGACTGGCCGGTCCTCTCCTTCACCCGTCCGGTCCAGCTGAAGAAGCGGGTGCCCGCGCTGTCCGTGCCCTCGCGCCCGGCACTCGCCACGGCGGTCGCGGTGGGCGCTGCCGCCGCCACCGCGGGGCTGGTCTGGTATGCCAGCCGGCGCCGGGCACCCAGTGCCCGTATCCGTAGCATTTGAATCCAATTGCAGATATCTGCGGTGAGGGGTTCCGCTTGCCGCATCAGAGGAGTAGAAAGGACTTACGGCCCGCGAGACCAGGGACATCCGAGAGGAAGCCCTCAACGCACCAAGGCCCCACGGACCGAGCACGAATTCCGGGCACCCACGCGACGCCGACCCGTCGATTACGGGCCAGCCGCACCAGGTAACGGGCGAAGTTCCCCGACCTGATGGGCAAATATCGAGCACGCACTGGTAACCCGGCGGCCGTGCCAGCGGCGGTATCAGAGCTTTATGGATACCGCCGCAACCTTGTGTGCGACGACGCGAGTTCCGGCGTCGCGGACGCCCATCAGGCCGCGCCGCGCTGGAGTGCCTCGCATACGGCCGTACTCTCCCGCACCCCCAGCTCGACAGCCCGACCGCAATGCGTGATCCACGCCGCCATGCCCTCCGGGGTGCCGGAGACGTAGCCGTCGAGCGCCGCCGCGTACGCCGCGCGCCCCAGCTCCGCGTGGCCCACCTCGGCCGGGCAGATCGATTTGGGGTCCAGGCCGCTGCCGACGAGCACGACCCGTTCGGCCGCCCGGGCGACGAGGCCGTTGCACGAGCCGAAGGGGCGCAGCGCGAGCAGCTCGCCGTGGACCACGGCGGCCGTCACCAGCGCCGGCGCCTCGCTCCCCGCGATCAGCAGCCCGGCCAGCCCGTCGAGCCGGCCCGCCACCTCGTCGGCACCGGGAAGCTCCACCTCGATCAGCGGCTCCGCGACCGGTTCGCCGGCGAGCCGGGGCCGTCCCACCGTCTCGTCCGGCTGCGCGCCGCCCGCCGCCACCAGGTGCAGCCGGGCGAGGGCCCGCAGCGGCGACTGGCGCCAGACGCTCAGCAGCGTGCCGGCCTCGGCGGTCAGCCGCAGGGCCGCGCCCACCGTGCGCGGCTCGTCCCCGGCCCCGAAGTCCGTGCGGCGGCGCACCTCTTCGAGCGCCCAGTCGGCGCCGGACAGCGCCGCGGAGCCGCGCGCCCCGCGGAGCGCCGCCTCCGAGGTGACCTCGTTGCTGCGGCGGCGCATCACGCGGTGCCCGTAGACGCGGTCCACGGCCTTGCGGACGGTGCCCACGGCCTCGGCTACGCCCGGCAGGGAGCCCAGGGTGGCGAGCGGATCGACTGTCGTACTCATGGGTACGACCCTACGCACTCCGCGCCCACACCCCCCGAACGAGTGGTCTTCTTCACTCGGCACTCTCACTTTCCGCAGGCGCGCACCTACTGTTGGTGAACATGAAGATCGCTTTCGTAGGCAAGGGCGGCAGCGGCAAGACCACGCTGTCCTCGCTGTTCATCCGCCACCTCGCCGCCGCCCGTACGCCCGTCATGGCCGTGGACGCCGATATCAACCAGCACCTGGGGGCGGCCCTGGGGCTGGACGAGGCGGAGGCCGCCGCGCTGCCCGCGATGGGCGCCCAACTGCCGCTGATCAAGGACTACCTGCGCGGCACGAATCCGCGCATCGCCTCCGCCGCCACCATGATCAAGACAACCCCGCCGGGCGGGGGCTCGCGGCTGCTGCGCGTCGGCGAGGACAACCCGGTCTACGCGGCCTGCGCGAGGACCGTCCGGCTGGACGACGACGCCGAGGTCCAGCTGATGGCGACCGGCCCGTTCACCGAGTCCGATCTGGGGGTGGCCTGCTACCACTCCAAGGTCGGGGCCGTGGAGCTGTGCCTCAACCACCTCGTCGACGGCCGCGACGAGTTCGTCGTCGTCGACATGACGGCGGGCAGCGACTCCTTCGCCTCCGGGATGTTCACCCGCTTCGACATGACGTTCCTGGTCGCCGAGCCCACCCGCAAGGGCGTCTCGGTCTACCGCCAGTACCGGGAGTACGCGCGGGACTTCGGCGTCCGCCTGAAAGTCGTCGGCAACAAGGTGCAGGGCCCGGACGACCTCGCCTTTCTGCGCGACGAGGTCGGGGACGACCTGCTCGTCACAGTCGGCCACTCCGACTGGGTGCGCGCCATGGAGAAGGGCCGGCCGCCCCGCTTCGAGTTCCTGGAGGAGCCCAACCGGCTCGCACTGCAGACCCTGCGGGACGCCGCCGACGGGTCGTACGAGGGGCGCGACTGGGAGCGGTACACGCGCCAGATGGTGCACTTCCACCTGAAGAACGCCGAGAGTTGGGGGAACGAGCGGACAGGGGCCGACCTGGCGGCGCAGGTCGACCCCTCCTTTGTGCTCGGCGAGGAGTGTTCGGCTACTCCGCAGCCTGCTTGAGCGGACGCTCCGGCCGGGAGTCGGGGAACCGCTCCCAGCCGGTCTTCGGCCGTTCGCCCACGTCCAGTTGCCGCAGGTGGGCGAGCTTCTTCGGGTCCTGCACGTCAAGCCAGTCGGCGAGCTGCTTGAAGGAGACGCAGCGCACGCCCGCCTTCGGACAGACTGTCTTGATCATGTCTTCGACGGCGCGCATGTACGTGCCGCCGTTCCAGGACTCGAAGTGGTTGCCGATGAACATCGGCGCCCGGTTGCCGTTGTAGGCGCGGTCGAAGCCCTTGAGCAGCCCGTCCCGCATCTGCTTGCCCCAGGCCGCGTGACGCGCGGGGTCGCCGCGGGTCGTGCCGGACTGGTTGGCGAGGAAGTTGTAGTCCATCGAGAGGGTCTCGAAGGCGCGGCCGGGAACGGGGACTTCCTGGAGGGGGAAGTCCCAGACCCCGTCGATCTGACGGGGCCAGACCTGGCGGCCGCCTACGGAACTGGAGTCGTAGCGGAGCCCCATGGACTTGGCGGCCGGGATGAGGTTGCGCTGGCCCTCCAGGCAGGGCGCCCGGCCGCCGACGAGCGCCTTGCTGTAGTCGAAGGGCAGCGGTTGTCCGCCCTTGAGGCCGGAGTTGGTCTTCCAGTCCCTGACGAACGACTCGGCCTGGCGGATCTCGCTCTTCCACTCTTCTGGCGACCAGGTGCCGACGCCCCGGTCCGGCCCGCAGAAGTGGCCGTTGAAGTGGGTGCCGATCTCGTTGCCGTCCCGCCAGGCCCCGCCGAGCTGTTCAGCGGTGTCCTTGATTCCCTTGACGTCGTTGAAGCCGATGTCGGAGGCGCCGGGCGCGTGCTTCGGCGGGTGGTAGAGCTCCTTCTTGGCCCCGGGCAGCAGGTAGACGCCGCTGAGGAAGTACGTCATCGTCGCGTCGTACTTCTTGCCCACCTCTCGGAAGTGGGAGAACAGCCGCTGCTTGTCCTGGCCGGCGCCGTCCCATGAGAAGACGACGAACTGCGGGGGCTTTTCGCCGGGTTTCAGCCGCTGCGGCTTGGGCTGGAGCGGTTGGGACCCGGTGTCGGCGGTCGAACCGTCGCCGATGAGCCGGGCCGGGCGCGGGGCGGCTTTGGGGGCGGCCGGTCCCTTGCGTGGCGCTTCGTCCTTGGTACCCGAGTCCCCCGAGCAGCCGGCCGCTCCCGCGGCCAGCGCCGTCGTCACTAGAACCCCCACTGCGGCTCTCCATGGTGCCGCCATCAGCCCACCTCTTCCTTTGTTCGCTCAGTTGAGCAGAGGGAATAAAAATCACATATATGACAAAAGGAAAAGATGACGACAAGCTGCGATCAAGGGAACTTCACCCGATAGGAGGAATAGCACCCCCAAATGACCAGCGAGACTTCCACTCGCCTTTACTCTCCATTACGGTCTGTTTACCGAGCGTTGAGAATCACCCAGCCTTGCAGCCGCTCCCGCCGCTGCACGCCGTGACCCACGGCCGCGCCCACGCGCGACCGCGCCGCCCCGACGAAGACGGGAACGACCATGCAGACTCAGCCGTCTCAGCCGCCCCACTCCTCACCGGCCCACTCCCCACCGGGCCACTCCCCACCGGCCCCTTCCTCGCCGGTCAACGGGATCCCGCGGCCTCGCCGCCGGCCTTCAGCGGACCGTTGGCGCCGTGACCTGTCCGCCTCGGTCACCATCTTTCTGATCGCCGTCCCGCTCTCCCTCGGGATCGCGCTCGCCACCGGCGCGCCGCTCCGCGCCGGGCTCGTCGCCGCCGCGGTGGGCGGCATCGTCGCCGGGCTGCTCGGCGGGGCCCCGCTCCAGGTCAGCGGAGCGGCGACCGGGCTCGTCGTGGTGACCGCCGAGCTGGTCCAGCAGTACGGCTGGCGCGCCACCTGCGCGATCACCGTCCTCGTCGGCCTGACCCAACTCGCCCTGGGCGCGCTGCGGGTGGCTCGTGCGGCGCTGGCCGTCAGCCCGGCGATCATGCACGCGATGCTCGCGGGCATCGGCGTCACGATCGCGATCGGCCAGCTCCACGTCGTGCTCGGCGACAGCCCCGACAGTTCGGCGCTGAGCAACCTCGCCGCGCTCCCCGGAGAGTTGGCACACCCGCAGACAGCCACCCTGCTGATCGGCGCGGTGACCGTGGCCGTGCTCGTCGCCTGGCCCCGGTTGCCCGGCCGGATCGGCCGGTGGGCCCGTACGGTCCCGGCACCGCTCGCCGCCGTAGCCGTGGCCACGTCCGCGAGCGCCGGGGTGACGCTGCCCCGCGTCTCGCTGCCGGGCTGGGAACTCCAGGCGCTGCCCGCGCTCCCCTCGGGGCCGCTGCTGGGGGTGGCCGCGGCCGTCCTGACGGTCACGATCGTCGCGAGCATGGAATCGCTGCTGTCGGCGGTCGCGATCGACAAGCTCGCGGCCGAGCGGCCCGGGCCCGGTGTCGGCCGCTCCGGGCTGAATCGCGAACTGGCCGGGCAGGGCACGGCGAATGTGGTGTCCGGCCTGCTCGGCGGGCTGCCGATCGCGGGCGGCGCGATCCGGGGTTCCGCCAACGTCAAGGCCGGCGCCGCCTCCCGTAGCTCCACGGTGCTGCACGGCGTCTGGGTGGTATTGGGCGCGGGTCTGGCGGCTGGGGTTCTGGAGCTGGTTCCGCTCGCCGCGCTTGCCGCGCTGGTCATGGTGGTCGGCGTGCAGATGGTGAGCTTCGCGCACATCAGACACGTACAGCGGCACCGGGAGTTCCCGGTGTACGCGGCCACGCTCTGCTCGGTGGTCGTCTTCGGGGTGCTGCAGGGCGTGGCGGCCGGGATCGCCGTGGCCGCCCTCACCGCGCTGCGGCGGCTGGCCCACACCCGTATCACCGTCACGCAGGAGTCGGACCGCCATCGGGTCGTGGTCGACGGCCAGTTGACGTTTCTGGCGGTCCCCAGGCTGACCCGGGCGCTCGCGCAGGTGCCGACGGGCGCGAACACGGTGGTCGAGCTGAGCGGGTCCTTCATGGACCACGCCGCGTACGACGCGCTGCAGTCCTGGTCCAACGGGCACACGGCACGCGGCGGCTGGGTGCGGCTGGGCGGCCGGGCAGGGCAGCCGTTCGCGGAGCCTGCCGGCGCCCACGCCTGCCGTCCCTGGACGCCCTGGCACAACCACCACTGCGTACGGCCGGGCGGGGCCCCGCCCGCGCAGGGGGGCGGTCGGCAACTGCTGGGCGGCGTCACCGCGTTCCAGCGTCATACGGCCGCGCTCGTACGGCCCGAACTGGAGCGGCTGGCCCGTGAGGGGCAGCGGCCCACCCAGCTCTTCCTCACCTGCGCCGACTCCCGCCTGGTGACCAGCATGATCACGTCCAGCGGACCGGGCGACCTGTTCACGGTGCGCAATGTCGGCAATCTGATGCCGCCGCCCGGCAGCGACGCCTCGTGCGACTCCGTCGCGGCCGCCGTGGAGTACGCGGTCGAGGTGCTGAAGGTCGACAGCATCACCGTGTGCGGCCACTCCGGGTGCGGTGCGATGCAGGCGCTCCTCGACACCGCCGGGACCGCCGCCGCTGAGCCGAAGGCGCCGGCTGGCACGCCCGGTGGGCGGAAGGCCCGTCGGAAGGCTGCGGCGACTTCCGTTCCCGGGCCTTCGGCTGTCGGCTCCGCTGACGGTGCCCCCGCCCCGCTCCCTGCCCTTGGCCCGGCTCCCGACGGCGCGGCGGCTGACCTGCCCGTAACGGCCGACGCACACCCCGGACCAACCGCCGAGCCCGTACCGACAGCCGCACACCCCGGACCGGCTGCCGAGTTCGTACCGGCCGCCGCGCGTCCCGGGCCGGTCGCCGGGGGCGAGTTCGAGCCCGTGCCAGCCGCGGAACGGCCCGTACCGGCGACGCAGCCCGGGTCGGCCTCGCCAGGCGTGCCGAGATCGTCGGCCGACTCCGCCGAGCCGACGCCGCTCGACCGTTGGCTGCGGCATGGGCGGCCGAGTCTGGCCCGGCTTCAGCGCATCGGCCGGCTGGGGCGGGGTGAAGTCGCGCTGGCCGACCGGCCGGTGAGCGATGACGTGGAGCGGCTCGCGCTCGTCAACGTGATGCAGCAGTTGGATCACCTGATGGCGCACGCGTGCGTCGCCCGTCGGGTGGCCGAGGGCAGGCTGCAACTCCACGGCATGTACTTCCATGTGGCCGAGGCGCAGGCATACGTGCTGGACGAGCGGGAGAGAACGTTCACGGCCGTACGTCCCGAGGTACTCGACCCGGTCTGACCAGGCCGATCGGATGCCGACCACGCTCCAGTCGGGCCTCGGCCCGGCCCCTGCGCGGCCTCCCCCGGACCGTCCGCGACCTCTCATGGCCTCTCCCCCGCCGCCGGTCCTCGACCATCGGCGTTCGCTGGTTCACCCGTTCGCGGGATAGCGGGCAGCCGTCGGCCGGGGGCGGGCGGGGCTCGGCGGGGCAGGCAGCCATGACAGGTCTAAACCAATTTTCCCGACAACCCTTGTCAGGGCATACCGCAGGCTGATGAGCTAGGCCCTGGGATACAACGGGCACCCTGGGATTGGGAGATGTCGTGAGCAAAGAAAGCCTGGCCAACCTCATGAAGGAGGAGCGCCGTTTTGCACCGCCTGCCGAGCTGGCCGCCGCCGCCAACGTCACGGCGGAGGCGTATGAGCAGGCCAAGGCTGACCGGCTGGGCTTCTGGGCCGAGCAGGCCCGTCGGCTGAGCTGGGAGACCGAGCCCACCGAGACGCTGGACTGGTCGAACCCGCCGTTCGCCAAGTGGTTCGCGGACGGCAAGCTCAACGTGGCGTACAACTGCGTCGACCGGCACGTCGAGAACGGCCTCGGCGACCGCGTCGCCATCCACTTCGAGGGCGAGCCGGGCGACACCCGTTCGATCACCTACGCCGAGCTCCAGCGCGAGGTCTCCAAGGCGGCGAACGCCCTGATCGAGCTGGGCGTGCAGACCGGCGACCGGGTCGCCATCTACCTGCCGATGATCCCCGAGGCGGTCGTCGCGATGCTGGCCTGCGCCCGTATCGGCGCGCCGCACTCGCTCGTCTTCGGCGGCTTCTCCGCCGACGCGCTGGCCACCCGCATCCACGACGCCGACGCCCGCGTCGTCATCACCGCCGACGGCGGCTACCGGCGCGGCAAGCCCTCCGCCCTCAAGCCCGCCGTCGACGAGGCCCTGACCCGCCCCGGCACCGAGAACGTGCGCAGCGTCCTCGTCGTCCGCCGCACCGGGCAGGAGGACGTCGCGTGGGCCGAGGGCCGCGACGTGTGGTGGCACGAGATCGTGGAGCGGCAGAGCGAGACGCACGCCCCCGAGGCGTTCGACGCCGAGCACCCGCTGTTCATCCTCTACACCTCCGGCACCACCGGTAAGCCGAAGGGCATCCTGCACACCACGGGCGGCTACCTCACCCAGGTGTCGTACACCCACAACGCCGTCTTCGACCTCAAGCCGGAGACGGACGTCTTCTGGTGCACGGCCGACGTCGGCTGGGTGACCGGACACTCGTACATCGTCTACGGGCCGCTCTCCAACGGCGCCACCGAGGTCCTCTACGAGGGCACGCCGGACACCCCACACCAGGGCCGCTGGTGGGAGATCGTCCAGAAGTACGGCGTGACGATCCTCTACACGGCCCCGACGGCGATCCGCGCCTGCATGAAGTGGGGCGACGACATCCCCGCCAAGTTCGACCTGTCCAGCCTGCGGGTGCTGGGCTCGGTGGGCGAGCCGATCAACCCCGAGGCGTGGATCTGGTACCGCAAGCACATCGGCGCGGACCGTACGCCCGTGGTCGACACCTGGTGGCAGACCGAGACCGGCGGCATCATGATCAGCCCGCTGCCGGGCGTCACCGAGACGAAGCCCGGTTCGGCGCAGGTCGCGGTCCCGGGCATCGCAGCGACCGTCGTGGACGACGACGCCAACGAGGTTCCCGACGGCGCCGGCGGCTACCTCGTCCTGACCGAGCCGTGGCCGTCGATGCTCCGCACCATCTGGGGCGACGACCAGCGCTACCTGGACACCTACTGGTCCCGCTTCGAGAACCGCTATTTCGCGGGCGACGGCGCCAAGAAGGACGACGACGGCGACATCTGGCTGCTCGGCCGGGTCGACGACGTGATGCTGGTCTCCGGCCACAACATCTCGACCACCGAGGTCGAGTCGGCGCTCGTCTCGCACCCCAAGGTCGCCGAAGCCGCGGTGGTCGGCGCGACCGACCCGCAGACCACGCAGGCCATCTGCGCCTTCGTCATCCTGCGCGGCGGCGTCGACGCCGAGGACGCCGGCCTGGTGGAGGAGTTGCGGGCGCACGTGGCCAAGCAGCTCGGCCCGATCGCCAAGCCCAAGCGCATCATGCCGGTCGCGGAGCTGCCCAAGACCCGCTCCGGCAAGATCATGCGCCGCCTGCTGCGCGACGTCGCCGAGAACCGCACCCTCGGTGACGTGACCACGCTGACCGACTCGTCGGTCATGGACCTCATCCAGGCCAAGCTCCCGGCCGCCGGCAGCGAGGACTAGGCAGGACGACGACCCCGCCCCCGCCAAGGGGGCACGGCCCCCGCAAGGGGGTCACAGCCCCGCCAAGGGGCACGGCCCCGCCAAGGGGGTCACAGCCCCGCCAAGGGGCACGGCCCCGCCAAGGGGGTCAGGGCTGTACGAGCGAGGGGCACCCGGACTGTCACCGGGTGCCCCGTTCGCGTTCTCAGGAAGGGCCGAGCGGCCCTTATGCCCGTAAAGTACGGATCACCGGATTCGTCCTCGCCTACACCAGGTAAAGTGTGCGACGCGTCAACATAACGCTAAGAAATGCACTCTGGTGAGCCGGGAAGTCTGGTCGGCAACTGCCTCAGCTGTGCCCTCAGCTGCCGAACCCCACCGGAGGCCGCCGACGTGACCGCGCCCAAGACCCGCCGCTCCACCTTCCTCGGACGACTGTCCCTGCCCGAGCGGAACTACATCGCCGAGGCACTGCGCACCGAGACGGTCGGCGGTGTCCTGCTGCTCGCCGCCGCCGTCGCGGCCATCGTCTGGGCGAACACCCCGCTGCGCGAGAGCTACGAGTCGTTCCGCGGCCTGCATCTCGGCCCCTCCTCGCTCGGCCTCGACCTGTCCATCCAGCACTGGGCCGCCGACGGGCTGCTCGCCGTCTTCTTCTTCGTCGCGGGCATCGAGCTCAAACGCGAACTAGTGGCCGGCGAGCTGCGCGAACCGAAGGCCGCGATCCTGCCCGTGGTCGCCGCGGTCTGCGGCATGGCCGCGCCCGCGCTGGTCTACTTCACCGTCAACAAGATCGGCGACGGCGCGCTCGGCGGCTGGGCGGTGCCGACCGCCACCGACATCGCCTTCGCGCTCGCCGTCCTCGCGGTCATCGGCACCTCGCTGCCCTCCGCGCTCCGCGCGTTCCTGCTCACCCTCGCCGTCGTCGACGACCTCTTCGCGATCCTGATCATCGCGGTCTTCTTCACCTCGCAGCTCAACTTCGTCGCCCTCGGCTTCTCCGTGCTGGGCCTCGCCGTCTTCTGGCTGCTGCTGCGCAAGGGCGTCCGCGGCTGGTACATCTACGTGCCGCTGGCCCTGGTCAACTGGGCGCTGATGTACAACAGCGGCGTCCACGCGACGATCGCCGGCGTCGCCATGGGGCTGATGCTCCGCTGCACCACCCGCGACGGCGAGCAGCACTCCCCCGGCGAGCACATCGAACACCTCGTACGGCCCCTGTCGGCCGGGCTCGCGGTGCCGCTGTTCGCGCTCTTCTCGGCAGGCGTCGCCGTCTCCGGAGGCGCGCTCTCGGACGTGTTCAGCAAGCCCGAGACGCTCGGCGTCGTCCTCGGCCTCGTCCTCGGCAAGGCGATCGGCGTCTTCGGCGGCACCTGGTGCGCCGCCCGCTTCACCAGGGCCGAGCTGAACCCGGACCTCAAATGGCCGGACGTGCTCGCCGTGGCCTCGCTGGCGGGCATCGGCTTCACGGTGTCCCTGCTGATCAGCGAGCTGGCGTTCGCCGACGACCCGCTACTGACGGACGAGTCGAAGGCCGCTGTGCTGATCGGCTCGCTGATCGCGGCCGTACTGGCCAGCGTGCTGCTCAAGGTGCGCGACAACAAGTACAAGAGGCTCTGCGCGGACGAGGACCGCGACGAGGACCAGGACGGCATCCCCGACGTCTACGAGCAGGACAACCCGGACTACCACCTGCGGATGGCGGCGATCCACGAGGCGAAGGCCGCCGAACACCGTCGGCTGGCCGAAGTCGCCTCCACACCCACCGCCGGGGACGATGGTCCGGCATGATCTGAGAGGCTTTAGGTCGCTGAGCCGAAGATCCGCTGAAGATCTGCTGATGGTCCGTTGGAAACGAAGAGGGAGCAGGCGATGAGCACAGCCGACGACGGCGCGAGCCGCAGCCTCGGGCAACTGGTGGCCGCGGCCACCGCCGACCTGTCCGCGCTGGTGCACGACGAGATCGCGCTGGCCAAGGCCGAGCTGCGGCAGGACGCGAAACGGGCGGGCATCGGCGGCGGCGCCATCGCGGCGGCCGGCGTGCTGGCGCTCTTCGCGCTGCCCGTGCTGAGTTTCGCCGCGGCGTACGGCATCCACAACCTCGGCCTCGGGCTCGCCTGGTCGTTCCTGATCGTCGGCGGCGCGTTCCTCGTCGTGGCCGCGATCCTCGGGCTGCTGGCCGTCGCCAAGTTCAAGAAGATCAAGCCGCCGGAGAAGTCCATCGCCTCGGCGAAGGAGACGGCGGCCGTGCTGCAGAGCGTCAAGCCGCACCCGCGTCCGGCGATCGAGGCCACCCGTACGGGCGCTTCTGTGACACGCTCGGCTGTATGACGGTCCCCGATACCTCCGCGGCGCCCGCGGCCGCCGGCTCGGCTGCGGCCGCCGCGCTCACCGCGCCCTCCGCGGTCGTACGTCCCGACGGCCCCTGGAGCCACCGGGACGTCGCGGCCAACGGTGCGCGGTTCCACATCGCCGAGATGGGCGAAGGCCCGCTGGTACTGCTGCTGCACGGCTTCCCGCAGTTCTGGTGGACGTGGCGGCACCAGCTGCCCGCGCTCGCCGACGCCGGGTTCCGCGCGGTGGCGATGGACCTGCGCGGCGTGGGCGGCAGCGACCGTACGCCCAGGGGCTACGACCCCGCCAACCTCGCGCTCGACATCACCGGCGTGATCCGTTCGCTCGGCGAGCCGGACGCGGCGCTGGTGGGGCACGACCTCGGCGGATACCTGGCGTGGGTGGCGGCCGTGATGCGGCCGAAGCTGGTGCGGCGGCTGGCGGTGGCCTCGATGCCGCATCCGCGCCGGTGGCGCGCGGCGATGGTCTCGGACGTCAAGCAGAGCGCCGCGAGTTCGTACATCTGGGGGTTCCAGCGGCCGTGGCTGCCCGAGCGCCAGCTGATCGCGGACGACGCGGCGGCGATCGGGCGGCTGATGCGCGACTGGTCGGGCCCGCGCGTACCGGGCGACGAGGCCGTGGACGTCTACCGGCGGGCGATGTCGATCCCGTCGACGGCGCACTGCTCGATCGAGCCGTACCGGTGGATGGTGCGGTCGATCGCACGCCCGGACGGCATCCAGTTCAACCGCCGGATGCGACGGCCGGTGCGGGTGCCGACGCTGCATCTGCACGGCTCGCTCGACCCCGTGATGCGCACCCGCAGCGCGGCGGGCTCCGGTGAGTACGTCGAGGCCCCGTACCGCTGGCGGCTCTTCGACGGGCTGGGGCACTTCCCGCACGAGGAGGACCCGGTGGCGTTCTCGGCCGAGCTGGTGAACTGGCTCAAGGACCCGGAACCGGACCGTTAGGCGGAGGGCGGGGCCGTAGGCCGGAGGGGCGCGAGGGGGCTCGAAGGGGCTCGAACGAACCCCGGGCTTCGCCGCCTTCGAACCGGCCTTCGGTACGGACCACCGGTACGGACTACCGGTACGGATCCTCGGGACGGACCCTCGAAACGCGCCCTCGGAACGGGCCTGGAGCGGTCAACGTCCGCCGGACGCAGGTCCACGATCGGGGGAATGTAGCGGGGCCGCATCTCGTGAGGCGGCGCCGGCCGCATGGCGCTCCGAGCTCGTCGGACGGCTCAACGGCCCCGCATCCGACCGTCCGCCCCAAGCGAACACGCGTCCTTCGAACAGCCAATTGCCTGGCGCATAGGCCAATTGACGGGCCCCCAGGCGATTACGAACCCTGCGAGAGGGGCACTTAGCTCGGTATGGGCTGGACGCACGACTACCGTGACCTGACTCAGGAGCGCGGCGCCGATGGCGATGCCGCGCTGAGCGTTGCCGACAGGGGTGGTTCCCCGCGAAGCGTGGGCCATGACCCCCGGATCGGCATTCCACGCATCATCCGGCGCCGCGCGCGGTGGGTGTCGGCGCGGCTGCGCCACCCGCGAAGCCGCTAGCCGCTCCCCGGCCGGGCCGGGTCCCTGAAGCGGCGGATTCGGAGCGCCCTCTGAAACGGCGGGCCCGTAGGGCTCCTGAAGCGGCGTGCCCCGAGAGTCGCCTGAAGCAGCGGGGCCGGAGCGCCCCTTGCAGCGGCGGGTTCGGTGAGCCGCCTAAGGCCGACTACCGGCCCTGGAACGGCTCCTCGTCCCACGCCCCGCCACACCGCGCCGCCTCAGAGCGCGCAGCCCTCGCTGTCGACCTGACGCGTGGCCGTACGGCCCTTGCCGATGTCCTCCCGGACCTCGTCCGCCGTGAGGGCGTACCCCGTGTCGGCGTCGTCCAGGGACTTGGCGAAGACCACGCCGTAGACGCGGCCGTCCGGGGTGAGCAGCGGGCCGCCGGAGTTGCCCTGCCGTACGGTCGCGAACAGGGAGTAGACGTTCCGTCGGACCGTGCCCCGGTGGTAGATGTCCGGGCCGTTGGCCTGGATGCGGCCTCGGATGCGGGCGGCGCGCACGTCGTACGCGCCGTTCTCCGGGAATCCGGCGACGATGGCGCTCTTGCCGCTCGACGCGTCCGGCGTGGAGAAGCGCAGCACCGGCGCGTTCAGCGACGGCACGTCCAGGACGGCGATGTCGCGCTTCCAGTCGTAGAGGACGACCGTCGCGTCGTGCAGCCTGCCCCGGCCGCCGATCTGGACCGTGGGCTCCTTGACGCCGCCGACGACATGGGCGTTGGTCATCACCCGGTGCGGCGCGAAGACGAAGCCGGTGCCCTCCAGGACCTTCCCGCAACTGGGCGCGGTGCCGACGACCTTGGCGATGGAGCGCTGCGCGTCCCTCGCCACGGGGCTGGCGACGAGCTTGGGGTCGGGGGCCGGAACGTCGGTGATGGGCTCGTTGGAGAAGGGCGCGAAGACCTGCGGGAAGCCGTTCTGCGCGAGGACGGAGCTGAAGTCCGCGAACCACGTGTCGGCCTGCTGCGGAAGGACCCGGGCGACGCCGAGCAGCACCTTGGAGTTGCGGACCTCCTTGCCGAGCGTCGGCAGGGAGGTGCCCGCGAGGGCGGAGCCGATCAGCCAGGCGACCAGCAGCATCGCGACGACGTTGACGAGCGCGCCGCCGGTGGCGTCCAGGGCGCGCGCCGGTGACCAGGTGATGTAACGGCGCAGCTTGTTGCCCAGGTGGGTGGTGGCCGCCTGGCCGACCGAGGCACAGACGATCACGATGACCACCGCCGCGATCGCCTCCCAGGTGCTGGGCGACGTCTCGTCGGTGGCGCTGTGCCAGATCACGGGGAGCAGGTAGACGGCGACGAGGCCGCCGCCGAGGAATCCGATGACCGAGAGCACGCCCACGACGAAGCCCTGCCGGAAGCCGACGACCGCGAACCACACGGCGGCGAGCAACAGCACGATGTCCAGCACGTTCACCGAAAAAAGCCTCGCCTTGGTGTCGTCATGTTGTCGTAGGACCGCCCCGGGCCCGCCGTACGGGCGTCGGGGCGCCGTGCTGGGTCACCGTCTCACGCACGCCCGTCGAGCGGCACCCGCTTCTCCCGGTCCCAGGGCAGCTCCCAGCCGGAGTAGTGCAGGATGCGGTCGATGACGCTGGCCGTGAACCCCCAGACCAGAGTGTCGGCGACATGGAAGGACGGGCCTCGGTGGCCGCTCGGGTGCACGGTCGTGGCCCGGTTGGCGGGGTTCGTGAGGTCGGCGACCGGCACCGCGAACACCCGCGCCGTCTCGCGCGGGTCGACCGGCGCGACGGAACTGGGCTCGCGCCACCAGCCGAGCACGGGCGTCACCACGAAGCCGCTCACCGGGATGTAGAGCCGCGGCAGCACGCCGAAGACCTGGACGCCGGACGGGTCGAGGCCGGTCTCCTCCTGCGCCTCGCGCAGGGCCGCGCGCAGCGGGCCCTCGCCGTTCGGATCGCCGTCCTCGGGGTCGAGGGAGCCGCCGGGGAACGACGGCTGCCCGGCGTGCGAACGCAGGCTGCCCGCCCGCTCGGTGAGCAGCAGCACGGGGCCGCGGGCGCTGTCGGCGCCGTCGCTCTCGCCGCCGTCTCTCCTGCCGCCTTCTCGCCGACTGACGTCTCTCCTGCCGGTGTCGACGCCACCGCCGCTGTCGTCGGCTCCGGCACCGCCTCCATCTCCGTCACCATCCCCGAAGAGGACGAGCACGGCCGACTGCCGGCCACCCGTCTCCGGGGGCAGAAAACGGCTGAGCTGCCGCGGTTCGATCGTCTCGGCCGCCCGCGCCACAGGCATGAGCCACTGCGGCAGCCCCTGCGTGCTGACGACGGCCGCGCCGCCGTACGTACTCGTCACTCCACCTCCACAGCGGCGCCCAGCGGCGGGGCCGGCTTGCCCGGATAGTCGGCCGGGGGCTTGAGCCGCTGCCCCGGCCGGCCGCCCATTTCGTACTTCAACAGCTTCTCGGCCTTCTCCGGGTCCGTCTCGCCCTCCCCGTACGACGGGCAGAGCGGCGCGATCGGGCAGGCGCCGCACGCGGGCTTGCGGGAATGGCAGACACGGCGGCCGTGGAAGACGACGCGGTGCGAGAGCATCGTCCACTCGCTCTTCGGGAAGAGGTCGCAGACGACGGCCTCGACCTTTTCCGGGTCGGTCTCGTCCGTCCACTTCCAACGCCGCACGAGCCGCCCGAAGTGCGTGTCCACGGTGATGCCCGGCACTCCGAAAGCATTGCCCAGTACGACGTTGGCGGTCTTGCGGCCGACGCCCGGCAGCGTGACCAGGTCCTCCAGGCGGCCCGGCACCTCGCCGCCGAAGTCGTCGCGCAGGGCCGCGGACAGGCCGAGCAGCGACTTCGCCTTGGCCCGGAAGAAACCCGTCGGCCGGATCAACTGCTCCAGCGCCTCGGGGTCGGCCGCCGCCATGTCCTCCGGTGTCGGGTAGGCGGCGAAGAGAGCGGGGGTGGTCTGGTTGACCCGCAGGTCCGTGGTCTGGGCCGAGAGGACCGTGGCGACCAGGAGCTGAAAGCTGTTCTCGAAGTCCAGCTCGGGGTGGGCGTACGGATAGACCTCGGCGAGCTCGCGGTTGATCCGGCGCGCCCGGCGCACCAGCGCGAGCCGCGACTCGCCCGCGTGCGACTTGCCACTCCCGCTCTCGGGCGGTTTGCTGCTGTTGGCCGCTCTCGTCTTCTTCTCGGGCGTACGTTCGCCCAGGGCGGAATCACGGGGCGCGGCAGCCCGCCCCGTCCCTTTGTCGGGGGGACCTCCGGGCCCCATTCCCTGTGCTCTCACCGGCGTATTGGACACTCGGCCAGACTAAAGCCCAGCACTGACATCCGCCCCGACCGCAGCGAATCCGCAGCCCAATCGGACCCCTGCCGTACGGTCCGGGACGCCGGTGCGTCAAACTTGTGATTGATCGCACTGTTTTATCGTCCGGCATGATGGGGACCACGGTCCTCTGTGCATGTCGACAAGGAGAGATCTCGTGGACGACGTTCTGCGGCGCGCCCCGCTTTTCGCGGCGCTCGATGACGAGCAGGCCGCTGAGCTGCGCGCCTCCATGGGTGAAGTCACCCTCGCGAGGGGTGACGCCCTGTTCCACGAGGGTGACCCCGGAGACCGGCTCTACGTGGTCACCGAGGGGAAGGTGAAGCTCCACCGCACCTCCCCCGACGGCCGGGAGAACATGCTGGCCGTCCTCGGCCCCGGCGAGCTGATCGGCGAGCTGTCGCTGTTCGACCCGGGACCGCGCACCGCCACCGCCAGCGCTCTCACCGAGGTCAAGCTCCTCGGTCTGGGCCATGGCGACCTCCAGCCCTGGCTCAACGCCCGGCCGGAGGTGGCCACCGCCCTGCTGCGCGCCGTCGCCCGCCGTCTGCGCCGGACCAACGACTCGATGTCCGACCTCGTCTTCTCCGACGTGCCCGGGCGCGTGGCGAAGGCGCTCCTCGACCTGTCGCGCCGCTTCGGCGTGCAGTCCGAGGAGGGCATCCACGTGGTGCACGACCTCACCCAGGAGGAGCTGGCGCAGCTCGTCGGCGCCTCTCGGGAGACGGTCAACAAGGCCCTCGCCGACTTCGCGGGCCGCGGCTGGCTGCGCCTGGAGGCGCGCGCCGTGATCCTGCTGGACGTGGAGCGGCTGGCGAAGCGCTCGCGCTGAGCCACCAGCTGAGCCATACGGGCGTACGGGCCTACGGGCGGCCTTCGACGTGCGGAGCGCGCGTCGGCTGGACCGTACAGGCCTACGGGCCGTACACGCGCGCCGCGCCCCCCCTGAACGCACGAATGAACGCACGAAGGGCCCGCCGGAGATCCGGCGGGCCCTTCGCTCATGCGTGAACGTGCCGTACAACGCCGTCAGCAGTGCCAGGACGCCCGTACGCGCGGCCGGCGAGGCGGCGGGGCCATCGGGCGCGCTTCAAGCTCTCCAGGCGGGCTTCGCGGTCCGCCGTCCGGCTGTCGCTCTGGTCGCCGCGCCGCACGAGCAGCGCGAACTCGCCGCCCGAAACGGAATCAATCCCATGTCGCGGCACGGGACTCGACGGCCCACGGGGAAGGCCGGAACCGTGCCGCGACATGATGACGGTACCCGATCGCGCGAGTGCGCAACAAGAGCTTGCGTGCAATCAATCGCAAGGTCCGGGAGGGTGAACCGACGACAACTCAGGCGTACGCCTTGTCGGCACCGGCCCCGCGCACCCCGGAAGGGACTTGGGGGGATCATGGGTAGATTTTGAGCAACTTCATGAACCCGAATGAATTTTAATATTGCGCACTCGCGCGCAATTTGCAGTTCCTTCACACGCTCCACACAGGCTCTTGGGCCTTATTCCATGCGGTCACCCCAGACGCACATTTCGCTCGCGCACGCGCGTTAGTCTGTTGCGCGGATGGAGGGAGCGGACTCGACCATGAAGGACACCCTGGAGGAATTCGCGGCCTGGATGGAGGACCTCATGAGGTCCCGTGGCTACGACATCGACCACCCCCGTGGCGGTGGCCGATCCAAGATCGCCGACGATGCGGGGGTACACCGCGCGGCCGTCACCCGGCTGCTGCAGCGGCAGAGCATGCCCGACCTGACCACGATGCGCGGCCTCGCGAGGGCGCTCGACGTCCCCGTGCGCGACGTGCTCATCCAGTCCGGGAAGCTGACCGAAGACGACCTGCCCCTACCCGTGACGCAGCCTCGGCACAGCACAGCGGGCAGCCGGCGGGTCACCCTGGAAGAGGCCGCCGAGCTCCTCGGCGTCCCCGCCGAGCGGCGGGCGCTCTTCCTTCAAGTGGCAGCCCCTTTCCTGCCGGCGGAGGAAGGCACGGCCCAACGACGGCAGACAGCGGGGGCCGACTGAGGCGCGGACGCCGACGACCGACGGAGGGAAAGCGGGGGCCGACGGCCGGGCCGGGGACGGCCACGCCGCCGGCCCCGGCCCGTAAGGCACTCGACGCACCGGAACCCGCAAGACCGGAATCCGTAGAACCGGAATCCGTAGATCCCGAACCTGGCGTCAGAGCAGCCCGTGCTCGTCGAGATACTCCAGCTGAGCCCGTACGGACAGCTCGGCCGCGGGCCACAGCGTGCGGTCCACGTCCGCGTAGACATGGGCGACGACCTCGGACGGCGTCCGGTGGCCGTCCTCGACGGCCGTCTCCACCTGGGCGAGCCGCTTCGCGCGGTGGGCCAGATAGAACTCGACGACGCCCCGGGCGTCGTTCAGCACCGGCCCATGGCCCGGCAGCACCGTGTCGACGCCGTCGTCGACCGCCAGCGAGCGCAGCCGCCGCAGCGAGTCCAGGTAGTCGCCGAGCCGCCCGTCCGGGTGGGCCACCACGGTCGTGCCGCGCCCCAGGACCGTATCGCCGGTCAACACGGCCGAGTCGGCCGGGAGGTGGAAGCAGAGGGAGTCCGCGGTGTGGCCCGGAGTGGGCACGACGCGCAGCTCCAGGCCGCCCGTGGTGATCACGTCGCCCTCGCCCAGCCCCTCGTCGCCCAGGCGCAGCGCCGGGTCCAGCGCGCGTACGCGCGTACCGGTCAGCTCGGCGAAGCGCGCCGCGCCGTCCGCGTGGTCGGGGTGGCCGTGGGTGAGGAGGGTGAGCGCGACGCGCTTGCCGGCGCGCTCGGCGGTGGCGATGACGTTCGCCAGGTGCCCCTCGTCCAGGGGGCCGGGGTCGACGGCGACGGCGAGGTCGGAATCGGGCTCGGAGATCAGCCAGGTGTTGGTGCCGTCGAGCGTCATCGCGGACGGGTTCGGCGCCAGTACGCAGACGGTGCGGTCGGTGGCGGGGCCGCCGATGACGCCGCCGCGCGGTTGGCCGGGAAGTGCTGCCGCATGGGTCATGATCAGGCCCCCGTGGAGGTGTTGTCGCCCGCGCCGCCGATCCGCGCGTTCCCAGCGGCGGCGTCGGCTGCGTCGGCGTCGGCGTCAGAGGTATCGGCGGTGCCGGCGGCATGCGGATCGGTGCGTTCCGCGATGCGTTTGGTGAACTCGTCGTGCCCCGGCCAGCTCAGCACCAGTTCGCCCCCTTCGAGGCGGGCCTGCGCCAGTACGGGCGCGAGATCGCGTTCCGCCGCGGAGCCCAGTGCCTCGGCGACCGTTCCGTACGGCTCCAGGGAGCGCAGCGTGGAGATGGTGGGCGGCATCATCAGCAGGTCGCCCCGGTCGTACCCCTCGGCGGCCTCGGCCGGGCCGGTCCAGACGGTGCGGTCCGCCTCGGTCGAGGCGTTGCGGGTGCGCTGGCCCCGCGGCAGCGCCGCCGCGAAGAACCAGGTGTCGTAGCGGCGTGGCTCGAACTCCGGGGTGATCCAGCGCGCCCACGCGCCGAGCAGGTCGGAGCGCAGGACGAGGCCGCGGCGTTCGAGGAAGTCGGCGAAGGACAGGTCGCGGGCGACGAGGGCGGCGCGGTCCGCCTCCCAGTCGTCGCCCGTGATGTCGCTGACGACGGTGTCCGGGGCCGGCCCCGCGAGGAGCACGCCCGCCTCTTCGAACGTCTCCCGGACCGCGGCGCAGACGATCGCCTGCGCGATCGCCTCATCCGTCCCCAGCCGCCCGGCCCACCGAGCCCGCGAAGGCCCCGCCCAGGCCACGGGCCGCTCGTCCCGCGGGTCCACCGAGCCGCCCGGATAGGCGTACGCGCCCCCGGCGAAGGCCATGGAGGCGCGCCTGCGCAGCATGTACACGGAGATCCCGCCGGGCTCGCCGGCCCCGGCGTCCCGCAGCAGCAGCACAGTCGCCGCCCGCCGCGGCTCGGCAGGCGTCAGCGCGCCGCTCGCGAGCGCACGGATCCGGTCCGGCCACTCCGGCGGGTACCACTGGCCATTGGTCGAGGACGACATGGCCGGATGCTATGCGCTCACGCCCCGATGTTCGAGAGGGCCGAGCTCATCGGAGCTGCCTCCGATGAGCGCCGCACCAGCCGGAACGGCCCCCGGCCGTGCGGGGCGGGCCTGCGGCCCGAGGCTCGCGGGCGAACGCCCGCCCAAACCAAACCGACCGACCAACCGACCGGCCCGGCGCTTACGGACCGCCGTCCGCCGAATCCAGCTCATCAGGGATTGCGGGCCAAGGCTCCGCGGCCCCGCCCAATCCAATCGGCCCCAGGCTTTACGGACCGGGGCCGGCCAAATTCGGCCGCCCCGAGCTGCCGCCCGAGCCTGTGGGCAGTGCGCCCGCCGAATTCAGCCCGTCCGGCCATTCCAATTCAGGCCGTCCGGTGAGTACCGGCTGTACCAGGGTGTACCGGGCTCCGGGGCAGAACCCCGAAATACCCCGCGGCTCAGAAGCGACCGAACTGTCAGACGCAACCGAGCTACGAGCTAGAAGGTCACTACTCCTGGACCTCGACGACGATCTCGACCTCCACCGGCGAATCCATCGGCAGGACCGCCACCCCGACGGCGCTGCGCGCGTGCACCCCGGCCTCGCCCAGCACCTCGCCGAGGAGCTCGCTGGCGCCGTTGATGACGCCCGGCTGGCCGGTGAAGTCCGTGGCCGAGGCGACGAAGCCCACGACCTTCACGACGCGCACGATCTTGTCGAGGTTGCCCGTGACCGATTTCACGGCGGCGAGCGCGTTGAGCGCGCAGGTCCGCGCCAGTTCCTTGGCCTGGTCCGCGGTGAGGTCCGCGCCGACCTTGCCGGTCAGCGGCAGCTTGCCCTCGACCATCGGGAGCTGCCCGGACGTGTGCACGTACCCCCCGGAGCGCACGGCCGGCTGGTACGCGGCCAGCGGCGGGACGACCTCCGGCAGGCTCAGACCGAGCGAGCGCAGTTTGTCCTCGACGACGCTCATGCCTGCTTCTCCCGCTTCAGATAGGCCACCAACTGCTCGGGGTTGTTCGGTCCGGGCACGACCTGGACGAGCTCCCAGCCGTCCTCGCCCCAGGTGTCCAGAATCTGCTTGGTCGCGTGTACGAGCAGCGGCACGGTCGCGTATTCCCACTTGGTCATGGTGCGACTGTAATGCCTCTCTCCCCCGGCCTCGTGCGTACTCCGGGGCCCGACTGGTTAGGCTCCAAATCATGAGCAGGTTCCACGTCGTCAGCGGCAAGGGCGGCACCGGTAAGACCACGGTCGCCGCCGCCCTCGCGCTCGCCCTCGCCGCCGAGGGAAAACGCACCCTGCTGGTCGAGGTCGAAGGCAGGCAGGGGATCGCGCAGCTCTTCGAGACCCAGGCGCTGCCCTACGGGGAGCGCAAGATCGCGGTGGCTCCGGGCGGCGGCGAGGTGCACGCGCTCGCCATCGACGCGGAGCTGGCGCTCCTCGACTACCTCCAGATGTTCTACAAACTCGGCGGCGCGGGCCGGGCCCTGAAGAAGCTCGGCGCGATCGACTTCGCCACGACCATCGCACCCGGCCTGCGGGACGTCCTGCTGACCGGCAAGGCGTGCGAGGCGGTCCGCCGCAAGGACAAGAGCGGGCGGTTCGTCTACGACCACGTCGTCATGGACGCCCCGCCGACCGGCCGCATCACCCGCTTCCTCAACGTCAACGACGAGGTGGCCGGGCTCGCCAGGGTCGGCCCCATACACAATCAGGCGCAGGCCGTGATGCGCGTCCTGAAGTCCGCCGAGACAGCGGTCCACCTGGTGACGCTGCTGGAGGAGATGCCCGTCCAGGAGACGGTGGACGGCGTGGCGGAGCTGCGGGCCGCGAAGCTCCCGGTCGGCGGCGTCGTCATCAACATGGTGCGGCCCGCGCTGCTCGACGAGACGGCCGTGGACGTGGTCGCGAACGGGCAGCGGTCGGCCGTCGCCAAGGCGCTCTCCCGCGCCGGGCTCGGCGGCGCCCAGCGCGGCGGCCACGCCGACCGCCTGATCGACCCGCTGCTGGAAGAGGCCCGCGAGCACACCGAGCGGGCGGCCCTGGAGCGCAGCGGGCGAGCGGAGATATCCGGGCTCGACCTGCCGACGTACGAACTCGAACTGCTCGGCGACGGCGTGGACTTGGCGGGGCTCTACCGCATGGCCCGCGGACTGCGGAAGCAAGGGGTGGCCTCATGAACGGCCTGGCGGACACCTACCGGCTGGAGATGGACCCGGTCCTGGACGACCCCGCGACCCGGATCGTGGTGTGCTGCGGTTCCGGCGGCGTCGGCAAGACGACGACGGCGGCCGCGCTGGGGGTACGGGCCGCGGAGCGCGGCCGGAAGGTCGTCGTCCTCACCATCGACCCGGCGCGCAGGCTCGCGCAGTCGATGGGCATCGAGGAGCTGGACAACGTGCCGCGCAGGGTCGAGGGCGTCGACGGCAGCGCGGGCGGTGAGCTGCACGCCATGATGCTGGACATGAAGCGGACCTTCGACGAGATCGTCGAGGCGCACTCCGACAAGGAGCGGGCCCGGGCGATCCTGGAGAATCCGTTCTACCAGTCGCTGTCCGCCGGGTTCGCCGGCACGCAGGAGTACATGGCCATGGAGAAGCTCGGCCAGCTCCGCGCCCGTGACGAGTGGGATCTGATCGTCGTCGACACCCCGCCGAGCCGCTCCGCGCTGGACTTCCTGGACGCGCCGAGCCGCCTCGGCTCGTTCCTGGACGGCAAGTTCATCAAGGTGCTGATGGCCCCGGCGAAGATCGGCGGACGCGCGGGGATGAAGTTCCTGGGCGTCGGCATGTCGGTGATGAGCGGGCCGCTGAACAAGCTGATGGGCGCGCAACTGCTGCGCGACGTGCAGACCTTCGTCGCGGCGATGGACACGATGTTCGGCGGCTTCCGCACCCGCGCGGACGCCACGTACCGCCTGCTCCAGGCGCCCGGCACGGCGTTCCTCGTCGTCGCCGCCCCGGAGCGGGACGCGCTGCGCGAGGCCGCGTACTTCATCGAGCGGCTGGCCGCGGACCGGATGCCGCTGGCCGGGCTCGTACTGAACCGGGTGCACGGCAGCGGCGCCGCCCACCTCTCCGCTGAGCGCGCGCTGGCCGCCGCCGAAGCCCTCACGGACGGCGCCGCGAAGGCTTCGGCGGACTCTGCGCCCGATAACGCAGAAAATCTTGCCGGTTCCGGCATTGTGGATCGTGACTCAGGGAAGCCTCATATGGGCAGCCGGTCAGCCCCCGACAGCGGCTCCCCCACCGCCACTGAGGGCTCACAGGACAACACCGCCTCCGTCACCGACCCCACCACCACCGCCGAGGCGGCCGACCCCATCACGGCCACCCCGGAGCAGCTCGCCGCTCGTCTGCTGCGGCTGCACGCCGAGCGCATGCGAGTGCTCGCCCGCGAGCGCCGCACGCGCGACCGCTTCACCGCACTGCACCCCGAGGTCCCGGTGGCCGAAGTGGCCGCACTCCCCGGCGACGTACACGACTTGGCGGGTCTGCGCACGGTCGGCGAGCGCTTGGCGACCCAGGCCGCGCGCCCGTCCGCGTCTCCGTCCACGCCGTAGCGGACGGACGCTCCGTAGACGGATGGCCGTACGGGCGTGACCAGGAAGTATTGGCGACAGGTCGGGGCTGCGCAGCGGCCATACGTACGCGAGGGGCCTGCGCCTGCCGTGCGCGCGGGCTGGCGGGTACGAGGCTACGGAGCGAGCCGCTGGAGCCTCACGCGCCCCATGCGCTCCCGCGTGCCACTGCGCCGCGCGCTTCTTCGCGCACATCGCACGCCTGCGTTGCCGCGTACGTCCGAAGCCCGAAGTCCGAAGTCCGCTGAGCGGCCGCTGAAAGACCGCCGGCGGACAAGCCGCTGGCTGACGATCCGTTGACCGTTGGCCGTTGGCCGTTGGCGGAAAAAGCCGGTCGGAGACCGCACACTTCCGAAAGACCACGATCGTTCGCGAGGCGGCGATGGATCCCGCCGCCCGTCGTCGTTCGTCACCTCCGCGCCGGTTCACCCCGCCGCGGCGTAGTTCTCGTACTCCTCGTCGTCGATGGGCAGGATGCCCGTACTGCGCTCGTATTCCGTACGGGCGGTCTCCAGCAGCCTCCGCCACGAGGTGACCGTCGGCCGGCGACGCAGCAGCGCCCTCCGCTCCCGCTCGGTCATACCGCCCCACACGCCGAACTCGACACGGTTGTCGAGGGCGTCGGCCAGGCACTCGGTGCGCACCGGGCAACCGGTGCAGACCGCTTTGGCCCTGTTCTGTGCCGCGCCTTGAACGAATAGCTCATCCGGATCGGTGGTGCGGCATGCTGCTTGTGCACTCCAGTCGGTTACCCAGCTCATGCTGGCGCCGTCCTCTCCCGAATCGAGGCTCCCCCACGGCGGCAGCGGCATATTCACCGTTGCCAGTTGAGGACGTTACGGAAGGCAGGCAGGGCGCAACACCCCCTGCGGGCCCAATCTTGAATGGCCCGAACGGACTATGCGTATGCGGCAGATCACCCAACGGAGTGACCCGACGACATCATCGACAAATCCGTCAACTCGGGGTGATTCAGTCGAGACGCAGCGGGCACCATGTGACACATGGGCTGAAGTCGGGCACGGTTCGGCACTCGGATGAGTTCGGCTGAGTGCTGAGGAGGATGGTCCGGAACCGCACCGCAGTGACTGGCGTGAATCAAGCGTAGGCGAACACCTGGGCGTCTGTCCGGCGAATGAGAACGTAGGCTGCCCTCCATGGCTAAGAAGCGCTCGGGCGGGGGTCTCACGACGACCCAGCAGGCCGCGAAATTCCTCGGTGTCAGCGTGCTCTCCGGAGCCGTGCTGGCAGGTCTCGCGCTGCCGGCCTTCGGCGCCTTCGGCCTGGCGGCCAAAGGCTCGGTCGAGGGCTTCGACGAGATCCCGTCCAACCTCAAGACCCCGCCGCTGAGTCAGCGCACCACGATCCTCGACAACCAGGGCGGCGAGATCGCGAAGGTCTACTCCCGCGACCGCACCGTCGTCCCGCTCAAGGACATCTCGCCCTATATACAGAAGGCGCTCGTAGCGATCGAGGACGCGCGCTTCTACGAGCACGGGGCGATCGACCTCAAGGGCGTGCTCCGCGCCCTCAACAAGAACGCGCAGTCCGGCGGCGTATCCGAGGGTGCCTCCACCCTCACCCAGCAGTACGTGAAGAACGTCTTCATCGAGGAGGCCGGCGACGACCCCGACAAGGTCGCGCAGGCCACCCAGCAGACGGTCGGCCGCAAGGTCAAGGAGCTGAAGTACGCGATCCAGGTCGAGCAGGAGCTCGGCAAGAAGCGGATCCTCAACAACTATCTGAACATCACGTTCTTCGGTGAGCAGGCGTACGGCGTCGAGGCGGCGGCTCAGCGCTACTTCAGCAAGCACGCCAAGGACCTCACCCTCGACGAGTCCGCGCTGCTGGCCGGCATCGTCCAGTCGCCGACCCGCTACGACCCGGTCAACAACAGGCAGGAGGCGACCAAGCGCCGCAACACCGTGCTCCAGCGGATGTCGGAGGTGCACGACATCACCCCGGCCGAGGCCGAGGCGGCGAAGAAGAAGCCGGTGAAGCTGAAGGTCAAGCGGCCCAAGAACGGCTGCATCACCGCCGTGCACGGCGCGGGCTTCTTCTGCGACTACGTCCGCGAGGTCTTCCTGCGGGACGAGACCTTCGGCAAGACCAAGGAGGAGCGGGCCAAGCGCTGGAACCAGGGCGGCATGACGGTCCGTACGACGCTGGACCCGCAGGCCCAGAAGTCGGTGCAGGCCGGGGTCAGCGACCATGTGTACGCGTCCGACCCGGTGGCCAGCGCCGTCACCCTGGTCGAGCCGGGTACGGGCAAGATCCGCGGCATGGGCCAGTCGCGCCCGTACGGCTTCGGCAAGAACCAGACGCAGATCAACCTCTCCGTCGACCGCAACATGGGCGGCGGCGCGGGATATCTGCCGGGTTCGACGTTCAAGCCCTTCACCGCGGCCGCCGCGCTGGAGAACGGCATCGACAACTCCCAGTCGTACGCCTCGCCCAACCGGATGCCGTACCCGACCGTCTCCGACTGCCAGGGCAACCGCCTCGCCAGCGAAGCCTCGGTGCCGAACGAGAGCAAGGACGAGGTCGGCCCGTACAAGATGCCGGAGGCGTTGAAGAAGTCGATCAACACCTACTTCGTCTCGCTGGAGGCCGACACCGGTCTGTGCAACGTGACGAAGATGGTCAACAAGCTCGGCATGACCAAGCGCGCGGGCGGCACCGCCTGGGGCCTCGGCGCCTCGTACACCCTCGGCGTGAACGAGGCGTCGCCGCTCAACATGTCCGCCGCGTACGCCGCCTTCGCGTCTCGCGGCAAGTACTGCACGCCGACCGCGCTTGAGAGCGTCACCGACTCCAACGGCAAGCAGCTGCCGGTGCCGCAGGCCTCCTGCACCCAGGCGATGTCGCCGAAGACCGCCGACACGATCAACACGATGCTCAAGGGCGTCGTCGACGACGGTACGGGCAAGGCGGCGGGCCTGACCGACGGGCGGGACAGCGCGGGCAAGACGGGTACCACCGACAACCGGTACTCGGCGTGGTACGTGGGCTACACGCCCAACATGTCGGGCGCGGTCTGGCTCGGCGACCCGCAGCACCAGGTCCAGATGCAGAACGGCGTCACCTTCGGCGGCAAGACGTACGACAAGGTGTACGGCGCCGACGGCCCCGCGCCCATCTGGAAGGACGCGGTCTCCGGAGCCCTCTCCGGCAAGCCGGCGGACAAGTTCGCGACCGTCCCGATCGCCGGTGCCGGGAAGGACGGCAAGAGCGATGACGGCGGGGACGACGCAAAGGGCAAGGGGAAGCATCACGGCGGCAAGCACGACCCGCTCGGCGACCTGCTGGGCCAGTGAGCCGGCCGTATAGGGCTGTAGCGCTTTAAAGGAAGGGGCGCCCGGACCAGGTTGGTCCGGGCGCCCCTTCCTCTTGCCCTGCGCGGCGTCCCGCGGTCAGCCCGCGAGCAGCTTCTTGACCATCGCGGCGACGCGGCCGCCCTCGGCCCGGCCCGCCACCTGCGGGTTCACGATCTTCATGACCGCGCCCATCGCGCGCTGGCCCTCGGCGCCGTGCCCGGCCGCTTCCGCGACGGCGGCGGCGACCAGCGACTCCAGCTCCAGGTCGGACAGCTGCTGGGGAAGGTACTCGGCGAGGATCTCGCCCTCCGCCTTCTCCCGCTCCGCGGACTCGGCCCGGCCGCCCTGCGCGAACGCCTCCGCCGCCTCACGCCGCTTCTTCGCCTCGCGCGTGATCACCTTCAGCACCTCGTCGTCGGAGAGCTCGCGGGCGGACTCGCCGGAGACCTCCTCCTTGGTGATCGCGGTGAGGGTGAGCCGGAGAGTGGAGGAGCGCAGCTCGTCGCGCGCCCTGATCGAGGCGGTGAGGTCGTCCTGCAGCTGGGACTTGAGCGTGGTCATGTCCTTGACTATGCCAGCAAGCGCCGGGAATCACCCGAAGATTTCTCCCTGGCGGCCGGTCTGCGACGATAGGCGCTATGCGCGCGCGATACGGAGTACCCCTGGGCATCACGGCGGGAATCACGGCGGTCGGCGCGGCCGGCGTGGCCTACGCCGCCGGCATCGAAGCCCGTTCCTTCCGCCTTCGACGGGTCACCGTCCCTGTACTGCCACGCGGCCGGCGGCCGCTGCGCGTACTCCAGGTCTCCGACATCCACATGGTCAGCGGGCAGCGCAAGAAACAGCGCTGGCTCCAGTCGCTGGCGGGGCTGCGCCCGGACTTCGTGATCAACACGGGCGACAACCTGTCCGACCCGGAGGGCGTGCCGGAGGCGCTGGACGCGCTGGGCCCGCTGATGGAGTTCCCCGGCGCGTACGTCTTCGGCTCGAACGACTACTACGGACCGAAGCTGCGCAATCCGGCCCGCTACCTGATCGAGAAGGCACAGAAGCGGCACGGCCTGAACGGCAACAAGCCGGTCGTCGGCGCGATCCACAACCCGTGGGAGGAGCTGCGCGACGCCTTCGACGCGGCGGGGTGGGTCGGCCTGACGAACACGCGGGGCAGGCTGAAGGTCGACGGGTGTGAGATCGCCCTCACCGGCCTCGACGACCCGCACATCAAGCGGGACCGCTACAGCGAGGTGGCCGGCGGCCCGGACACGTCGGCGGACCTGTCGCTCGCCGTGGTGCACGCCCCGTATCTGCGGGTCCTGGACGCGTTCACGGCGGACCGCTATCCGCTGATCCTGGCCGGTCACACGCACGGGGGCCAGCTGTGCGTGCCGTTCTACGGGGCGCTGGTGACCAACTGCGACCTGGACACGAAGCGGGTCAAGGGGCTGTCCCAGCACCGGGCGGGCGGCAGCGAGTCGTTCCTCCATGTGTCGGCGGGGTGCGGCACGAACCGGTACACGCCGGTCCGTTTCAACTGCCCGCCCGAGGCGACGCTGCTCACGCTGACGGAACGCTGACCTCCCGCTCACCCGATGCCGACCGCCCGGAACCGGGCGATCTCCTCCGGCCGGGAGCGCCCGCCCGTACGGTGGGAGGATGATCGATCCGACCTCCTCCCACGCGCGGCAGAGCGCGATCAGCGCCGCGGGCGTCCCCGCCTCAGCGGTCGTCCCGGCCGGGCGCCGCCCGCTCACGGCCGTCTTCCGGGTGCTCATCGCGCTGGCCGCGATCACGGGCATCGTGATCGACTGCGCGGTCGGCGACGTGCCGCGCGTCCTCAGCTATTTCACGATCCAGTCCAACGCGGTGGTCGCGGTCGTCATGCTCGCGGCCGCGCACCGGGCGTGGTCGGCACGGCCCCCGCTCTCGGCGCGGCTCACGGGGGCGGCGGTCCTCTATATAGCCATCACGGGGCTGGTCTACCACTTCGTCCTGACCAACGACTCCAGCGGCTTCGCCATGGTCGGCGACGCCCACGCCCCCTCCGAGTGGCAGACCACGGCCACCCAGCTCCTGCACACGGCCACCCCCATCGCGGTCGTCCTCGACTGGCTCCTGCTCACGACTCCGGGCCGCTTCCGCCCCGCGTACGCCTGGCAGTGGCTGATCTACCCCCTCCTCTACCTCCCCTTCGCCCTCATCCGTGGCGCCCTCCTCTCCCCCGGCACCGAGGGCCGCTACCCGTACCCCTTCCTGGACGTCGACATCCACGGCTACGGAGGCGTCCTCGGCAACACCGTGATCTTCGCCCTGGCCTTCTACGTCCTCGCCCTGGTCCTCATCCTCCTCGACCGCATCCGCCCCCACCTGCGAGGCCCCGAGAACCGGATTTCGTCTCCGGCCATCAGTCCGCTAAAGTAGAGCTCGTTGCTTCGGGGTGTAGCGCAGCTTGGCAGCGCGCTTCGTTCGGGACGAAGAGGTCGTGGGTTCAAATCCCGCCACCCCGACTGAAGGAACACCAGGTCAGAGGCCCGATCCGCTTAGCGGATCGGGCCTCTGTCGGGTTTCAGGGGCCTTTGCGAGAGCCAAGCTCAGAGACCTGGCTCCCTGCATCGCGTGGCCGCCCTGCCCAACAGAGGCTGTCTCCATCAGCCGGCGGGCGCCCACTACCCCACCCGACCTCGTTGACCGGCATATCTCCTCCGCCCCCTTCGAGCCATGCCAGTTCGTCATCGTCCAAGTAGTCCCACTGCCGACGGTAAAAAGCCCTAGCCTCACGGGCATCCAACCACTCGCCGTAGTCCTGGTCCTGGCGCAGTTGGCCAGTCCTTCGCTTGATCCTTTCGTCCCGCTCGCGACGTTCGAGGAACGCCGTTACGACGGGGTCGCCATCCGGGCACACGCACCCGCCAGACCAGATCGGCTCGGGATGCCTTCTGGCCACAACGCGGTTCAACGCGATACGCCAGCCCGAGAAGCTGTCTTCGGTGACGTCGAAGGCGGTCAAGAGGGCCGTCATCTGTTCCGAGGTAGGCAGGATGAGTCCAGTCAAGATTCGCTGACACGTCGATCGTGGCACACGGTAACCACCAACGGCGGTCATCCGTTCGATCTCACGCAGAGATGGCTGGCCTGCCCGTGCGCGAAGCCGCGCCAGCCCCTGGCCGAGAGTTTCTGATGTACGGATCTGCTGCAGTCGGCGGCCGCAACCTGCCCGAAGTGGACGAGCCAGCTCGACAGCCGCAGCCTTCCACAACTGGCGAGCTCGTCGTACACGGTACTGACGTGCTTCATCGTCGGCCGGGTCACCCGCTGCGCGAGCGTAGACTTCCACGACTTTGAGCCGCGGCAGTCGAGCACCGCTGGCTGCTCGGCTGAGGGTCGACGCACCGCAGTAGTACGGTTTGGGCCCAGTACGCTTGGCCATCTCGCGGTAGGTGGCACCGCTGGCATCCTTGAGCTCACGCAAATATTTCACTAACTCCCGCAACTGGCGCTCCGCACCAACGTCGATGCTCTCGACGCGTCGGCCCACGGTTATAGGCCCTGGTTTGCCCTGGCGTCGCCAAGACGACGCCCGACCCTCAACTCGGCCACAGCTGCGGCCAGTACTGCGATGGTGCCCGGAAGGGCCTGGTCAAAGCCGACCTGGCCAACCAGCACCAACACGAGCACTACAGCCACGACTACCGTGTGCGAAGTGATCCACCGTCCGTCGATGCGGCCTGCGGAGCAGAAGGTCAATGTCGCGAACGTGCCAGTGCACGGAGGCAAACTGGACATGCTGCAGCTCCAGGTGTGAGATTAGGGATTCGCGGGCCCACCTGCACTACCTGTGCAGGGGGCTTGGGGCTACTACCGCCCTCGTCGATGCGCCGATCGTCCCAGCTTCACAGCATCTAGAGCTACTTCCCAGGAATGACCTCGCTACGGACGTCTGCACCCGATTGGCCGGGCTGACTCGCTCTCTGCCTGGTCAGCATCGCTCCGAAGAATTTTTGATCCGATCCTGTCCAGAGCTGCACGCCACATCACCGCCACGGTAGGGCTAGCGGCGGACGGCAAGCATCAAGCGCCGCCTCCCAATCCTTGGTCAGGTCGAGCATGAGGGTCATGTGCTCTGCTGCGGCGCCTTCTCGTACGAACCCGATGCCCACGATGGCGAGTTCGACGCGTATGCGGTCGGGATGGTTGAGGACGTTTGAGACCGTGCCCGTGGAGACTCCTGCATGGCGTACGACGTCTATGAGCTTCGCGCTCTGGCGCCCGCTGGTGAGCACCCCATCCTGCGCTCGGAAGACGTACGACTCACGGCAGAGGCAGGACGTCGGCTGCATAGGGGCGATGTTGTTGAAGACCAGGGCAGGCAACCAGTCCATCGAATAGGCGGAACGGTAGAGGGGACGCCGATGCTCGTCGCACCGCGGGGCGGGGCGGGGCGGGCCGGTGCGACGCCCGTTCCGGTTCTCAAGCCGCGCCGTGGCCAGCGGCTGAGCACACTGCCGGTGGCAGGCATGCCGGTCAGGGCACTCAGTAGCGCCGTCGTCCTGACACTGATGCGCTGGGCTCAGTGTGTTTACTGGACCGAGGTCCTGGACTGGCTGACGTCCTGGCCCCGGCGACGAGCCTGCCCTCCCGAACAGGCCGAGGGCCCGCTTCCTGTGATGATCCTGCAAGCGCTTGAACAACCGTCGAACGTGGCGAGGCGGGGCCCGTCGTCATCACGGCCCCGCAGCCTTCATTTCTACCCTTCCGCCTCCAGCGGATTGTTGAGGACGCGCACCGGCGACATCGAGCATCGGGCACATCGCGCGTGGCAAGCGCGGCCCCCACCGTTCAGTAGGCCCGATCACGAGGTGGCCTCACATGCCGACGGTGGAATGGGCATAGCGGGCCGCACCGAGCCTTCGCGGAGCTCGCTATCCCGAGCCGTCCAGCCTGCGGTTCAGCCGCGGCCCGGTGTTCATGTCTCCACGCTACTCACTCGGGTACCCGTCGCTCCTCTGGGATCCATCCCGACTCATTACCGAGGCTGCCCTCGCGGGGTTGGGGGACCACAGTGGAGCGAGCAGTGCCCGCGTCAAGCTCCCCCGGTTCAGCCGTCGGCTCTCGGAGAACGCCAGCCTTCGCGGAGATGTCACCTAGGAGCGCGTCCCGCAGAGCGTGCAGGGTCGCGATCTTGCGGCCAGCAAGTCGCGCCGCGGCGTGCAGGGGCTCAGCCGTTCTGTGGAAGCCCGCCCGCGTGAACCGGTCCGGCCAGGTGATCTCCAATCGTTTGAGGGCAAGGGCGGAGATCTCCCGGCCGTTCTGTCCCTGCGCCATCCGTGCCACGTCGCCGCTTCGGCTTCTGAGTTCGTGGAGCAGCCACCAGCTGTCATCACCCTCGATAGGCCGTATGGCCAGCACGCCTCTGAGTGGTACCGCCGGTCGGCACGCGACAGCGGTGTACGCGCCGTCGGAACGGGTGCTCAGCATGATGGTGCCCGGCGGATGTACCTCGCCCACATTGGCTGGACCGCTCAGGCGGAACCTTGGGACGTGAGGCACCGGGAGGTCGTACAGGTCTTTGGGAGCGACCACGTCGACGGTGGGCTCTGCCTGTGACGGGGGAAGCGAGCGTTCGGAACCTTTGCCTGTCTTCAGTTTGGCGACCCTTGCGAGCGACCGTGTTTCCCACGGAGGATCTGAAGACGACCAGTCCTCGTGGAGTGCGTCGGCCAGTTCCACCGCCTTGCGCGCTGCCCTCCGGTAAACGGAGACCGTCTCCTCAATGAGGCCGAAGGCCCGGTTATAGGCGGCAATGACATCCGGCGAGGGCAGGGGAAACGGCATATGACGGAGGGTGTCGAGACTGATGGTGGGCTCGACGTGTGCCGTCACGTCCTCGTCGATCCGGGCCTTCGCCGTGGGCGTCTGCAGCCAGATGCGCAACCACTGCGCGATGTCTGTGTCAGCGCGGATGATGCCGACCGACCTGGTCGCTGTCCAACCCTCGTGTTCAGCGGTCACTAGGGCGGATTCGCCCACTCGCCTGACGAGTACGACGGCCAGGTCGCCCTCCCTGAGGGTCGCCCGCGTGGACCGGGAAACACGCGGCGCGCGATGGTTCGTCCCGGATGAGAGGATCCTGCCGCCCTGGACTAGTGACGAGCCGACGACTCCTGAAGCCCGATCGCCAGTCTCGTCCTCCAGGAAGCCGCAGGTGGTGAAAATGCTCCTGTGGGCTCGCTCGACCTCGATGGAGGTCGTTGGCCAAGCCGCCGAATCCACGTCTATCAAGTGAGAGTCGGCTGCCATCAGATCTCCTCCAGAGCGCCCAGCAGCCGGATTTCGAGGTCGCGCATCTGGTTGAACTGATCGGCCAACTCCAACTTGAGTTGCTCGATCCTGCTCCGTGTGTCCCGTTCCAGGTTGGGAGGCTCGACAGCGTACGAAGTCGGCATCAGGCTGTACGCGCGATCCGCGATCTCCTCCGTGGAACAGCTCCGGGCCCAGCCGGCTCTGTCGCTGTACGGCGCCGTTGCGGCACCGGCCTCAGGGAGGCCGCGCCAGGCCGCGAGAGTGGTCAGAATCGATGCCGTGTTCTTGTCACCCAGCCGCCGTGCTCTCGACTCCGGCACCGGCTCGAAAGCTCGCCGCGCGTTGATGAAGAGCACCTGCCTGCAACGGTCCAGGGCGCCCCAGCCGGGTCGTGCACGCTTGTCTTTGTTGAGCACCCACAAACAGGCAGTGGCCTTGGATTGACCGAACACCCGAGGCGGCAGGGCGATCACGCACTCGACGATGTCGTCACGCAGCAGTCGTTCGCGGAGCCTTCGAGGGGTGGTCTGTCGGCTGGTGGCCACGGTATCGGCCATCAGGAAGACAGCGCGTCCGGACGGAGCCATTGCGTGCACGATGTGCTGGATCCAAGCGGCGTTTGCGGACCCCCGGGGCGGCGGCTCTTCCGGCCATCGGGGGTCAGTGGGGGCGGGGCGAACCGATCGGCGGGCGCCGTGCTCCGTCATGTCCTCCGAAACCCAGTTCGGCTGGTTGAAGGGGAGGTTCGCCAGAATGACGTCGTGTCGCTCGGGTTCGGGCTCCGCAAGGCTGTCCCCGGGAGGAAAGATATGAGCCGTGATACCTCGCACCACGAAGTTCATGTGAGCCACCTGTGCGGAGGGAGCATGTTGCTCCCTCCCCTGCAGGGACATGGTCGGGTTCAACCCGACGCGTTCGTGGACATAGCGGTGACTCTCGACCAGCAACGATCCTGAACCGCAGACTGGGTCCAGCACGCTGTCTCCGTCCTGAGGGACGGCCGCACCGACCATGAGACGGGCCATGTCGCCCGGTGTGAAGTAATTGCTGCCGTCGGCCTGGGCCGCCGAGAGGTCGCGTAGGCACTGATCGAGTAGGGGACCGACCTGCTGGGCGGATCCGATGTCACGGATGAGAGCATGCAGCAGTCTTTCGGAGCCAACAGGTGGAACAGGCACGAGACTCACCGTGCCCGCGCCGGCGTCCCGGTCCTCGATCGCGGGGAGCCAGTGAGCCAGGCATTTGGTCACGGCGACTCGAATTCCCGAATCGAGCCCTGCCGACTGACTCAGCAACCACGACCATGTCGGTACGCCGGGCACGGAGGCGGCACGCGGGGCTCGGCTCAGGTACAGCAGGCCGAGGACGAGCCGTGTCGCGTCGGGGGTGTTCATGAGCCGTGAGAGCTTCGTGAGGCGTTGGCGCACCTTCACGAGCGCCTGGTCGACCGAGGAGGGGTGCTGGGTCTGCGCGCGCCCTCGAAGGGCCTCGGCGTCGTTCACGAGCCCACCACTCCCAGGGCTCCCATAATCACGATGAGGAGCGACAGGGCGCCGGCGAAGGTGAACGCCCCGGTTTTCAGGGCCGCAGTGAGGCGCCCTCCTTCCATGACGGTCACGAAGCTGCCGGCTGCAGCGACGACAAGTGCCATGAGGACCGCGATGATCACGTACATCAGTCTCAACTGCACGTGGTTCCTTCCTGAGGTCGAAGGGGATCTCTCAGTGGGCGAGCGAGTCGCGTAATCCCCGGCTTCAGAAAGAACAGTAGAAGACACAGGCCACGTGCCGCATGGTGCACGCCTTTTGGGATTTCCTTAGGAGCGCGCCCAAGAGACAGAGGCCCCGGGCAAGTGCACTCCGTTTGGGGTTCCAGGCAGTGGATCGGTAAGAGGGAGACGGGTCGAGCGTTCGCCCCACAACCGGGATGAGTTGGTCAACAAGCCTTGGCCCAGCAGCTCCGCACCGAGGAGTGCATGGGAGTCGGCTGGTGCACTCCCCTCCTGCCGCCCTCCACGCCCCGACCGGTCTGCGCCCGCGCGCGGAACTCCTCACTTCCGAACCGACGGCCGACGGGGCTCTGACTGGAACTCCCGGCCGCACGCTCGTCCTGACCACGCACAAGTGGCCGCGCCTTGTCGGCACTGTGCTTGCAAGAGATTCGAGGGTCAGTCGGTGCTGTGTGCCGGGGCGCGGGGCGGGGCGTTCGTCTCTCGGGCCGACGGCGGCCTCCGGAAGCTTCGCCACAGCGCCCTGCCGTCGCCGAACGGCGGCAGGAGGAACGCCAAGTGGGCCAGGTACCAGTACGACAGCGGGCGGTCCAGACCGGAGAGCCATAGGAGGGCGCCCGCTACGGCGCAGGCGAGAGGGCCCGCCGCGGCCACCGTCGCCGTCTGGCGGGTGGTCATCGTGCCGTGGGGGATCACTGATGTGCGCCAGGCGGTGCGTTCGAGGGTGATGTGGGTGACCGTGGCGATGCGGTTGAGGACGAGGACGTGGGCCGATTCGTGGAGGGCGAATGAGGCTACTAGGCCGAAGGCGGCTGGTTTGGCGAGGAGTTTCCATGCCATGGCGGCTGGTACGGGGTCGCCGGAGTGGGCCTGCCAGGTCAGGGCGGCGGCCAGGAGGGTGGCGGCCAGGGTCAGTAGGGGCCAGACCTGGGCGGCGACCGCGCGGGCTGCGGTGTGGGGTTTCAGGTCAGTTGCCGGGTGCGTTGAGGAGCTGCTCACGGCGTTGCTTCAATCCGCGGTAGATGGTCTGGATCATCGTCAGGACGGCGGTGAGGACGAGGAACAGGGCTATGAGGGGGAGCGGGTTCTCTACGCCGGTGGTGATGCCCAGGGCGCCGTCGTTCTTTTTGACCGTCTCGAAGATCAGCGAGCCGAAGAACGCCTTTCGTTCGACGATCTCGTCAGTGCCGGTCGAGAACATGAGGGTGAGCAGGACCGCCGCCGCGGTGCCCAGTGTCAGCAGCGCGGCCCCTATGGCGGGCTTCAGTACCGAGCGTGCCTTGAACATTCCTTCTCCTCGACTCGTTGGTGTGGATTCCTTGCACCGCGTACCAGACGAACGCGGTGAACGCCCCGGTCAGGCAGGTCACTACCGCCCAGGGCGGGAGGTTGAGCAGGCCCAGTCCGATCACTGACACGCCCGCGACGACGAAGACCACCGAGAGGCCCAGGAAGACAGAGAGCGGGTTGTCCTTCTCCGCGGGGAACACGATGCTGACGCAGGTGGTCATGGCCGCTCCGCCCAGGCAGGAGGCCAGCGGCAGTCCGCTGGACGGGAGTCGGCCGGGGGCGCAGGCGGCTGTGACGGCGAGGGCGGGTACGGCGAAGACGGTGAGCAGTACCAGTTGGGCCCTGATGAGCCGGGCGTAGACCCGCCAGGCGGGCTCGCGGGCGCCGGGCAGTGTGCGCAGCCGCTGGGTGGCGGTGAACTGGTAGAGGCCGCCGAAGGACAGGGCGGCCAGGCCCCAGAGGGGGTTCACCGAGGGTTTGGCGAGCAGCAGGTAGATGAAAAAGGCAAGTGCCATGGCGGCGGCGGCCACGGTCTGCGCGCTGCGCAGCAGGCACCAGTCGTACGGGCCGAGGACGCCTCGCAGCCGTACGCTGCCGGGGAGTTTCACGTAGCGGGACTGGCGTACGTGCTGGTTGGGGGCGAGCGCGAAGGTCAGGGCCACGAGTACGGCCGCGAGTGCCGTCGCGCCGGCCAGGGCCGACCAGGGACCGTGTTCGTGCCAGGCCCAGGAGACCGACGTGGCCCACGTGTACGCCGTCCGCCCGCTCAGGTAGGCGCCGGAGAAGTCCTGGATCATCGGCGTCATCCGGGCGGCGTAGTACGCCAGCAGCGCGAACAGGGCGAGGACGTTGAGGACGCCCGACATCCGGCTGAGCCCGATGAGCCTCCACAGCCGGTTCAGCGACTGGTAGAGGACGGACAGCGTCAGGTAGGTGAGGGCGGCGGGGAGGACGATCGAGGCGGTGATGTAGCCGAGCGCGGACGGGCCGAGGATGATGAGCGCGCTCACGGCGAGCGAGACGAGGCCGACGGAGGCCACGGTGGCGGTCATCGCCGCTTCGTACAGGAGAAAGGCCGTGGAGCGTTCGCGGTTGGTGACCGGTAGCTGGTAGCTGAGCTGGAGCATGCCTTCGGCGTTGATGAACAACACCTTCACCAGCAGGAACGCGATCTGCACCCACAGCAGGAGGGAGACCGTGGAGGTGTCGAACAGCAGCCGCCACACGGCCGCTTCGCCGGCGAGCGGGCGCAGGAAGAAGTAGGAGCCGGTGCACATGGCGGCCAGGAGCAGCGCCCCCGCCACCGCCGCGAACACTCTGACCGGGGCGGTTTTGAAGGCTCCGGCCCGTAGGACGCGGCGGCGGAAGAAGACGAGGAGCATCCGGGCCAGGGTCGCGGACTGGCGCAGCCGTACCGCCGTCACCGCTGGAACGTTTCGAGGTAGTCGAACACCATGGCGTCCAGCGAGCCGTGTTCCTCGACCAGGTCCTTCGTCGGCTCGTCGTACACCACACGGCCGAGGTCGAGGAAGAGGGTGCGGTCGGCCAGCCGCTCCAGCACGGCGAAGTCGTGCGTGCACAGCAGGATCGAGCGGCCCTCGTCGCGGACGCGCCGGAACTCGCGCTCGGCGAAGTGCAGCGCTTCGAGGTCGATGCCGTTGAGGGTCTCGTCGATGACGGCCAGCGGGGGGCGGACGACGAGCGCGGAGACCAGTTGCGTCTTCTTGCGCATGCCGTGCGAGTAGTCCTCGATGAGGTCGTCGTAGCGGCCGTCCATGGAGAATTTCCGGAACAGGCCGGCGGCTTCGTCGTGGTCGACGTCGAGGCCGAACAGCTTGCCCATCATGGTGATGTACTCGCGGGCGGTGAGGAATTCGGGAAGGTAGTCGTTGCTGGACAGGTACATGCCCAGCTTCTTCGCTTCGGGGCGGGCGTGCTCATGGCCGCCGATACGGATGGAGCCGGCCTGGAGGCGTACCAGGTCGAATATGTTCTTGATCAGCGTGGACTTTCCGGAGCCGTTGGGCCCCACCAGACCGACGATCGTGCCTTCCTCGACCGTGAAGGACACGTCCAGCAGGACGTTGACAGTTCCGTCGTAGGAATAGCTGACGTCTTTGACATTCAGGAGAGACACTGTCGCGTAGGTCCTTTAACGAGTCCGTCGATCAGGGCGGCGCCCAGGAAGCCCGGATTCCGGCGGGTTTCCTGGGCGCCTTGCGCATACCGCCGTCAGGCGGCTACTTGCATTCGGCGCTGACCTTCAGGCCCCAGTTCTTGAAGGACCAGGAGCCGGAGAATTTCTTGTGCTGCTTCACCACGCACCACACGACCAGCCCGGCGAAGATGGTGGCGCCCAGCCCGAGGACGACGGCGGTGAATATCAGGAACCAGGCGTCATAGCGGACGAGCCCCTTGTCGACCTTCGATCTGATCGACAAGAGAGCGCGCTCGGGCGCAGTCGTCGCGGCCACGTACGCGCCGATCGACGCGGACGTGAAAGCGTTGGCGGCCTTCGCTGATACCGGCTGGGCGGAGATTTCGGAATCGCTTACCAGAGTTGACGCGGACACAGTGGTTCTCCCCTGTAGTTGATGTTGACCCAGTGAAGATTCCATGTCCCCGGAAGGGGGACTAGTGTCCTGAAGGGCACCTTTCGGCGAACTTGCTGTACGTCGCGATAACGGCCGCTTCCGCGCGAGAGGATATCCCCAGTTTGATGAAGACGCTGGTCACGTGCTTCTTGACCGTCCGTTCCGCCACGAACCAGCGGTTCGCTATAGCGGCGTTCGAAAGGCAGTCGCCCAGCGCGAAGAGGACTTCCCGTTCCCGCACGGTCAGCAGAGACAGGTCCGCTTCACGCACCCATGGCGGCGCTCCACAGAAATGGGCCGCCGCGCGGCCACCGCCCCCGTCTTTCTCTCTGTCTAATGACAGGTTCAATCTCGATCCCCCCATCGCGGAAGCCAACTGCCCGCCCCCGTTCCGCCCGACACGACCTGAGCGGCTTGGTCAGAGCCGCCGATCATGGCTGTCACCTTAGCCACAGCCCAACAAAGGGTCAAGATAACGCAAAGTCCCTCGCGGCTCTGAGTGTGCGCCGCGAGGAGTGGTCCGCAGGGGAGGAATTCTGGGAATGGAGCCTCACCCCTCTGAAAACCCTTTAGCTGCCGCGCAGTTGCCGGAAAGTCGCACAGGTCGGTTCCACGGGGCGTCGCTTGAGTTCGTCGCGGCCCGCATCGCTGCGGTCGAGGCGGTCTCGCGGCCAGGCGGGACCCTGCGAACCGGCGGGTTTACGAGGGTAATTGGCCCCCGAGAAGTCGGCCGTACCGGATATGGGCGCAGCGGTGAGACCGGTGTGCGTACGGGCCCGCTTCACGCATCCGCCGGCAGCCGCCCGTTCGGGCAGGCGCGTTCGCCGCACCCGCGCCCATTTGCACTTTTCTGGTGCCCGAGTTGACAAAACTATCCCTAACTCATCACGATTCGAAGGCGTTAGAGGCTCTAACACTGATAGGGGAGGCAGACTCCGATGCAGCTCGTTGCCCGGGAGAGGGAGCGGTTCGAGATCGATCGGCTGCTGACCTCGGCCGCCGCCGGGCGCGGCGGGGTTCTCGTGGTGACTGGGGAGGCGGGCGTCGGAAAGTCGGCGTTGCTCCAGGCCGCCGTGGGAGGGCTGGACGGGTTCGCGGTGCTGCGGGGGGCCGGAGCCGAGTTCGAGCGGGATCTGCCGTACGCGGCGCTGCATCAGTTGTGCGCGCCCTTTCTGAATTTCCGGTTCGGGCTTCCGGCGGTGCGACGGGATGCCCTGGAGGCGGTGTTCGGGCTCGGGGAGCAGACGTCGCCGGACCCGCTGACGGTCGGGCTGGCGGTGCTCGGGCTGCTGAACGAGGTGGCCGAGGAGCGGCCGGTGTGCTGCGTGCTGGACGACGCGCAGTGGGCCGACGACGCCTCGCGGCGGGCGCTGGTCTTCGTGGCGCGGCGGGTGGCGCTGGAGCGGATCGCGGTGGTGTTCGCCACGCGGGAGGCGGGCGCGGAGTCCGGGCTCGCGGATCTGCCGCGGCTGCCGCTGACGGGGCTGGGCGACGAGGACGCGCGGGCGGTGCTGGGGGCGGTGACGCACGCCGGGCTGGACTGCGAGGTGTTCGACCGGATTCTGGCCGAGGCGCACGGCAATCCGCTGGCGCTGCTGGAGTTCGCGCATGACACCGGGCCGTTCGGGGTGGCCCGGCCGCTACGGGCGCGGGCCGGTGTGGTCGGCGCGCTGGAGGAGCAGTTCGTACGCCGCCTCGACCGGTTGCCGTCCACCACGCGGACGCTGGTGGTGCTCGCCGCGGCGGAGCCGGTCGGCGATCTCGGGCTGCTGCGGCGCGCGGCGGCGCTGCTGGACCTGGACGCCGCCGGGCTCGACCTGGCGGAGAACGCGGGGCTCTTGACCCTCGGACCGCGGCTGCGATTCCGGCATCCGCTCGTACGCTCGGCGGTGTACGCCGCGGCCACGCCGGGTCTGCGGCGGCGGGTGCACGGGGCGCTCGCCGAGGCGACCGATCCCGAGGCCGATGCCGACCGCCGGGCGTGGCACCGGGCGCATGCCGTGGTGGAGGCCGACGAGGACGTCGCCGCGGAGCTGGAGCGGTCCGCCGACCGGGCGCGGCTGCGCGGCGGGTTCGCCGCGGCCGCTGCGTTCATGGAGCAGGCGGGGCAGTTGACGCCCGCGGCCGACCGGCAGGCCGGCCGGCTGCTGGGCGCTGCGCAGTTGCGGTTGCAGGCCGGTGCGCCGGCCGCCGCCCGCGCACTGGTGGCCCGTACCGAGCACCGGTCGACGGACGCCGGCGGCAGCGCGGAGGCGCGGCTGCTGCGCGCGCGGGTCGACTACCAGTTGGGCCGCACCCCGAAGGCGACGGCCGCGCTCGTCGACATCGCGGAGGGCCTGGACCCCGACCGGGCCAGGGAGACCTATCTGGAGGCCTTCGCGTCGTTCATGTACAACGCCAACGAGCCGGGCGGCCTTCAGCAGCTCGGCGCCCGCATCCGGGAGCGGGCCCCGCGGCGGGTGCCGGCGCGCCCCGTCGATCTGCTGCTCGACGCCCTGCTGGACCAGAACACGCTGCCCGTCGAGGAGGCGGTGCCCGCGATGCTCGGGGCCGTGGCTGCGTGCCGCGACTCCGCGGGGCCGTCGACGGGGCCGCTGCGGATGAACCTGGCCTGCCAGCTCGTCATCGACCTCCGCGACGACGCGCTGATGGAGAAGCTCACGAACCGGCAGGTGAAGGCGGCCCGCCGGCAGGGCGCGCTGGCCATACTGCCGCAGGCGCTGCGCTACCAGGCGATCGCCAGGGTCTCGGTCGGCCGGTTCGCGGAGGCCGCCGCCAGTATCGGCGAGGCGAAGGCGGTCGACGAGGCCGCGGGCACGGCCCCGCTCCTGGGGGCCGAGCTGGTCTGCATCGCGTTCGGCGGCGACGTCGACCGCTACCGGGAGGTCCAGTCGCTGCTGGGCAGCGGCGGGCGGCCGTTCGAGACCGCCGCGGAGCACTACTCGCGGGCGGTGCTGCACAACGGGCTCGGCAACCACGAGGCGGCGCTGGAGGCCGCGCTGGAGGCGCGGCAGCGGCAGCGGGACGGTTCGTACTCGATCTGGGCCGTCAACTCCGAGCTGGTCGAGGCCGCCGCGCATGTCGGCCGCGGCAAGGAGGCCGCCGCGGCCCTGGATCACCTGGAGGCGCTGGCCCGTGAGAACCCCGTCCCGTGGGCCGTCGCCGAGTGGCTACAGGCCCGCGCCCTCCTCGGCCGGGGCGAGGGCGGACGCGAGGGCAAGGGCGAGGACAGACGCGAGGGCAGGGGCGGATACGGAGGCAAGGGCGAAGACGGGGGCGGGATCGGAGGCGAGGACACCGAGGCGCTGTACCGGGAGGCCATCGACCAGTTCGCCCGCACCCGGGTGCGGGTGCTGTACGCCCGCGCCCGGATGACGTACGGGGAGTGGCTGCGCCGCGAGAACCGGCGGCCCGAAGCCCGGGCCGAACTGCGGGCGGCCCACGATCTGCTGTCGGCCATGGGTGCGCGCGGCTTCGCCGAGCGCGCGGCCCGGGGGCTGCGCGCCATCGGGGCCCGGCCGCGCCCGCACAGCGAGGACCCGCTGGGGCAGCTCACGGCGCAGGAGCGGATCATCGCCGGGAAGGTCGCCGCCGGTGCGACGTCCAAGGAAGTGGCGGCGATGCTCTTCCTCAGCCCGCGCACGATCGACACCCATCTGCGCAACATCTACCGCAAATTGGGCATATCCTCGCGTCGGCATTTGCGCGAGTTGTCTCTGTGACCACCCGAAACGGAATTACGTAATCGACCGGCTCCGGTATACGTAGTCTTCACCGATGCGCAGGCCACTCGGCGGCGGCATCGTCGGTAGTCACGCTCCATCACGGTCAAACGTGTACCAGCTCGAATGCCCGAATGCCCCATGCCCGAAAGCTCGAATGCCCGAAAGCAGGAAACAGGCTCGATGATCACTCAGGTGGTTCTGCCGGGCCTCGCGGAGTCCCCGGCCCAGCAGGCGCCGGCCCGCGGGACGGCCACCGGCGCCCCCAGCGGCCCCCGCCCCCGCACCGACGGCAGCCAGCGGCTCAACGGATAGCCGATGCGGACGCCCTCCACCCCCCTGCCCGTCACGCCCACGCCTCTCACGCCCCTCCCCCGGACCCCCACCCCCGCCGACTCCCACGGAGACCTGCTCGCGACACTGCGCAGACGGGTCTTCACCGGCCGGGTCGCCGAACTGCGGCTGCTGCGGGAGCTGCTGCTCAGCGACCGGCGCGGCTGCTTCGTGGTGTGGCTGCACGGCATGGGCGGCGTCGGCAAGACCACCCTGCTGCGCCGGTTCGCGGACGAGGCCGAGGCGCACGGCAGGACCGCCCGCTCGGTCGACATGCGCGGCACGGACCCGACGCCCGAAGCGTTCCTGGCCGCGCTGGAGGCGCAGGGACCGCCCCAGGAGGCGCACGTCCTGCTGATCGACTCGGCGGAGTCGCTGGGCCCCTTGGAGCAGTGGCTGCGCGACGAGTTCCTGCCCCGCATGCCCGCCCACGTCCTGCTCGTGGTCGGCGGCCGGCGCCCCCCGTCGGCCGAGTGGCGCACCGACGCCCAGTGGTGGCACGCGCTGCGCAGCATGGAACTGGACGGCATGGACGACGCCGAGGCCGCGCAGCTGCTGCGCAACCGGGACGTCGCCGAGTCGGCCGTCCCCGAGCTCGTACGGGCCGCGCACGGACTGCCGCTGGCCCTGGCCCTCTTCGCCGACGCGCGCGAACGCGCCACCCGGTCCGAGGAGCCGTACCAGGGCGGCGAACTGAGCGACTCCCCCGACCTGGTGCGCGAACTGCTGCGGCTGCTGCTGCGCGAGGTCCCGTCGCCGGACCGGTCCGACGCCCTCCACGTACTGGCGCTCGCCCGCGTCACCACCGAGGAACTGGTGCGGCACGCGCTGGAGATACCGGCCGCCGAGGCCCGTACCCTGTGCGCCTGGCTGAGCTGCCAGTCGTTCGTGCACAGCACCGCCGACGGCCTGGTCCCGCACGAGCTCGTACGGGAAGCCCTCCTGGCCGACCTGCGCTGGCGCGGCCTGGAGACGTACGAGCGGCTCTTCCGCCGGCTGCACGCGCACCTGGCCGAGCGGCTGGCGGAGCGCGGCGGCGGGCGCTGGGCGTTCGGCGCGGGCCTCGCCTATCTGGGCCGTACGAACCGGATCGCGCGGGAGGCCGCGGACTGGCAGGGCGCGGACCGCCTCCAGTTGCGGACCGCCCGCCCCGCGGACCTGGACGCGGTGCTGTCCGCCGTCGAGCGGGAGCACGGCACGGCCGCCGGCCGCCTGGCCCGGCAGTGGTGGGACCAGCAGCCCGCGGCCTTCACCGTCGCCGAGAACGGCCGCCACCAGATCGTCGGCGCGCTCGTCGCCCCCTGCCTGGAGGCCGGCGCCACCGGGCTGCCCGACGACCCGATGGCGCACGCCGCGCTGGAGCACGCGGCCGGCCGGTCGCCGCTGCGGCGCAGCGAGCGGCTGCTGCTGGCGCGCTGGAGCACCGGCAGCGCGGTGGCGGCCGGCTACGCGCTGACCACACTGTGGGCCACCACGCCAGGTCTGGCGATGAGCTGGACGTACACGGCCCCCGGCCAGCAGGCGCTCGCCACGCTGCTGGAGCTGTACGGGCAGCAGCGCACGGCCCCCGCCGACGGCCCGGACGGCGAGCTCGCGGCGTACGTACAGGACTGGCGCAGCGCGTCCTTCGACCGCTGGGCGGCGGCGCTGCGCACCCGGCTGCTGGCCGACGACCCCGCGGCGCTGCCCGCGCCCGCCACCGCCGCCACCGCGCCCCCCATGCCCTGGCCGGAGTTCGCGGACGCCGTCAAGCACGCCTACCGCAGCGCGCTGGACCCGCGCCAGCTCGCCGAGAGCGCGCTGCTGGGCACCCGGCTGGTGGCGCCCGGCGCGGACGCCGCGGCGCTGCGCGCGGCGCTGACCGAGACCGTGGCGCAACTGCGCGCGCTGCCCGGGCAGCGGCAGCTGGCCGACGTCCTGGAGATCACCTACCTGAGCGGGCCGCGCAGCCAGCAGGCCGCCGCGAGCAGGGCGGCGCTGTCCTTCAGCACCTACCGGCGGCGGCTGTCCGCCGCGCTGACGAGGGCGGCGGAGCTGCTGCGCGAGCGCGAACTGTACGGATCGGTAACCCGGTGAGGGCGGATCAGAGCTGTTCAACTCTTGCTCATCACGCGCTCACACCGCCCACGGACCGGCCCCGCGCGCTGCCGCCGGTGATTCACTGACCGGGGGAGCAGCGGGCAGGGCGGACCAGGGCCCACCCGCACATCTACTGTCGCAGCTTCTGGGAGTTGGGAAACGGGCCTTGAGCGATACTGAACAGGACGATGCGAAACGGCGGCGGCGGGCACGGTTCGCCTCCGCACTGACCACGAGTTCGCAGCAGCCGGGAGAGCGCACCCGCGTGGGCACCCGGATCGCCGGCGCGACGGCCGTGCTGGCCCTCGCCGCGGGCGCCACCCTGGGAGTCGGCGCGTGGCGCACCTACCAGGCGGACGAGCACGACAAGAAGGTGCGGCTCGCGGCCGAGCAGACGGCGAAGGAACGCGAGCTGCGCGTACACACGCCCGCGCCGCACACGGCCGACCCGAAGCCGACGCGGACGCCCGCGCCCACGCACACCCAGGACCCGCCGCCCCAGACATCGGTCGGCACGGGGACCGAGCCGAAGAGCGCCGGCACGCCGTCCGCGAAGCCGAAGACGGCGGCGGAGAAGAGGAAAGAGCAGGAAAAGAAGCTCAAGAAGGCGGGCCCCGTCCAGCCGAAGGAGATGGTGTTCCGGTCGCAGTCCCTGGTCGACACCCCCAAGACGCTGCTGCGGAACTTCTCCACCGGCCTGTGCATGGACATCCCTGGCAACGGCCCCGGTTCGCAGAACACGCCCGTCAACCAGTACCAGTGCGACGGGACCGACAACGACAACCAGTTGTGGGACGTCCGGGTCTACCACAAGGGCAAGGGCCCCGGCGGCTCCGACCTCGTGCTGATCGACAATGCGAAGGACGGCCTCTGCCTGGATGTGCCGATGTTCGGCGCGATGCCGGCGGGCACCAAGCTCATCGAGGCGCCCTGCACCGACTCGTTCAAGGACAACCAACTGTGGTGGTTCGAACCGGCCGGGGGCGGCACCGTGCACATCCGCAATTTCGCCAGCCACGGCCTGTGCGTCACGGTCGGCGCCAAGGACAAGCCGGAGAACAACGACCGGCGGCTGATCCTCCAGAAGTGCGACGACGGCGAGAGCCGCTGGCGCATCTGAGCGCACTCCGGTCCGTCGGCACTCCGGTCCGTCGGCACTTCGGTCCGACAGCACTCCGGTAGAGACCATCGGCCCCGGCGGGGAATCCCCGCCGGGGCCGAGTCGTGTCCGCCGCCGTCGCGGCTAGTGGAGCGAGTTCAGCGGGAACCGCGCCCCGCCCGTGCCCTCCCGGCAGCGGTCGGCGCTCAGGTTGCCGGCCAGGCCCGGCATCTGGGCCCACGCCTCTTCCCGGATGCCCCGCTGGTCGACCTGCTCCTGACGCGCCTGGCGCACCCCTTCCTGAAGCCCCTGGTGGGTCCCGAACTCCTGGTCGCGCAGGTGTGTGGCGAGGGCGCGGCCGCTGGCGGCCGTCCTTTCCGCCCGGCCCGCCTCGTCGACCCGCCGGTCGGCCGCGTCGAGCCGCTGCTCCACGCCGTCCGCGTTCGCGGCGGCGCGGTCGGCCGCCTCCTGGGCGACCTCGGTACGGGCCCGTGCCGCCGTCAACGCCCCTTCCGCGGCGCTCAGTTCGTTGCGCGCGGCGGTCAGGTCCGCTTCGAGGTCGGGCTCGGACCCGGCGACGGACGACGTGTCCGACGCACTGTCGTCCGCGGCCTCCGCGGCCTCCAGCGCCGCCTCGGCCTCCGCCACCGCCCGTTCCGCGCTGGCGACCCTGACCTGGGCCGCCCGCTGGGCCTGCGCCTGGGCGCGGGCCGCGCCCTCGGCCTCGGTCTGGGCGCGCTGGGCCTCGGCGAACCGGTCGGCGGCCGACTGCCGCTGCCGCTGGGCTTCGGTCAGCGCGCCCGCCGCGTCCGTGTGCGCGGTGTCCGCCGCCGCCATCGCGGCCTCGGCGGCGGCCAGTTGGGCCGCCGCCTGCTCCAGGTCGGGCAGCAGCCACTGCTCGCGGGCGACCGCGTCGGCCTCGGCGGCCACCGCGTCCGTCGCGGCGGTGATGTGCTCCTGTATCCGGTGCCAGGCAGCGGCGGTGGCGTGGGTGGTGTCGGCGAGCGAGCCGTCGGCCGCGAACGGCCAGAACCGCAGCCCGGTGTTGCCGCGCAGCGCCAGCTCCACCGGCCGCCCCGCCGCCTGGGCGGTGCGGGACCCCACGTACAGGGCGCGGGCCAGCGCCGTGCTGTCCGGGTCGGCGCCCAGGTCGAGCCAGAGCTGGGCGCTGCCCTCCTGGCCGTCCAGCCCGGCGGCCAGTGCGGCGGGCAGCTGGGTGACCGGGTGCGTGAGCCAGTTCCGCAGCGGGGTGTGCGGCTGCTCGTTCAGCATCGCCGGCAGGTCGTAGACCCGGGAGGCGCTGCGCGGCCCGATCACGCCGTAGCCGAGCAGGTCGCGCTCGAAGAGCCGGACGGTGGCGGTGCCGGTGACGTAGCGGGTGCCGCCCGGACCGTCGACCCGCAGCACCACGTCGACCATCGTCTCGTGGCTGCGGGTGTTGGTCTCGGTCGCGGACCGGGAGGTGCCGCCCGTCTTGATCCGGTCCCAGCCGCCGCTGGAGTTCGAGCCGCCGCCGGTGCGGGTGACCGGCTGCTCGCTGAGCGCGGGCACGGTGAAGCCGACCAGGTGCAGGTTGGCCTGGTTGCCGCTCACGACGGTCTGGTAGCCGAGGCCCGCGGTGGCGCCCACGGACGAGGAGCTGCCCTGCGAACGCGACCGCACCCGCAGCCGGTCCATGGCGATGTCCTCGGCCTCGGTGAGCGGCCGCGGGTTGTGCAGGCTCACCTGGAGGGCCGGGGCCACCTCGTCCTCGGCCGGCCAGGCGCCGGGCACGCTGGACGGCTGCTCCCCGGCCGTGCTCGCCGGGGGAAGGGAGATCTCCCCGGCCTGGATGAGCTCCCCGAGCCGCACCGAGGCGGCCTCCGGCGTGAGGTCCCGCGTCAGGCCCCACGTCTGGGCGGCCTGCGGCGCGACGTCGCGGATGGCCTCGGCCAGCTCGTGGAAGGCGTTGTACGTGAACACGGGCGTCGCGCCCGTGGGCGCCAGCGCCGGGCCGGCCGTGAACGGGCGCCTGCCGAACGGCAGCGGGCCCCGCTCCGACGCGGGCAGCCGCGGGTCGGCGCCGGTGACCCAGGGCCGGACCGGCGGGGCGATCTCCGTGCGGGGCGGGGTCGTCTCCGAACCCGCGAACCGCAGCGCCACCGACGCCGGGACCCGCACCGTGCGGGCCGGCCGGCCGCGCAGCAGCCGCTGGAGCCGCTGGGCGACCGACTCGCCCGAGTCCTCGGACAGGGTGATCCAGCCGGCCGCCGCCGCGCCGCCGAGCAGGTCCGGCGGCCAGTTCGGGATCAGCTGGGAGCGCACGGAGCCGGTCAGGGTGTAGCCGACATCGTCGAAGTCCGCGGCGTTCTCGGTACGGGTCCAGTGCCGGTCGTCGGCGCTGTTGTCGATCCGCGCGGAACGGGCGGTGGACCGGGCGGCGGACAGCGTGGGGCCGGTCCGGTCGGTACGGCCGGGCGCGGCGTTCGGGCGCGGGTAGCGGGTGATCGGGTTGACCCCCGCCTTCCGGGTGCGGGACGTGCCGTGGGACCGGCCCTCGACGTTCGGCGCGTGGATGCCGAGCTGGTCCAGGCCCGCCCCCTCGCCCGCCGGGCGGCCGCGCATCTGGCGCAGCGCCGCGGACTGGGCCTCCGGCTCCGCGGCGAGGGTGACCTGGAGGAGCCGGGTGCCGCCCGTCGTGGGGTAGCGGTACCAGGCGGTCACCGACCCCCGGCCGGGCAGCGCCCGCAGCCGGTCCTGCGCGGTCATGTTGGCGATCTGGGCGCCCAGCCCGGACATGTACGCGGCGCTGCCGGGCCGCGTCACGCCCGGCGCCTCCCGCTCCAGCAGCGCCAGCAGCTCGTCGTGGAGCCGGTCGCGGACCTCGTTGCGCCGCACCGGGTCGTCGAGCTGGGTGACGTACCGGACACTGCCGTAGCCCAGCTGCCGGGTCTGCACGAAGTGCTCGGGCAGCGGCAGCGAGTTGGGCGGCGTGGGCATCGCGGGGATGCCCCGCACACCGGCGAACCAGCGGCCCAGGCCGTGCAGATGGCTGTCGGCGATGCTGAACCGCACCGAGCGCGGCAGGTCGACCGCGATCGTGATGTCGTCCCGGCTGCCCATCCCCGCCAGGTGCCCGACGACGTTGCGGGTGCCCCGGCGCAGCGTCAGCAGCAGCGTGGCGTCGGCGGTGATCAGATGGTGCCGGCCGGTCTCCACCGGCACCCGCACGACCGAGGTGCTCGTCGACCGCGAGTTCCCGTCGTCGACGGTGCGGCTCTGGGCGCCGCGGCCGCTGGGCTGGGCCTGAAGACCCCGGCTCGGCGGTGTGGGCGCCGACTGGAGCGCGCCGACGCTGCCGCCGTACTCGCGGCTGCGGGTGACGGTGCGCTGCCGCGACCTGGTGTCCGTACTGGACATGTCGCTCTCGCCGTAGGTGGTGAACGACCCGTCGTGGGCGGGGTGGTGCAGGATGCCGCGGATGTCCAGGGACATCTCCTGGTCGGCGGCGAGTCCGGGCAGGACCAGGCCCTCGATGACGTACGTGCCATTGAAGATCTGGTGCGAGCGGCCGATCAGGCTGGCGGCCCGGATCTGCTGGAACAGGGCCTCGGCCGCGAAGGCGCCCGAGTCCGTGGGCGCGGGGCCCGCCAGGTACTCCGCGACCCCGCTGCCCACGGCCGTCACCACACCGGGCAGCCGGCCGGTGGCCGAGTTGACCCACTGGCCGAACGCGTTGGTCGCCGGGTGGCCGGGGTAGGTGCCGTCGACGAGCTGCTGGAACGCCCGCTGGATCGCGCCGGCGCCCCGGAAGTCGTCCACGTTCGCGTCGGACGGCAGCCGGATCTGGCCCGGCCGCGGGTTGCCCGCGCCGTCCGTCATCCGCAGCCGCTCGAAGTCGTCGTCCTGCCCGCCGCCGGTGCGGGGCGCGCGGATGACGTCCGGCTGCCGCGGCGCGGGGGCCGGGGTGTCCGCCGGGAGGGTACGGGCGTGCGGCACGGCGAGCGTGATGGTGCCGGGAACCGTAGTGGGAGCGGCCGGTACCGCCGGAGCCACCGGGGCGGTCTGCCCGCCCCGTACGGGCGCGGGCACGGTCGGCATGTTCTGCTCGGCCGTCACGGGCGCGGGCAGGCCCTGTACCGGCCGCTGAGCCGTTACGGGCGCGGGCCGCGCCGGGTCCTGGGCGAAGCGCACCAGCGGTTCCGGCGACGTGCCCTCGTAGAGGTCCAGCCCGAACCGGGCCGGGATGCGGAAGAGTTCGGTACCGCCCTCCGTGGTGAGGTTGAACTGGTCCGTGGAGACCGAGGTCCCGGCCGTCGAGGAGTTGTCGACCTTCTTGCCGCGGGTGTGGTCACCGGTCGTGTCCACCGCCCACTTGGCGTCGGGCGTCGCCCAGCGCGGGCCGCCGCCACCGCCCACCGAACCGGCGAACTGGTTGCCGGTCTGCCGGGAACCGCTCGTCGCGTGGGAGCTGTAGGTCGCGGTCTCCACATTCGGCAGATGCCGCGTGTGCTCGGGCCGCGGCGCCTCCGTCTCCCCGGGCCGCGGCGTGCGGTCCGGTCCGGCGGTGAACCGCAACTGCACATTGCGCTGGCCGTCCAGCTCGCCGGGCAGCTGGAACCACGCGCGCCGGCCGCCGTCGACGGCGTCGGTCATCGCGGTGTCCTGGCCGATCCCGGAGCGCAGCTGCTCGAACCGGCGCAGGTTCTCCAGCTGGGCGCGCCGGCGCTGCTCGCTCGAACCGGACCCGCCGCGCTCCCGCGAGGGCAGGAAGCCCTCCTGGCGCAGATGCCGCTCCGCCCGGTCGAACATCCCCCCGGTGCCCTCGACGCCGACGGGCACCGCGGTGAGCCCGATGCTCTCGACGTTCTCCATGTGCGCGGGGAGCCGCCGCGTCTCCGCCTCCGTGGGGGCGTGCCCCTCGGTGACGTCCCGGGGCGGCAGCCGGAGCTGGATGCCCTCCTCCCACGGGCCGAAGGAGCGGGTGATCTCGCCGCCTTCGGCGGGGATGAACGTGACGTCGTACGTGATGTCCGCGGGCACCACCAGGTGGCCGCTGGTCGTGTAGAGGCCGTGCATCAGCGACGAGCTGCTGCCGGTACTCAACCCGTCGTAGGGCGACCAGGACACCCCGGCCTTGCCGAACACACCGCCGCCGTGCCGGGTGCCCGCGGTCGGGTGGCCGGCCGCGGTGTCCGGCGTGAACATCGGACCGCCGCTGCCGTCCACCCCGATGCCGCTGGTGAGCCGCACCGACTGGTCCACGCCGGAGCTGTGGGTGCGCCAGGACTCCAGCGAGAAGCCGTCCGGCGTCCGGATGGACGGGTCCCTGGGCCGCAGCCTGGCGGCGATCCGGACCACGCCCACCGCGTCGCCGTCCGCGTCGTACAGCACCGGCGAGTACACGCCGTTGTCGCGCTGCATCGGAACGCTGCCGTGCAGCATCCGCTCGGAGAGGAACTCGGTCAGGTCCTCCCGGGAGTCCTCGCCCAGGCCGTTCAGGCCGGCGAAGTCCTCGTGGCCGAGGATCTCCTCCCGCAGCCGGGCCGGCTCGACGACGCCCTCGGCGCCCCACAGCGGCAGGCCGTCGAGCCCGGCGGGCTCCGGCATCGGCCCCTGCTCGCCCGTGGGGGCGAAGGCCCGGTGCTCCGGGAACCACACGGTCACCGTGCCCTGCGCCCGCTCCGGCCCCCAGGCGGCCCGCGGATTCCGGTCCGCGTCGGCCCGCACCTGCCACCGGCTCGTGTAGTCCACGGCGTGCGCCTCGTCGCCGGCGCGCTGCACGGTCTTGGTCGACACGCCCTCGCTGACCGTCACGGACTGCGAGAGCTGGTTGTGCGTCACGCTCGCCGACAGGGTGCCGTCGAACCAGCGCAGCGGGCCCTGCGGGCCTTCGTAGATACCGATCCACGGGATCGGCACGGTGCGCACGGTGCCGGAGTCCTGGCTGCTGGAGGACGTCTGCCCGCCGTCGCCCGTCCGCTCCACCTTCGTCTTGCGCGGGACCTCGCCCGACGTCCCGGCGCGCTGGTTCAGCCGCGGGTCGGTCTGCCGCATCCGTACGTCCGCGGTGCGCTCGACCCCGTCGACGGTGACCGTGACGCGGTGGCCGCGGCTGCCGCGCACGTTCGGCAGGTTCCGCGAGATCTCCGACAGGTTGAGCCACCCGGTGAGCTGCGCCCGCACATCGTCCGCGGCCGCGCTCCCCGGCATCAAGCCCAGTTCCTCCACCACCTGCTGGTAGAGCCCGTCGAGGTCGGCCGGGGCCTGCGCCTCGTACAGCACGAGCCCGACCATGCCGTCGTGCCTGGAGCCGTAGCCGAGTGCGTACGGGGAGAGGGCGCGCGCCGCGCCGCCCTCGCCTTCGCCCTCGCGCGGCGCCGGGGTCTCCTCGAACCCGTCACCGCTGCCACGGCCGCTGCCGCTGCCCCGGCCGGCGCCGCTGTTGCCCGCGGCTCCCCTGGAGCTGCCCTCGCCGGGGTCGGCGGGGCGCACCTCGGTGTGCTCTGGCACGGGCGCGAGGACGGTGCGCTGCCGCCGGGTGGTGGGCGGATCCACGGGGGCGGTGGTCTCCGCCGCGGGGGCGGATGTCGTCCTCTTGGAGGTGGTGCTCCTGTCCTTCGACGAGCTGGACGTGCTCTTGGAAGAGCTCTTGGAAGTGCTCTCGGGAGTGCTCTCGGGGGTGCTCTCGGGGGTGCTCTCGGAGGAAGTGGCCTTCTCCTTCTCCTTCCCCTTCGACTTCGAAGAGGTCCCGGTCCCGGAGGAGCTGCTGGACTTCGTCCGGCTGCGCGACGGCTCCGCCGGGGCCGCCGTCGGGCGCGGGTCGGCGCCGAAGAAGACCTGCGACTGCGCCGGGGTACTGGCGACGGCCGGTTCGGCGGGGCGCTGTCCGCCGGGTGCGCCGAGGGCGCGCGGCACCGTCGACGAGCTCTCGGCGGGCGCCGGAACCGCCGCCCCCTGGGCGGGAGTTCGGGCAGGCGCGGCGGGCGGTGCCGGCCGGGCCCCCTCGGGGGGCTGGGTCGCCGCCCACTGCGACGTGAAGGCGGGCGGGTCCTGCTGCTGGAAGAGAACGGCCGGGCGGCCGTCGACGGGTCCGGCTGTCCAGGAAGCGCCGTCCGGCGTCAGTACGGTCAGGTTCAGGTTCAGTACGGGCGCGGCGACCGCGAGGGTCAGCCAGTCCGCGTCGCCGGAACCGGTCCGTACGGTGCGTACGGCCTCGTCCTCGCCGCCCTCGGCGACGAGCGGATCCGTCCCGCCGGGGCCGCTCTGCCCGGTGAGGGCGGGCCACAGCCGGCGCTCCGACGGGGGCAGGCGCAGGTCGGCGGAGAGCGCGCCCGCGAGCCCGTCCCGCAGCTCCTGCGTCCCGGCGGGCCGGGTGTGCCCGGCCAGCCGGCCGGTCTCCCTCGGAGCGGTGGCGTTCAGCGCGTGCGCCAGCTCGTCCCCGCGGTCGAGGATGTACACCGGCTCCAGGCCGCGCTCGGCCACCCGCTCCTCGGGCGTGGGGGCCGGGCGTCCGTCACGGGCGGGCGCGGGCTGCTCGGCCGGACGCTTCTGCTCGCTACGGGAGGGCTGCTCGGTACGGGCGGGCTGCTCGGTACGGGCGGGCTGCTCGTTACGGGGCGTGCGTTCGGTACGCGACGGCCGTTCGGTGCGCGAGGAACGCTCGCCACGGGACGACCGCTCACCACGGGACGACTGGTTCGACCGGCCCGGCCGCTCCTCGGTGGTCTCGGGCTGTTCCAGCACCATGGTGGTGGACGACGTCCGAGGCGCGAAGTGCGTCTCCTCCGGAACGGCCTCCTCGTCGGAGCCCTCGCGCTGGAAGAGACCGGACTCCTCCAAACCGGAGTCGGTGCGCGGCGAGTGACCCACCGCGGACGTCGGATCCGGCGTCGCGGTATCCGGCTCCAGTTCGCTTTCGGCCCGTGCCCACAGGGCGCGGAACCCCGCGAGGATGTACGGGTTGTCCTGGCTGCCGAGGATTCCCGGCCGGCCCGGCCCGTACAGCCGCCGCAGCAGCGGCAGCAGCGCCGGGTCATTCTGCTCCACCCAGTCCGCGCCGTTGTTGCGCGGCCTGCCGGTGATGGGGTCGGTGCCGGTGTTGGCGCCCTGGTAGGCGTTGCTGAGCTGGGCGAAGTACTCGTAGGCCGTGCTGGAGGAGTAGTTGGGGAAGATTCCGTCCGGCCAGTTCTGGGCGGCGCCGTCGCGCCGCTTGGCCTCGTAGACCTCCGTGATCCGCTCGCGGTCGGCGTCGCTCAGCACCGAGTGGACAGCGTGCGCCCACTCGTGGCGGGCGCTGGAATAGCCGTCGTCGAAGACATCGGCGTGGGGCACACCGATGGTGTCGCCCAGCAGGTTCTCCTCACCGACCCAGGCCAGCCGGCCGCGGAAGGCTCCACGTTCCCCGCTCACGGAGCGGCCGTGGTCGTTGGCCGCGTCCGGCTCATGGAACGGGTCGAAGGACGTCAGCGGCGCGTCGCGCGGCACGACGACGAGCCGTCGCCGCCCGGTCAGCAGAGCAGCCGTGGTGTCCGAGTCGCCGAGCATGCCGGAGACCAGGGCCTCGGCCTCGCTCCGGGCTTCTTCCGGCCGGTCCGTGCCGGGCGGGACCACGACCAGCAACGGGGCCGCAATGTCGCGGAATTCCGGTGCGGGCAGCGCTTCGCGCAGGTCCTGGACCAGCGACTCGTCGGTGGCCAGGGCCTCCCGGTCCGGCAGCGGCAGCGCGGCCACCGCCGCGGCGCGCTCGTCCGGGCTCATGCCGGGGAGCCGTCCGGCCAGGTCGACCACGGCGGGAGAGGGCGTGGACGCGGCAGGTACGGGCGTGGGGGCTGCGGGCGCGGCGGCCGGTACGGACGGGGCCGGGCGAGCGGTCGTGTCCGTGGTCCCGCTGTCCGCCGTGGTCGGAGCGGGTCCGCTGTTCCCGGTGGTCCCGGTGGTCCCGGTGGGCGGTGAGTACTGGGAGTAGTTGACCTGCGAGTAGTCGACCTGCTGCGAGTACGCGACCTGCTGAGAGCCATCGCCCTGCTGTGGATACGCGCCCTGCTGCGGATATGCGCCCTGCTGGGGGTATCCGGCCTGCTGCGAGTAGTCGATGGGCCAGCCGACCGCCTCCAGACCGCGCCGCACACGGGCCTGGTTGTATAGACGCAGCGAGAAATCCGACAGCCCGCGGGCGCCATGCACCGCGGTGGTCCGGGTCGCCTGCTCCGGCGAGGGCCCATAGGCACGGTTCTCCGTCACGACGACGAGCGGGCTGATGCGCGGCGCCGCGCCCGCGTAGGGGGTATTCCCCTCCAGTTCCAGGAAGTTGGTGCGGATCGACAGCGCCTCGTGCTGATCGATGAAGCGGTCCGGCTCCGCGAGAAGCAGATTGTCGAGATATTCGCCGAATGTGGCGGGCTCGACACCTTCCTCGGGCCGCCTCATCCTCCCGTCGAGCAGGGCGTTGTTCGGCCGGGAGGTATGGCGGTTGAAGACCCGGGTGAATTCAGCCGACAACGCGTCTGCGTTCGCCTCCAGGAACGCCTGGGGTACGGACCCGAGACCGGACCGTATCGCGGCGAGAGAGGCCCGGGAGGACGCGACGGTGTAGTCCTTCGGATGATTCTTTCCCGCCTTTCCCCGAATGGTGGCGGCGACCTGCATATAGCCGAGCGTCAGCGCACCACGGAGCTCGTCGTCATCCCATCCCGCCACGTAGGGGGCGTAATTCGGGTTCTGGCCGAGCCAGTGCCGGAAGGTGTCGCGGGCGTTCCGGCCGAATTCAATAGCCGCGTCCGCGTCCCGGCGGGCGTCCTGAGTCGGCGGAGTACTCCCCTGGGTGTTCGCTTTTACGTGCCGGATGTACTCGACGAGTTCGCTGAGCGGCGACGTCGCGGTGTGGTGCAGCAGCATGTGATCCGTGGAGTACGGATTGATCTTGACCGGCAGATCTTCCGCGAGGTCATCGACCTCGTATCCGAGCGACGCGGGGAAAAGCTGGCCCAGCTTGATGCTGCGGTCCGGCGTCACCCGCCGCAGAAGCTGTAGCACCTGGTCGAAGGCCGCGATCACATCGCCGCGCTCCGCCCGACCGTCGACCGTCCCGCCCTGAAGCCCGCGGGACGGACGCGTGACGATCTCCAGGACGGGTACCCCGGCGAACTTGTCCAGGGTGATGGTCAGCAGCCCCGGCAGCCTGACGACGTTGCCGTACTCCGCGGGATCGGCGCCACGGGCCACAACCACCTGGTAGCCACGGAGTTCGGCCTCGAAGCCGTCGGCCGGCCCGTAACCGCCGACCTGGGGCCGGCGCGCGGGAACAGGAACCAACGGCACCAACTGGCTGCCGCTCACGGGCGCGGCGGACCGCCGCGAGGAGGGCCCCGCCTGAGCGGACGGCCGCGCCTCAAGCTCGCCCAGCCGGCTGTTGACCGCCCTCCGCAGCTGGCTCACCGCTTCCCAGCGGTGGCTGCTCCGCGACTTGTTGGCCCGCCAGTTGTCCACCGCCGAGAGCACCCGCCGCAGATGCCGCTCACTCGGATTGTCCGGCAGACGCCGCACCGCGTCATCGATCGCCCGCAACTCCTCGGAACGCTTCTTGCCCGAAGCGGAGGAAGCCTCCCAGTCGCGGATCGGATCACTGCCGCCCTGGCGACGGCTCGGAGGCGCGAAGTGGGTGTTCTCTGCGGTGGGTTCGGCGGACTGGTGGGTACGGGCGGGCTGCTGATTCGGCTCGGGCTGCGCGGGCTCCTCCGCCGGGCGCTTCTGCTCGCTGCGGGAGGGCTGCTCCGTACGGGCGGGCTGCTCCGTACGGGCGGGCTCTTCGCCGTGGCTCGCCCGGTTCGGCCGCTCCTCTGCCGGCTCGGGCTGTTCCAGCACCATGGTCGTGGACGACGTCCGAGGCGCGAAGTGCGTCTCCTCCGGCACGGACTCCTCGCCGGAGCCCTCCCGCTGGAAGAGACCGGACTCCTCCAAACCGGAGTCGGTACGCGGCGAGTGCTCCGTCGCGCGCGTCGGCTCCGGCTCCAGCTCGCTTTCGGCCCGTGCCCACAGCGCACGGAACCCCGACAGGATGTACGGGTTGTCCTGGCTGCCGAGGATTCCCGGCCGGCCCGGCCCGTACAGCCGCTGCAACAGCGGCAGCAGCGCCGGGTCGTGCTGCTCGACCCAGTCGGCGCCATTGTTGCGGGGCCGGTGCGTGATGGGGTCGGTGCCGGTGTTGGCGCCCAGGTAGGCGGTGCTGAGCTGGGCGAAGTACTCCTTCTGCGTACTTGAGGAGTAGTTGGGGAAGATTCCGTCCGGCCAGTTCTGGGCGGCGCCGTCGCGCCGCTTGGCCTCGTAGACGTCCTCGATCCACTGACGGTCGGCGTCGCTCAGCACCGAGTGGACGGCATGCGCCCACTCGTGGCGGGCGCTGGAGTAACCGTCCTCGAAGACATCGGCGTGGGGCACACCGATGGTGTCGCCGAGCAGGTTCTCCTCACCGACCCAGGCGAGCCGACGGCGGAAGACTCCGCGCTCCCCGCTCAGGGAACGGCCGTGGTCGTTGGCCGCGTCCGGCTCGTGGAACGGGTCGAACGACGTCAGCGGCGCCTCCCGGGGGACCACGACGATCCGCCGCCCCCCGGTCAGCAGCGCCGCCGTCGTGTCCGGGTCCCCGAGCATGCCGACGAGCAGGGCCTCGGCCTCCTGCCGGGCCTCTTCCGGCCGCTCCGTGCCGGGCGGCACCACGACCAGCAACTGGGCTGCCGTGTCGTGGAATTCCGGTGCGGGCAGCGCTTCGCGCAGACCCTGTACCAGCGACTCGTCGGAGGCCAGGGCCTCCCGGTCCGGCAGCGGCAGCGCGGCCACCGCCGCGGCGCGCTCGTCCGGACTCATGCCGGGGAGCCGTCCGGCCAGGTCGATCAGGGCGGGAGTGGGCTGGTTCGCGGCGGGTACGGGCGTCGTGGCCGGTACGGGCGCGGCGGGGCGAGCGGTCGTGTCCGTGGTTCCGGTGGTCCGGGCGGGGTCGCTGTTCCCGGTGGTCCTGGTGGGCGGTGAGTACTGGGAGTACGCGACCTGCTGCGGGTACGCGGCCTGCTGCGAGTAGTCGATGGGCCAGCCGACCGCCTCCAGGCCGCGCCGCTGACGGGCCTGGTTGTAGAGGCCCAGGGAGAAAGTCGACAGGTCGGTGGCGCCTCGCACCGTGGTGGCCGGGGTCGCCTGCTCCGGCGAGGGACCGTAGGCACGGTTCTCCGTCAGGACGACGGGCGGGCTGATGCGCGGGACTCCCCCCAGGGGGTTGCTCTCCAGTTCCAAGGTGTTGGTGCGGATCGACAGCGCCTCGTGCTGATCGATGAAGCGGGCCGGGTGCTCGACGAGCAGGTTGTCGAGATACTCGCGGAAGGTGGCGGGCTGGTGATTCGCCGCGCGCTGATTCATCCTGCCGTCGAGCAGGGCGTCACTCGGCCGGGACGTGTGGCTGTTGTAGACCCGGGTGAATCCGGCCGCCAACGCGTCGGCGTTCGCCGCCAGGAACGCCTGGGGCACGTACCCGAGACCGGACCGTATCGCGGCGAGGGAGACGCGCGAGGACGCGACGGTGTATTCCTTCGGGTTATGCCGTCCCGTCCTTCCCCGAATGGCGGCGGTGACCTGCATATAGCCGAGCGTCAGCGCACCGCGCAGCTCGTCGGCGTCCCATTCCGCCGAATAGGGGGTGAGATCCGGGTTCTGACCGAGCCAGTTCCGATAGGCGTCGCGGGCGTTCCGGCCGAATTCGATGGCCGCGTCCGCGTCACGGCGGGCGGTCTGGATCTCCGGAACATTAGTCTGGGTGTTCGCTTTTACGTGCCGGATGTACTCGACGAGTTCGCTGAGCGGCGATGTCGCGGTGTGGTGGACCAGGATGTTGTCCGTGCTGCGCGAGTTGATCCTGATCGGCAGATCTTCCGCGAGCGGATCGACCTCGTATCCGAGCGACGCGGGGAAGAGCTGGCCCAGCTTGATGCCCCGGTCAGGCGTGACCCGCCGGAGAAGCTGCAGCACCTGATCGAAAGCCGCGATCACATCGCCGCGCTCCGCCCGCCCGTCGACCGCCCCGCCCTGAAGCCCGCGGGACGGACTCGTGACGATCTCCAGGATCGGCACTCCGCCGAACCTGTCCAGGGTGATGGTCAGCAGCCCCGGCAGCCTGACGACGTCGCCGTACTCCGCATGATCGTCTCCGGGAGCCAGAACCACCTGGTAGCGGCGCAGTTCGGCCTCGAAACCATCCGCCGGGCCGTAACCGGTGACCTGGGGCCGGCGCGCGGGAACGGGCACCAGCGGCACCAACGGGCTGCCGCTCGCGGGCGCGGCGGCCCGCTGCGAAGACGGCCCCGCCTGAGCGGAAGACTGCGCTTCGAACTCCCCCAGCCGACTGTTGATCGCCCTGCGCAGCTGGCTCACCACCTCCCAGCGGTGACTGCTCCGCGACTTGTTGGCCCGCCAGTTGTCCACCGCCGAGAGCACACGCCGCAGATGCCGCTCACTCGGATTGTCCGGCAGCCGCCGCACAGCGTCATCGATCGCCCGCAACTCCTCCGAACGCTTCTTGCCCGAAGCGGACGAGAGCCGCTCCCAGTCGCGGATCGGATCGCTGCCGCCTTGACGGCGGCTCGGGGGCGCGAAGTGCGTTTCGTCTTCGTCGGGCTGGACGGACTGGTGGGTCCGGGCAGGCTGCTGGACCTGGGAAGGCTGTTCGTTCCGCGGCGGGCGCTCGTTCTGCGGGGGCTGCTGGGACTGGGCGGGCTGCTGGGCCGGAGCGGGCTGCGGCCTCGTTACGGGCTCCCGGCTCGGAACGAGGGTGTTCAGCAAGTCCCGCGCCGGGAGGTGACCGCCGCGCAGATGCTCGGCGGCGACCAGGTCCACGACCTCGCCGGGCCGCGGGACGACGCCTGCCGGATGCTCATCCGGCGCCACCTGCCGGATACGGGCCCACACCTCGTCCTCGGCCCACTGGACAGACTCCTCCCATCGGTCCTGGGGCACGGCAGGGTCGTTGAGCCGCTCATGCGCGGCATCGATGTCGAACCGGGCCGCGCCGGGGTGCCGGTGCGAGGGGGCAGGAGCGCCCGCCGCCGGCTCCTTGCCCTTCGAGGACTGCCCGCCCGCGGCAGGCGTCTTGTCCGTCGCCGGGTGCGTGGCAGGGGCCGCGCCGGGCTCCTGCTGCCCGCTCGCGCCCGTACGCGGGTCCGTGACGGGGCCCGTCGTCCAAGTCGGCAGCGGCTCGGCGGCCGGGGTGCCCTGCCTCCCCGGCCGCGCCTCGCCCGGCGTGGTGGTCGGCTCGTCCAGGTGGTCGGCCGGGTCGGTCCGGCCGCCCGTGACGGGGGACGTCTGCGTCGCCTCGTCCGTACCGGCGGCCGGCTGGTGGCCGGTCGTCGGGCCGTGCGTCGGCGGTACGGGCAGGGGCGGCGTGGGCTCGTGGGCCGGGCCGCTCGACGTGGCGCCCGTACGCTTCCCGCCGGGCTCCGAGGTGCCGCCCTTCGCCGTGGCGGTGTTCGTGCCCTTGCCGTCGTTCGTACCGGCTCCGGGACGGCTCCCGTTACCGCTGCCGCTCCCACTGCCGTGGGACTGCGTCTCGACGTGGGTGGTGCTGCTGTTGCCGTGGTTGGGGCGCAACCCTCCGCCGGCTTCGCCGGAGCCCTTGCCACTGCCGCCCGGACGCCCGCCGGGAAGGTCGTCGAGCGTGGCGGGCCGGCCACCGTAACCGGCTTCCTTACGCGCCGGCGGCTTGGGGGCACCGTCCAGCGGATTGCCCGCGCCCTTGTCACCCGACGCGCGCTCCGGACGCTCCGGACGCGGCTCGTTGTGGCCGAACGGATCCTTCTGGCCCCCGCCGAGCGCCTTGCCCGGACCGGCGAACGGATCCCTGCCGACCGTATAGCCCGGCTCGCCGCCGACCTTGTCGCCCTCGGCCAAGTCGCCCTCAACAGGGCGGTTGTAATGGGTCGCGGGATAGTCGTGGCCCCGCCCGGTCCGCTGAGCCTCCCCCGGCCCATTGGTCCGGCCGTCGGGGTGCGGTTCCTTCCAGATCCCGTTGGGATCCGGCTTCCCGCCGCCCAGACGGTTCCCCGGATACTCCATCGGATTGCCGCTACGACCACCGGAATTCGCGTCGTCGTCCGTGTTGCCGGGTTCCCTCGGCGGTACTCCCTGCGTGTTCTCCGTCCTACCGTCCAGGCGGTGACCCGGATTCTCCATCGGATTGCCGCTCCGACCACCGGAATTCGCGTCGTCGTCCGTGTTGCCGGGTTCCCTCGGCGGTACTCCCTGCGTGTTCTCCGTCTTGCCGTCCAGCCGGTGACCCGGATTCTCCATCGGGTTGTTGCTCCGACCACCGGAATTCGCGTCGTCCCCCGTGTTGCCAGGTTCCCGCGCCGGCACTCCCTGCGTGTTCTCCGTCCTACCGTCCAGCCGGTGACCCGGATTCTCCATCGGATTACCGCTCCGACCACCGGAACCCGAACCCGCGTCGTCCCCCGTCTTGCCAGGGTCCTGCACCCGCACGCCATGCGGGTTGTTCCCCGAACCACCCAACCGATGTCCCGAGCCGGAAAAGTTGTCTTTGCCCTCGCCGGGCTGGACGGACTGGTGGGTCCGGGCGGGCTGCTGGGTCGAGGCAGGCTGGGCGGGTTGTACGGCATGCGGCCTCGTTACGGGCTCCCGGCTCGGGACGAGGGTGTTCAGCAGGTCCCGCGCCGGGAGGTGACCGCCGCGCAGATGCTCGGCGGCGACCAGGTCCACGACCTCGCCGGGCCGCGAGACGACGCCTGCCGGATGCTCACCCGGCGCCACGTGCCCGATACGGGCCCACACTTCGTCCTCGGCCCACTGGACAGACTCCTCCCGCCGGTCCTGGGGCACGGCGGGGTCGTTGAGCCGCTCATGCGCGGCATCGATGTCGAACCGCGCGGCACCGGGGTGACGGTGCGAGGAAGCGGGAGTGCCCGCCGCCGGCTCCTTGCCCTTCGCGGACTGCCCGCCCGCGGCAGGCGTTTTGTCCGTCGCCGGGCCCTCGCCGGGTTCCTGCTTGCCGGGCTGGCGGCCACCGTTGACGGCGTCGTCGGACGCGGACGAGGACGTGGGCGAGTGCTCGCCCCGCCCGGTGCCGCTGCCCGTGTCCGTGTCGCTGTCGCTGCGGCCGGGTCCCTTGGCGTTGCTGGAGCCCAGGTCGTTGCTACCGTCGCGACCGCCCTGCGGCTCGTCCTTACGGCCCGGCTCCTCGAACTCGTTGGACCGGTTGCCCCTTTCCCCGCCGGGTGCTATCACCTCGTCGGGCGTCTTCTGATTGCCCGGGCGCAGCTTTCCAGGGTTCCCTGGCGACTCGGTGTTCGTGCCCTTGCCGGAGTTCGTACCGGCTCCAGGACGGCTCCCGTTCCCGCTGCCGCTGCCGCTGCCGTGGGACTGCGTCTCGACGTGGGTGGTGCTGCTGTTGCCGTGGTTGGGGCGCAGGCCGCCGCCGGCTTCGCCGGAGCCCTTGCCTCTGCTGCCCGGACGTCCGCCGGGCAGGTCGTCGAGCGTGGCGGGCCGGCCACCGTAACCGGCTTCCTTACGCGGCGGCGGCTTGGGGGCACCGTCCAGCGGATTGCCCGCGCCCTTGTCACCCGACGTGCGCTCCGGACGCTCCGGACGCGGCTCGTTGTGGCCGAACGGGTCCTTCTGACCCCCGCCGAGCGCCTTGCCGGGACCGGCGAACGGATCCCTGCCGACCTTGTCGCCCCCGCCCAAGCCGTCCTCGACAGGGCGGTTGTAGTGGGTCGCGGGATAGTCGTGGCCCCGCCCGGTCCGCTGAGCCTCCCCCGGCCCATTGGTCCGGCCGTCCGGGTGCGGCTCCTTCCAGATCCCGTTGGGATCCGGCTTCCCACCGCCCAAGCGGTGTCCCGGATTCTCCATCGGATTGCCGCTCCGACCACCGGACCCCGTGTCGCCGGGTTCCTTCGGCGGTACTCCCTGCGTGTTTTCCGTCCTACCGTCCAGCCGGCGCCCGGGATTCTCCATCGGATTGTTGCTCCGACCACCGGAATTCGCGTCGTCCCCCGTGTCGCCAGGTTCCCGCGCCGGCACTCCCTGCGTGTTCTCCGTCCTACCGTCCAGCCGGCGCCCCGGATTCTCCATCGGATTGTTGCTCCGACCACCGGAATTCACGCCGTCCCCCGTGTCGCCAGGTTCCCGCGCCGGCACTCCCTGCGTGTTCTCCGTCCTACCGTCCAGCCGATGCCCCGGATTCTCCATCGGATTACCGCTCCGACCACCGGAACCCGAACCCGCGTCGCCCCCCGTCTTGCCAGGGTCCTGCACCCGCACGCCATGCGGGTTGTTCCCCGAACCACCCAACCGGTGGCCGGAGCCGGAGAAGTTGTCCTTGCCCTCGCCGGACCCGCCCTGGCCTTCATGCGTCTTACGGGGCTGGCCCGGCGGGAGGGTCACCTTGTCGTTGTGGCTGTTGTTGCTGTTGTTGCTGTTGGTGTCCCGGGGAGCCCCCTCGCCCGGCGGGACCTTCGAACCGGTCTCGCCCGACGTGTTCTTGTGACTGTTGGCCGGCGGGTTCGACACCGGAGCACCGTCATCAGCCCGGTGACCGGTCGAGCCGTTACCGCCCCCGACCCCGTTCTTGTGGCTGTTGGCCGGCGGGTTGGTCACCGGGCCACTGCCGTCGGACCGGTTGCCGTTGGAGCCGTTGCCTCCCCCGGTCTCGCCCGTCGTGTTCTTGTGGCTATTGGACGGCGGGGTCGACACCGGGGCACCGTCATCCGCCCGGTGGCCAGTCGAGCCGTTGCCGCCGTCGGCCCCGTTCTTGTGGCTGTTGGCCGGCGGACTCGACACCGGAGCGCCGTCATCCGCCCGATTGCCATGCGAGCCGTTCCCGCCCCCGGACCCGTCCTTGCGGCTGTTGCCTGGCGGGTTGGTCACCGGGGCGTTGCCGTCGGCCCGGTTGCTGTTCGAGCCGTTAACGCCCCCGGCCCCGTCCTTACGGCTGTTGACCGGCGGGTTCGACACCGGAGCACCGTCGTCCGCCCGATTGCCGTGCGAACCGTTACCGCCGCCGATCCCCTCCTTGCGGCTGTTGCCGGGCGCGTTGGTCACCGGGGCGTTGCCGTCGGCCCGGTTGCCGTGCGAACCGTTGCCGCCGCCCCCGGTCACCACCTTCTTCCCGCTGACCGGCGGGTTCTCCACCGGCGCGCCGTTCCCGGACCGGTTGCCGTTCGCACCGTTCCCGCCGCCCCCGGCCACGCCCTTCTGCCCGTTGACCGGCGCGTTCGGCGCGGGAGCGGGGTGCTTGGCGCCCGCCCCGGCCGGACCGGAACCGGGCTGCACGTGCTTCGTCGAGTTGCCCGAACCGGGCTGCTTCGCCGGCGGGGCCGACGTGGGAGGCGGCGCCGACGTGGTGTTCTCGTGCTTCACGGACGAGTTGGGCATGCCGACGTTCCCGGAGCGTCCGTCGCCGGCGGGCCCGCTGCTGGTGGGGTGGCTCTCCTGGCCGGAGACGCCCTTGCCGGCGATCGGGCCGGAGCCGGGAGTGTCGCCCTTGCCCGGTCCGCTGTTGAGCGGCGCCTCGTGGCCGCCGCCGCCCAGCTTGCCGGGCGGGGGGCTGACGACGCTCTTTCCGCCGCCACCGCCCGGCAGCGGGTTGCCGCCCGTCGGGTGGGCCTGGGGCGGGTTCTCGATCGGTGTGTTGTGGGTCTTCGGGGTGGGGCCGGGCTTCACCGGATGCGGGTGGTAGCGGAACCCCGCCCCCAGACCGCCCCCGATGGCGCCGAAGGCGCCGCCGATGCCGATGCTCCACGCCTCCATGCCCCAGTCGACGTCGTAGTCCGTGCCGGCGATGGCCGCGCCCACCTCGCCGAGCGCGACGTCGATGCCGAGGGCGGACGCGGCACCGAGGACGGCGCCGCCGCCGATGGCGACGATCGTGGTGCCCAGGCTGCCGAGGCGGGCCGCCATCTGGCTCAGGATGGGCAACAGCCGGGCCAGCACCTGGCCGATGATCGTCAGCAGGCTGCCGAGCAGCGGCCCGACGGCGAAGAACACGGCCCCCAGGAGCGCGCCGAGGATGTCGGCCCACATGGCGGCGTTGAGCTTCTTCGCGTACTCCTCGGCCGCCTTGTGCAGTTCCTCGCCGTAGCGGTTGATCGTCTGGCCGATGGTCCAGGCGGTCTCGGCGGCGCTGTCGATGGTCGGGCCGACCCCCTCGCTCCACGCCCGCTTGGCCTCTTTGCCGGCGGTGCCGGTCATGCCGAGCGAGCCGGCCTGAGTGTCGACGGCTACCCGACGCTCGTGGAGATCGTCCCCGAGCTGGATCCACGCGTTCCCCAGCGCGTAGATGTCGTCGATCTTGATGGTGTCGAGTACGGAATCCGCGTTAGCCATGGTCGGGGTCGCCCTCCTTGGGCGTACTGCCGCTTCTCAGACGGTCGCTGATCAAGCTTCGTGCTGGTCGTTCGCAGCGCTGTTCGTTCGCAGCGCTGTTCGTTCGTCACGCTGGTCAGACGTCGCGCTGGTCGTCCGTAGCGCTGTTCGTCGTCAAGCTGGTCGCTCGTAGCGCTGTTCGTTCATCACGCTGGTCAGACGTGGTGCGGTTCGGTCATCGTGCGGGTCAGTTGTCGTACGGGGCGGTCGTCGTGCGGGTCAGACGGGTTGCGGGTCAGACGGGTTGCTGGTCAGACGGGTTGCTGGTCGGGCGCGTCGTCGGGAACGGCCTCGTAAGCCTCGGGATCTTCCTCTTCCACGACCTCTTCCACGGCCTCTTCCACGACCTCTTCCACGACCTCTTCCACTGCCGCTTCCACTACCGATCCCACGGGCTCCACCGGCCCCTCCCCCTCGTCGAGGGCCACCTGCACCGCGACCGGGTCGTGGCTGCGGCGGACCAGCGTGCCGCGCCCCGGCCCGTGGGCGTAGGCGCGCTGGTTTCCGATGAGGGCGCCCTCGCGGTGGTCGCCGGAGAGCAGCAGCCCGTCCGTACCGACCTCCTTGAGCTTGCTGAGCAGCGGATCGGACAGCAGGGCCCGGCTGGCGCCGCCGACCCGGCGGGCCAGCATGAGGTGGAAGCCCAGCTCCGCCGCCTGCGGGATGAACTCCCCCAGCAGGGCGAGCGGGCCGCGCCCCATGCTGCCCGCCGCCAGGTCGTAGTCGTCGACGACGACGTACAGTTCCGGGCCCTGCCACCAGTCGCGCGCGGCGAGCTGGGCGGCGGTGACGTCCGCCGGGGGCATCCGGGAGCGCAGCGTCTCGGCGAGCGCCTGGGCCTGCCCGGTGACGAGGTCGGCGTTGGCGCCGCGGGCGCCGATGTATTCGTCGGGCACCGCGCCCAGCAGGCTGTGCCGGTAGTCGACGACCATGAAGCGCACGTCGCGGGCGCTGCGGCGGGCGGCGAGCCCGCGCATCCAGGCGCGCAGGAACGCGGTCTTGCCGGAGCCCGAGTCGCCGAAGACCACGAAGTGCGGGGCGTCGGCGGCGGAGGTCAGGTCGAGGCCGACGGGGCGCAGGTCGGACTCGCGGAGCCCGATGGGCACCTCGCGCTCGCCGATGGCGGAGCCGTGGCCCTCCCAGCGCTCGCCGGGCGAGGGGGCCGCGGCGACCGCCAGTTCGCGGACGGTGATCCGCTCGGGCAGGACGCGCAGCGCCGGGGCCGCGGGCCGCTGCCAGCTCTCGGCGATCCGGGACACCAGCCGCTGCTGGGCCTCGGCGAGCCCGGTCACGCCGTCCGCGCCGTCGGCGCCGTCGTCGAACCGGGGCAGCGCGATGTGGTGGATGAGTCCGGGCGGGGTCAGGCCGCGGCCGGGGACGCTCTGGCCGAGCGCGCGGGCGCTGGGCCGGCTGATCTCGGATTCGGAGGGGTCGTTGAGCCACAGTTCGAGGCGGGCGGGGATGTTGTCGCGCAGGTTGATGCGGATCTCCGCCCAGCGGTTGGCGGTCAGCCACAGGTGCACGCCCACGCCGAGGCCGCGGGTGGCGACCTCGATCAGGGTGCTGACGGCGTCCTCGTCGGACTCGTGCAGGGCGGCCCAGTTGTCGACGGCGAGCACGATGTCGGCGGCCCGTACGCCTTCGGGCAGGTCGCCGGCGGCGCGGCGGGCGCGGAATTCGGCGGCGGACTGGAGGCCCAGGTCGCGGAACATCCGCTCGCGGGCGTTGACGAGCCGGCCGACCTCGGCGAGCACCCGGCGCACCCGCTCCTCGTCGCGGCGGCCGGCGACGCCCGCCACGTGCGGCGCGTCGCTCAGCCCGTGCAGCGAGCCGCCGCCCATGTCGATGGCGTAGAACTGCACCTCCTCGGGGGTGTGGGTGAGCATGGCGCTGAGCATCGCGGTGCGCAGGAAGGTGGATTTGCCGCTCTGCGGCGCGCCGACCAGCGCCAGGTGGCCCTGGCGTCCGGCGAGGTCGAGTACGAGCGGCCGCTGTTCCTGGCGGGAGGGCACGTCGAGCACGCCGACGGGGAACTTCAGCTCGCCGCCGTACGGCCACTGCGCGCAGCGCAGGCCCAGTTCCGGGTCCGCCTCCGGGTCGCCGAGCAGCGGTTCGAGGGTGAACGCCGGGGGCAGCGGCGGCAGCCACACCTGGTGTCCGGGCGTGTCCTTGTTGAGCAGCCGCTCGACGGCGACCTGGAGTTCGGTGGGGCCCGCGTCGAGCTCCCATTCCCAGCCGGTCTTCTCGCTCTCGTCGGGGGAGAGCGGCGCGAGGTCGCCGTGCACGGCGTACGGCACGGGTTCGAGGGCCGCGGCTCCCGCGCCGTCCGGGTCGTACTCGCGGTAGGGCGAGGAGATGTAGGCGACGCGGAACCGCTCGTAGACCGTCTCGTCCACCTTGAGGTAGGCGGAGCCGGGGATGGCCGGGAGGGTGTAGGCGTCGGAGGTGCCGATGACGGCGCGGGATTCCGCTGCGCTGAAGGTGCGCAGGCAGATCCGGTAGGACAGGTGGGACTCCAGGCCGCGCAGCCGGCCTTCCTCCAGCCGCTGGGTGGCCAGCAGCAGGTGCATGCCGAGCGACCGGCCGACGCGGCCGATCTGTACGAACAGGTCGATGAAGTCGGGGCGCTGGGAGAGGAGTTCGCCGAACTCGTCGACGATGATCAGTAGGTAGGGCAGCGGTTCCAGCGGCTTGCCGTTGATGTCGGTGCCGCCGGCCGCCTGGCGGAGCTGGTACTCGCGGACCGAGTCGACGTTGCCGGCCTCGCGCAGCATCCGCTGACGGCGCTGCTGTTCGCCGGAGAGGGCCTTGTGCATCCGGTCGACCATGGCGAGGTCGTCGGCGAGGTTGGTGATCAGGCCGGATACGTGCGGGAGTTCGGTGACGCCCGCGAAGGTGGCGCCGCCCTTGAAGTCGACGAGGACGAAGGCGAGGTGCTCGGGGGCGTGCACCATGGCGAGCCCGGTGACGAGGGTGCGCAGCAGTTCGCTCTTGCCGGAGCCGGTGGCGCCGACGACGAGTCCGTGCGGGCCGATGCCGCCCTGCGCGGACTCCTTGAGGTCCATGGTCAGCGGCTCGCCGGTGCCGGTCACGCCGATGGGGACGCTGAGGAGTTCCTTCGCGTCGGGGGCGCGGCGGCGGGTGGCCGGGTCGAAGACGGCCATGTCGGGGACGCCGAGCATGCCGGAGAGGGAGACGTGCTCGGAGAGGACCTGGTCGCGTTCGCCGGAGAGCCGCAGCGGGGCCAGTGCGCGGGCGGCGGCCTCCAGGACGCCGGGCGTGGTCTCGTCGACGACGCCCTTCTCGACGGTGGCGTGCAGGCCGGGCGCGCGGCCCTCCAGGGTGAGCGTGCCGCGGGCGTCCGTACGGGCCCGTACGTCCACCCGGCCGGGCTCCGAGCCCTCCTCCTCGACCAGGCACACCACGTGGATGCCCAGGTCGGGGCCGGCCTCGGTGATCAGGTCCTCCAGGAGCGCCGAGCGGGCCCAGGGCGCCCCGGGCTCGTACTCGTCGAGGAAGATCACCAATTGGCGGCGGGGGGTGGCGTCCCGCTGCGGGACGATGCGGCTGCTGCGTTCGGCGCGGGCGGCCACGGCCTGGTCGAGGGTCTCCTGGAGGTGTTCGTGGAGCCCGGCGAGGTCGTCGGCGAGCAGCGGTACGAGCTCCTGCTCGCGGCGCTGGGCCGCCGCGTCGGGGTGCTGGGCGTGCGGCAGCCACTTGGCCCAGCTCCAGGCGGCGTTGCCGCCGGTGACGACCGCGATCCGCACATCGTCCGGCGCGTGCAGGACGGCGAGCTGGAGCAGCATCGACTGGGCCAGCTCGCGGGTGCGGGCGCGCGGGCCCAGCAGGCTGACCACGCCGGACTTGGCGAGGTCCAGCCAGGCGGCCTGCCCCTCGACCGTGCCGTACGTGCGGACGAGCTCGGCGGCGGCGTGCTTGCACTCGGCGTCGACCTCGATGGTCGGGTCGCTCTGGTCCGGCATGCGCATCTCGGCTGCGAGCGGCACAGTGCCGGTGCCCACCCGCAGGTGCAGGAAGTCGCTGTCGGCGGGCCGGCGCTCCCACACCCGGCGGCGGCGGGCGGCGATCGCCCACAGCCGGTCCGGGTGCGGGTGCCGCCAGACGTCGGCGGCCCGCTGGGCGACCCGCGAGCGCAGGGCCTGCTTGCGCATCCCGGCGAGGTACTCCAGGTACCGCTCCCGCTGCCGGTACTGGTTGCGGCGGCGGCTGCCCCGCAGTTGCATCCGTACGCCGATGGTGACGCCGACGGACACCACCACGAAGGCGATGCCCAGCAGGATCATCCACGCCTTGCCGTAGGCGACCATGTACGCCGCCATGCTCATGCTGGACAGCAGCGGCAGCAGGAGCATCAGCCAGCCCGCCGCGCCCTGGGGCTGGGGCCGCTGCGGGGGGCTGGCCAGGTTCGTCCGGCCCTCCGGCGTCGGCGGGGGCGTCGTACGGACGGGGCGGTGGAAGGGGATTCGACTCACGTTGGCTGCCTAGCGGGCTGTCGGGGGCTGCGGGAGCGGGTGGAGCGGCGGGCTCATGGCGGAGCGGCGGACTCGCTACAAGGTCATCGCTACAAGGTCGCTAGAAGGTCATGGTGACCGCCGTCTTGTTGGTGTCGGTCACGGCCTCGGGCGGGGTGTCCTTCGGCTTGTCGTCGCCGCCGGTCTTCTCGGCCAGACCTTCCCGGAATTTGGTGAAGGCTTCGGCGACGCCGTCCTCGGCCGTGCTGAAGTTGAAGGCGGCCATGCCGACGCCGTCCGAGAGGGCGGGCAGGACCCCCTTGTGCGGGTCCTCCTTGGTGCCGAACAGCTCGCTCATGACCCGCAGCCACTCCTGGTTCACCTCTTCGGCGTCCGAGGCGGCCTTGCCCTGCCAGTTGACCTTCAGCCCGTCCAGTGCGGTGTGGATGGTGTTGAGGCTCTTGACGACGTCGGCGCTGAGGGCCGCCAGCTCCTTGCCGGTGGCCTTCAGGCCGCTCGGGGAGACGCTGATGACGGAGGTGTCGTAATCGGCCTTGCCGCTGTCGCCCATGACTCGCCTTTCCCGGCAACTCCACTCGGGTGCCTGGTGGTTGCTATCGGTGCGGGGGACACGCCCTCGCGCTGACAATTGCCTGCATAAGTGGTAAACCTGGCGATACTCCGCAGAACCGTCGCCCGGCCGCCCGGCTGTGAGGCCGGCGCGAGAGAGACGAGGGAGACCACGTGACCGACCCCATAACCTCGAAGTACGACACGACCCCGCTGCCCGACGGGGACGGCGACGAGAAGCCGAGCGCCGACCACGACAAGCACCTCGACGGCCTGGTGCCGACCGACAAGGTCGCCTGGACGAAGCCGCCCTCCTTCAACGACGACCCGAAGGACATCGGGTCCGACAGCGGCTCGGACGCGACGCCGCAGAACTACACCGCCTCCGGCGACTTCAAGATCGACCCCTCCACGTTGCGCACCGCGGAGACGTCGATGCTCACGGAGGCCAAGGGGGGAGTCGAGAAGTACGAGGAGGTCCGCAAGAAGGTCATGGCCGTCAAGGGCACCGTCTTCGGGCAGGGCGCCGTGGTCACGGAGACGAAGGGGGAGATGCACACCTCCCTCGCGTCCGGGTACGACCCGAGCGCCGGGAAGCACTCCCACCCGAACCCGTTCGCCGAGTCCGCCGAGAAGTTCGCCGCGGACATCAACCCCGCCCAGGAGCGCGCGCTGCTCCAGGTCGGCTCCGCGCTGGAGAAGCTGGGCGAGTACATCGCGCTGCTCAACCACGCCGGGCAGGTCTACGGGCACACCGACCGGGAGTCCAAGTTCCCGGACCCGCCCGCGAAGTGACCCGGCGCCGGCCGCCGCCCCGTTCCGCCTGCGCGGAGCGGGGCGGCGGCGCGTCGCCGGCTCAGCCACCGGACCCGCCGTCGTTGAGGTTCTTGACGTTGGCGGTCTCGGCGTTGTGGTAGTTCGTGTAAGAGGTCTCCATCCGCTTGATGATGTCGCTCAGCATCGACTCCAGGTCGTGCTGCCCCTTCTGGAACCACGTCTTCATCGCGTCGTACGAGTGGTAGGAGGGGCTGGACCAGTGCGTGCCGATCGTGCCCATCTTGGTGTCGATCGACGACATGTTGGTGGAGATCGACGACTTCTCGCGCTTCACCACCGCGATCGCGTCCTTCAGCGCCTGTAGGTCGGCGTGCCACTCCTGCGGGGTCGGCTGCTCGGCCATCCGCGGGTCACCTGCCTTTCACCCGGTCCGATGTCCTGTGCCGCCCCCGCGCGCCGTCCGGGCCGGGCGCGAGGGGCGGTGCTGCTGCTGTCTCGTCGAGCCGTCTCTCACGTGACGCCTCCCGGCGGAAGGTCCGCGGGCAGGAGCGTGGTGAGCAGGTCCGCGCCCGCCGAGGCCAGGTCGAGAGCGCTCAGGTCGAGTTCGGCGACCCGCTGCGCGTGCCGCTCGGTCATCCGCTGGAAGACCTGCCGCGCGCTGCGCCCGTTGCCGAACTGCTCGCCGCGCGGCAGGGCGTCGAAGTAGCCGTGCAGCGCGTCGGTGGTCTCCGGCGCGAACGCGTACTCGTGGCTGTCCGCCTGGTGCTCGACGATGCGTACGAGCTCCGGCGTGGTGTAGTCGTCGAAGACCAGGGTGCGGGTGAAGCGCGAGGACAGGCCCGCGTTGGACTCCATCAGCCGGGACATCTCGATCGGGTACCCGGCGACGATGACGACCACCTCGTCCCGGTGGTCCTCCATCAGCTTCACCAGCGTGGAGATGGCCTCCGAGCCGAAGTCCGTCACCTGGCCCTGCGGCACGAGGGAGTACGCCTCGTCGATGAACAGCACCCCGCCCAGGGCGCGCCGGAAGACGGCGGTCGTCTTCGGCGCGGTGTGGCCGACGTACTCGCCGACCAGGTCGCCCCGGTCCGCCTCGACCAGGTGGCCCCGGCTGAGCAGGCCGAGCGCGGCGAGGAAGCCGCCGTAGAGGCGGGCCACGGTGGTCTTGCCGGTGCCGGGGTTGCCCGCGAAGACCAGGTGCCTGCTCAGCGGCGGCGGCGCGAGCCCGGCGTCCTGGCGGACCTTGACCATCTGCATGAGCTTCGTCATCGTGACGACTTCGCGTTTGACGCCGTCGAGGCCGACCAGGCGGTCCAGCTCGACATGGAGTTCGGCGAGCTTCGCCGCGGCCTCCTCGGCGCTCTGCTCGTCCTCGCTCTTGTCCGTACGGCCCTTGCCGTCGTCCTTGGCTCCGGCCCGGCGGCCGGCCCCGGCGACGGCGGGCACGGCCTTACGGCCCTCGCCGTCCTCCGTCCCCGGCGCCGCGAGGGTGGGCAGCAGCGGCTCGGCGACGTCCTCGACGTGGCAGTCCTCCGCGTGGACCACGGCCTCGTCGTCCCGCAGCAGGTCGGTCTCGGTGCCGTCGACGGTGCAGCGGCGCAGTACGAGCCGGGAGCGGGCGGCGGCGTAGACGGCGGGGAAGCGGCTCTTGGTGAGGTGGCAGTCCTCGTAGCGGCCCTCGCCGCCCTCCTCGACGAACAGCGCGTTCTTCGCCGCCGCCTCGACGGTCAGCCCCAGAATCCGGGGCCGGGCCCCGGCGCGCACCACGACGCCGCTGCCCTGGGACTCGCGTACCGCGCCGCCCTCCACGACGGCGGTGCTGTCCTCCTCCAGCAGCAGCCCGGCGCCGCCGCTGCCGGTGACGCGCACGTTCTCCAGCCGGGCGCCGGTCTCCCGGCCGATCCGCACCCCGGTCTCCCCGGCGGCGGTGATCTCGCAGTCCGCCAGCAGCGGCCGGTGGGTGGTGCGCAGCCGTACGCCGTCCCGGCCGCCGTTCACCCGGCAGCCGCGCACGGCGGCGTCCCCGCCCTCGACGCTCACCCCGGTCAGGCCCGCGTCGTTCACCTCGCAGCCGTCCGCGAGGAGTTCGGCCCGCTCGGTGACGCGCATGCCGTATTCGGGGGTGCCGCTGACGGTGCAGTCCCGGGCGGTGGCGCGCGCTCCGCCGCCGAGGTGTACGGCCGTATAGGCGGTGTCCCGTACGGTGCAGCCGGTCAGCGAGACATCCGCCTCGCCCACCGCGTAGACCCCGTTGGCGGCGGTACGGGCGAAGGTCGAGTCGCGCGCGGCGGCCCGCCCCGACCCGCTGACCACCAGCGCGGTGTCCTCGCAGTCCACGGCCCGCACCGAGACCAGTTCCACGGCGGCCTCCGCGGTGACGAGCACCGCGGCGCCGGCGGTGTGGTGCACATGGCAGCCGTCCAGCAGGACCGCGCTGCCGCCGTCCACCAGCACCCCCGCCCCGCCCGTACGGAAGATCTCGCAGTCCCGCAGCCGCACCCCTTGGGAACCGCTGCCGGAACGGGGGCCGGACGCGGTGGCGCGCCCTTCGGAGGCCTGCCCTTCCGCGGCCCGCCCTTCGGAGGACTGCGCGGCGCCCGCGAGACGGCCCGCCGTGCCGCGGGTCCACACGCCCTGCCCGGTCGCCTCGTGCAGCCGGCACTCGCGCAGCGCCGCGGTCGCGTGCCCCTCCACCAGGACGGCGGCGACGCCGCTGCCGCGTACCTCACAGCGCGTCAGCGTCGCGTGCGCCCCGCCGGTCAGCAGGGCGCCGCGCCCGGTGGCGCCGTCGATCAGCGCGTCGGTGAGCTCGGCCCGCGCCTCGTCCTCGACGATCAGCCCGTCCCCGGTGCAGCCGCCGACCGTCAGGTCCTCCAGCGTGGTGCGGCTGGTGCCGGCCAGCCATACCGCGACGCTCTCGGCCTGCCGCACCGAGCAGCCGCTCAGCAGCGCGGCCGCCGCGCCCGAGACCTCGACCCGGCCGCCGGTGATCTCGCAGTCCCGCAGCACCGGTTCGCCGCCGCGCAGCAGCACCGCGGCGTCCCGGGGAGCGCTGGAGGCGATGGCGAAGCCGCGCAGCTCGGCCGCGCCCGCGTGCACGGTGACGGCGGGCCCGCGGGAGGCGACGAGGCGCACGACGCCCTTCGCGACCAGGCTGACGTCCTTGTCCAGCACCAGGCTCTCGGTGTACGTGCCAGCCTGCACGGTGATCACGGCGCCGGGCTTGGCGCTGCGGACCGCCGCCCCGATGGTGCGGTGGCCGCCCCAGCTGCCGGGCGCGACGCGCTGCGCGGCGGCCCTCACGGGGTGCGCTCCCGGTGTGCGGGCGACGCGTAGCCGTCAGCGGCGTACGCCCGTACCGCCGGCCACTCGGCACCGTACGCCCGTACCGCCGAAAGCCCGCTCACGCGTCGTCCGCCCACGGCTCGTCCGCTTACAGCCCGTCCGCTCACAGGCCACCCGGTCAGAGCCCGTCCGCTCACACCTCGTTTGCTCACAGACCACTTCCCAGGTTGGCCAGCCAGCCGAAGAGGCCGAACACTCCGGCGGCGAGCGGCAGCCCGGCGACGGAGAGGAAGGTGGCGAGGCCGCCGGGCCAGGTGGGGCGCTCGGGCTCGATGGGCCGCAGAGCCGCGCCGAAGGCGAGGAACAGCCCGCAGGCGACGAGGACGATGCCCACGGCGAAGGCGGCCAGCGGACCCGCGAGGGTCGAGCCGAACGCGTACTCGGGCACGCGGACGGCCAGGGCGAGCAGCCCCACGACACCGGCGGCGAGTTGCGGGATCACACCGGTCAGTACGCGTACCGAACCGGCCTGGAGCAGCAGTCCGACGCTGACGACGCCGACCAGCGCGAGGCCGCAGGCGCCGCGGGAGGCGCTCAGGGTGAGCAGCGAGGCCGCGAGGAAGACGCCGGTCACGACGGAGAGCAGGGTGAGCAGTCCGTTGCCGCGGCGGACGACGGCGGCGATCTCGCCGGAGTCCAGGGCGGCGGCCCCGGTGTCGGGGCCGGACGGCACGAGTACGGCGATCTGGCTGGTGATCCGGGGCAGCAGCCCGGCGAGCATGAACAGCACGGCGGCCACGACGGCGGCGGAGCCGGTCAGGCCCGCGTGCAGCGTGGTCAGCGGCACCACGAACAAGGCGGTCGCGACGGTGAGCAGTTGGAGCACCACGGTGGAGGGCGCGGGCAGCGCGACGAGCCCGGCGAGCGCGCCGAAGACGGCGCACAGCGAGACCAGGACCGGCGTGAGCGCCGAGCCGTGGACGGGCACGCCGAGGCCGACACAGGCCAGCAGCGGGCAGGCGGCCAGTGCGAGGAGCTGGCGCATGGCGTGCGGCAGGGGCCAGTTCTTGCGCTGGGCGTACCAGGCGAGCAGCGCCGAGCAGAGCGCGGCGACGCCGAACAGCGCCACGACCGGACTCGCGAGCCGGTGCGCGCCGATCCAGCCCGCGGAGGCCGTGGCGACCGCGAGCCCGGCGCCCACGACGAACTGGGCGCGCCGCCGTATGTTCCACAGGCCGCTGGTGTCCTGGGCATTGGCGACCTGCTCGTCGAGGTCGGTGACGGTCAGCTCGCCGAGCTCCGCCGCCCGCTGGTCGCGCAGGTAGAGGATGGCGCCGTCCACGATGCCCGCGGCCGCCAGCGACTCGCCGGGCGCCATGGGGCTGCCGCCCGACTCGGCGAGCGACCAGACCGGGGGCATGGCCTCGGGTTCGGTCTGGCCGCACAGGGTGGCGAGCCGGGAGGCGTACTCGGCGATCGGGGCCTGCGCGGGGAGCGCGAGGTCGACCCGCCTGCGTTCGCCGACCACGGTGACCCGGCAGCGTTCATCGGGCACGGATGTTTCCTTAGGTGTCGGACCGCACGGCCGCGAGCCCGCGGGCCGCGGTGGGGTCAGTGCCGCCAGGTGGACATGTTCGACCACTCGGCGTCGCTGTAGTTGTTCCAGTTCACGTGCATGGCGGTGGCGATCCGCCCGAGCACGCCCTCCGGCCCGAACAGCCCGTCGGCCGCGAGGTCCCACTCATTCTGCATGTCCTGGTAGTACGTCGCGGCCTGACTCTCCCGCCAGGCGTCGACCAGCGGGGCCAGCTGGGACTTCAGCTGCTGGAGTTCGCCGGAGATCTCCGCGGCCCTGGAGTTGAGCACACCGCCCGCCGCGGCGAGTCCCTCGCCGACGTAGATCGGCGTGCCGTCGATATCGGCCATGAACACTCCTAGGAATGCGCCCGGAACCCCCGGGCGAATCGAGCAAGTGGTTGTGAGCCCGGCTCAGTTGAAGTTGGTGCCGGCCGGCGCCTTGGGCACGTCCTCGCCCAGCGCGGCGAGGTTCGTGAGGTTCTGCTGCTCGGAGTCCTTGTAGTTGACGAAGTTGCCCTGAAGCCCCTTGGAGATCCCCTCCAGGGCGTCGTGGAGCATCCGCGCGTAGATGTCGTACTCCGTCATCAGAGTCTGGAACTGGTTGTGGGCAAGCCCCTGCCAGCTCGCTTCCAAGCTGGTCACATAGGTCTTCAGCTCCGCCAGCTGCCCGGCGATCTCCGCCGCCGTGGACATCGTGTTGCTGGACGCGTTGGCCAGGTATTCGGGGGTCACCCGGTAGGTGACACCACCGACGCTCACAGAAGGCTGGTCAGCCATGGTGGAATCCGCCCCTCTTCGCTGATGCCCCAGCAGTCAAGCACCGTCCCGCCCCTGGTCGGGACCGCGAGAGCCCGGATGGGCAGCATCTGAGCAGGATGTGAGCACGGAAAGCGCGGGATTCGGGTTGTCCAGATACTCGGTAGTGGGCAGCCCCCCTTCCCGCAATCATCCGAGGCGGCAAGAACTGTCCCAGGATTCCCATCCGCATCCGATCCCTCCCGCCAGGGAGTGGAACCCGTCAGGGAGTGGACATGCCCTTCGTTGCGACCATGCTGACCGCGGCCATGGCCCTGAGCCCGACCGCAGGAGTGCACAGCACCACCGTGACCGTCGACGAGCACTTCGGCTCCGCCGGCCAAGCCCCCTACACAGCCGTCACCTACGACCGGGCCGCCGTGCCGGAGGGCGGGCGCGTGGTGGTCACCGAGCGGCGGCACGAGGGCGGCGGAACCTCCGTCGCCCTGCGGCTGGAGGGGGTGCAGGCGAACCGCACCTTCGGCGCGCACGCGCACTCCAAGCCGTGCGGCGCCAAGCCGGAGGACTCCGGGCCGCACTACCAGGACGTACGCGACCCGAAGCAGCCCTCCACCGACCCCGCGTACGCCAACCCGCGCAACGAGGTGTGGCTCGACCTCACGACCGACGAGGACGGCGACGGGCGTTCGCGCGCGGGGCAGAGCTGGCACTTCCGGTACGGGGAGGCCCGGTCCGTGGTCGTCCACGAGCACAGGACCTCGACCGAGCCCGGCCACGCCGGCATGGCCGGGGCCCGCCTCGCCTGCGTGAACGTGCCCTTCGCCTGACGCCCCGCGGGCCCCTGGGGCGCTGGGGTCCCGCCAACGAGCGCCACGCGACGTATCGGGTTAAATTGGACAGAGCATCGGGGCATCACCGGCTGTGGTGATGAATCTCTGCAAAGGAACGAAGATGCCTGTCCAGACTCTCAAGCCGACTGGCCTCGCACTCGACAAGGAAATCCTCGGTCACCTGATGACCCAGCCCGAAACGGAAGTCAGCGACGCTCCGATCCCCTCGCCGGACGGCGTCGGGGGCGGTTCCGGCATCCTGCTGGCAGGGCTGGCCCTCTCGCCCAAGGGGCCGAAGCGCAAGTGATCTCCGAGCGGTCACGGACCGCCCACAGCGAATCGGCCGGTCATCTGGCCGGCCGTGCCCTCGACGTCCTCCGCGGCGTCGAGGGCACGGCTGTGGCGGCCCACGTGGAGGAGGCGGGCGACCCGGCGGTCGCCCTCGGCGCGGTGCGCATGCTCGGCGCCGACGTCCTGGCGCCCTACGCGCTGACCGGGCTGGCCCTGCCCCCCGGCGAGGCCGAGGCCGTGCGCCTCGCCCTCGACGCGCTGCCGCCCGTACAGCCGCCGCCCGCCGCGCCGCCCGCTGGGGAGGAACAGCCATGGCTCATGGCGTGGGCCGACTGGGGGCTGCTCACCCTGCTGTCCGCCGCCGAGCCGGCGGACGTCACGGGCTCACCGCCCCTCCAGCCGCCGTACCCCCAGGGCCCTCCCCAGTACGACGGTTCCGCGCCCCGCCACCTGCCGCCCACCGCGGCGGCCGGTCCGGACGGCGACGGCGCCGTACGGGAGGGCTGGGCGCCCTGGTCCGTACGGATGGGCCGGCTCGCCTCGCTCGCGCTCCCCGGCCTGGACGGGCCCGTGCACGACGCCGCCCGGCAAGGCGCCGTCGGACTCGCCCGCGGCGCGGGCCGCGCCACCCTGCGGCGCGACTTCGCCACCGCCGCACGGATCGCCCGCTGGCTGGCCTGGCTGCACGCCGAAGGCGTCGCGCTGCCGCTCGACCCGGCGCCGCTGACGACCTATATCCAACTGGCCGGCGGCGACGGCGGACGCCTCGCCCTGGACACCGCGATCGCCCGCCGACTGCTCGGCCTGGAGCCCGTATGAGCCCCGTCCCGACCCGGACCGCGCACGACGTCAGCAGCCGGGCCCTGGCCTGGCTGCACGCCAACCGCGAGTACGGGGCGCTCTCCAAACTCCCGGGCGCCGACCTCGGCGAGGAGGGAGAGGCCTACAAGGCGCTCGCCGAAACGGCCCTCGCCGCCTCCCTGGTCCTCCGCGACGGCGCGGCCGGAACGAAGGAACTCACCCTCGCGCGCGAACTGCTGGACTTCGGCTGGCGACAGCTCGGCGACGGAACACTGCTGTACGAACGCCTCCTGCGGCACCCCCTCCAGACCGACCCCCTGGAGACCTACGCCCACTTCGCCCGCGCCGGCTACCGCCACGCGCTGCTGGAAGGGCTCCTCGCCCATACCGTCACGCTGCGGGCGACACACGCCTCCGAGCACATCCCCAACCGCCGCCTCGCCGTCGCCAACGCCGCCCGCATCACCGGTCACGACCACGGCGCCGGGGCCCACGACTGGGCGGCGCTGACCCGGGCGACCTGGCTCGGCAGCATGCCGGAGCCCTGGCACATCGACTGGCTGACCGGCTACGCCGTCACCCACACCGTCTTCCACCTCACCGACTGGGGACGCGTCCCCGGCGGACTCCCCGGCGACGTCGTCGGCTATCTCGGCCACTGGCTGCCGATGTGGACGGACATCTGGGCCGAGATCAGCCAGTGGGACCTGATGGCCGAGCTGATGATCGTCGGCAACTGCCTCCCCGAACCCTGCAACGAGGCCGAGGACTGGCAGCGGCTGGCGGAACTCCAGCACGCCGACGGCATGGTGCCCCGCGACGACACCCCCGTCGACGACGACCCGGCCCAGCGCTTCGAGGACCACCAGCACACCACCATCGTGGCCGTCGTCGCCGGGACCCTCGCCCTCAACCGGGCACTGAACGAGCCGGGACAGCCTGTCTCATGACGGTTTCCGCGGGGGCGGGGGCGGGGCCGGTACGGACTTTCGGAACGGGGCCGGTACAGGTTTCCGGGGCACGCCCGGCACGGACATACGGGACAAGCCCCGCACGGACCGTCACATGACCGCCATGGACGCAGACGGACTGACTGCTAGACCGCTGCCCGACACGCCACCGCCCGACACACTCCTGCCCGGCGCGCTGCTGTCCGCCGCCCCGGGCGCGAGCGCCGTCGTGGCCGGGCTGTACTACCGCGGACAGCGGACGTTCCTCGCCCGAGGCAGCACCGCGTACGAGGGAGGCGCCCCGGCCGACGCCCGTACACGCTTCGAGATCGGCTCGCTCACCAAGACGCTCACCGCTCTGCTCCTCGCCGAACTGGCCGCCCGCGGCGAGGTGGGTCACCACGACAGCGCCGTACGCCATCTGCCGCCGGGCACCCGGTACCCGGCCGGCACGGACGCCATCACCCTGACCCACCTGGCCACCCACACCTCCGGGCTCCCCCGGCTGCCCCCGGGCCTGCTGGCGACGGCCGGCCGCCGGCTGTTCGCCAACCCCTACGCCGCGTTCACCGGCGCGGACGTGTTGCACGCCCTGTCCCGCACCCGGCTGCGCTGCCGGCCCGGCAGCCGGATGCGGTACTCGAACTTCGGCGTGGGGCTGCTGGGGCACGCCCTGTGCGGCGCGGCCGGCGGCGGCCTCTCGTACGAGGAGCTGCTGGCCTCCCGCGTCCTGTCGCCGCTCGGCTTGAGCGGTACGAGCTGCGCGCCACGCGCGGGCGGCGGGGCCCCCGAGGTCACCGGCTACCGGCGCCGCAGGCCGCGGCCGCCCTTCGAGATCCCCGGCATGCCCGCCGCCGGAGCGGTCCGGGCCGATGCGCGCGACCTGCTCGCGTACGTCGAAGCGCTGGCGAACGGCGCGGAGGACGGCCCGGATCACCCCCCGGAGGGCGGCCCGGAGCACAACCCTGAGAGCGGCCCGATGGACAGCCCGGAGGACGGACCCGAGGGCGGACCCGAGGACGGCCCGGCCCGTACGGGCACGGGCGCGGGCGCGACGCCGCCGGAGCCGCTGCGCACGGCGCTGCGGGACGTCACCCGGCCCCGGCTCACGATGCCGCGCGGCAGGGACGGCCTCGCCCTGATCTGGAACGTCCGGCCCCGCCCCGACGGCTCCGTCCTCTACCACCACGCGGGCGGCACCCTCGGCTGCACGTCCTTCGCCGGGTTCAGTCCGCGCCACGGCCTCGCCCTGGTGGCCCTCGCCAACTGCGGTGCGGAGCGCGGCAACACGCTCGTCCAGGAGGCTTACGACGCGTTGGCCGGGTTGGCCGCCCCCACGGCGGACTCCCGCTGACAGCCCCTCAGAATCCGGCCGCCCGCCGGGCCCCGGCAGCCCGCCCGTCAGCTCGTCACGGCCGTCAGTAGAGTTGGCCGGTGAGCACTTCAAGGGCGCGCGCGAAGACGGTCACCCGCTCATGGCAACCGGTCACCGAGGTCGAGCGGGAGCTGATGGAGGCCGTGGGGCGCGGTGATTCCAAGGGCTGTCTGCGGGTACTCGCCGGGGTCGATCTGGTGGGGTATGTCGCCAAGGACCAGGTCGACGCGGGCGGGGACGCGCCCTGGCGCAGCATCTCCAGCGGCTGCCTGATCGTCCGTACGGTCGGCGAACGGCTGCCGCGCCGCCCCGGCATCGTCGCCGTACGCACCAGCCTGGACACGCTCGCCCGCAGCTGGGCCGACCCGCGCCTGTCCCTCCTGGTCAACCCCGGCACGCCCGTCGAGATGTACCTGACGGCCCGCCCGCGCGACCTCATGCGCTGGAAGCGCCTGTCCAAGAAGGCCGTCCGCGGCACCCCCAAGAACGAACGTCCCATGCGGCTTCTCACCAAGGCCACCGGCCCCCTGAACGGCCCGCTGGCGCACGGGCTCGGCTGCGGGGCGCTGCTGGCCGTGACCAACGGCGTGCTGTGGAACGACCTGGACGACGTCTACGACGACTACGAACAGGACCGCCGCCTCCTCCGCGACCTGTGGGGCACGACCACCGCGCGGGACTGGCAGGAGCAGATGGACACGCTCCTCGCCGCCGAGAACAGCCCCGCGGAACCGGAATTCGCCCTCCGGGTACGTCAGCGGCTCACCCGCGCCTGGCGCGTAGCGCCCACCCACGACGACTGGCGGCGCGCCTGCGCCGAGGCCCTCGACGAACTGTCGGCCCCGCCGAGCGCCGGCGTCGAGATACAGCGCGTCATCGAACGCATCCTCGCCTAAGAGTCGCGCTTCAGAGCCGACGGCCTGCTGCCGCCCGACGCCGTCGTGCGCAGCGCGGTCGCCTACGACTACGGGCGCGGGGTCAACTTCGCCCGCTGGGGCTTCAGCGCCCGGCTGTGCGGAGCCGACGCCGCGCAGTCGGCGATCGTACGGGCGGGGGCGCTGAGCCGGGAGCACTACGCGTCGTGGGCGGAGTTCTCGGCGGGGTACGCGCTCGGCCGCCTGCTGCGGTTCGACGGGGACGAGTTCGGCGCCTGGTACGCGAGCGTGCTGAAGCCGCACCGGATTCTCATGGAGGAGCCGGCGGGACCGTGGCGGTCTGTTCCGTGGGACGAGTAGAGAGCTGACACCGCGTCAGAAGTGACGAGGAACGCTCACGACTCCCAGGTCACCGAGCCCATTCAGGAGTCCAAGTCCCGCCTTCTGTATGTGCATTGACGCTGGAATCGGCATGACGGCGGCCGGCGGCCCGGGCCCGGACATCGGCGAAGTGGTCGCGGAGCATGGCGAGCGCGGGGTGCGGGTTGTCGCCGCGCCAGATCAGCGAGTGCGGGTAGACCGGCGTCGGGTCGCGGACGGCGATGCGCCGCAAGTCGTCCTCGGGGGGCCAGATGAGGCGGGTCTGCTCCCCGACGAAGGTCGCGAGCGCCGGTGATCCGGCGATCGTGTCGAGGAGCGGTTCGGTGCCGAAATCGGGACCGGTGACCTCGATGGTGAACCCGAACGCCGCGGCGAGGTCGTCGTAGTAGGCGGCCCATTCGGTGCCGGCGACGAGCCCGGGCATCCAGATCCGGTGCCCGGCGAGCTGCGCGAGGGTGACCGAGCGGGCGTCGGCGAACGCGTGATCCGGGCCGGTGAGGAGCTGTAGGGGCTCGTCGTGGACCCGGACGGCTTCGACGCCGTCGGGGAGCTGCCGCGCGGGCACGGTGACGGCGCGGAAGGAGGCGTCGATCGCGCCCGACCGGACGGCGGCGATGGCGGCATCGGCGTCGAAGAGGGTGACGGCGTCGAGTTCGGTGCCGGGGTGCGCGCGGTGGAAGTCGCTCAGCAGCCCGCCCGGCGCGAGCCGCCGGCCGATCACGTCGACGCGCAGGGCACGGCTCCCGGGCCGTACGGAAGCGGCCGCGCGCTCCTCGGCCCGGAGGAGCGCGCGGGCGTGGGGCAGGAACGCCTGCCCGTCGACGGTGAGCAGCGGTCCGCGCGCCTTACGGGTGAAGAGCCGCACGCCGAGGCTCTTCTCCAGTGCGGCGACGCGCTTGGAGACGGCCTGCTGGGTGATCGAGAGGGAGTCGGACGCTCCATGGAACGTCCCCTCGTCCGTGATGGCTACGAAAGTGCGCACGGCGTCGAGGTCCACGCCCGGAATCGTAGACCGACAACCTGTGGTTGTCGCGGCGGGGGCGCGTTGGTTGTTTGATCTGCGGACTCGCGATTGGCTTTGATGTGCGCCGGTCGGCAACGGGCTGAAGAGCTGTCCGTGCAGGGGGGCGTGGGGATGCGAAAGACGCAGGAGACACCGGAACCACAGAGACAACAACAGAGGCAACAGGGGCAACAGGTTCCACAGGGGCAACAGGGGACGCGAGAACCGCGGGAGCCCCGGCGCAAGAGATCATTGGGCCGCCCGTTCGGCTGGCTGTGGGCGGCGTACACGGTCAGCGCCTTCGGCACCTGGTTCGCGTTCGACGCCTTCCCCTTGATCGCGATCCTCGTGCTGCACGCCGGGCCGACGAAGGTGTCGGTACTGGCGGCCGCCGGCACGGCGGTCGGCGCGCTGGTGGCGGTGCCGCTGGGCCCGTGGGTGGAGTTCCGCCGCAAACGGCCGGCGATGATCGCGATGGACCTGATCCGGTTCGCGGCGCTGGCGAGCATCCCCATCGCGTTCGCGCTCGGCCGGCTCGGCTTCGCCCAGCTTCTGATCGTGTCGGTGACCGTCGCGGCGGCCGGCATCACCTTCGGCGCGGCCGCCGGGGCGTGCCTCAAAGCCCTCGTGCCGCCCCAGGACCTGATCGTCGCGAACAGCCGCTTCGAGGCCGTGAACTGGACCTCCAGCATGCTCGGACCACCGCTCGGCATGGCCGCGATCGGCGTGTTCGGCCCGGTGCTGACCGTGACGGCCGACGCCGTCAGCTATCTGCTCTCGGCCGCCGGAATCCGCGCGATCGGCGGCTCGGAACCCCGGCCCGTACGCACCGACGCACCGCGGGGGCGCCGCACCGGCTCCCTGCTCGACGGCTGGCGGTACATCCTGGCCAACCCGGCGCTGCGCCCGCTGCTCTTCAACACGGCCCTGAACAACGGCCTGATCATGGCGGCCACGCCGCTGCTCGCCGTCCTCATGCTCGGCCCCCTCGGGTTCGCGCCCTGGCAGTACGGGCTCGCCTTCGCGGTGCCCTGCCTCGGCGGACTGATCGGCTCCCGGCTGACGCAGCCGGCCGTCACCCGGTTCGGCCGGCACAAGGTCATGCGCACCGCCGGGACGCTGCGCGCGTGCTGGCCGATCGGGCTGGCCTTCATCCGCCCCGGGACGGCCGGGCTCATGCTGGTCATGGTCGTGGAGTTCGGCCTGATCTTCTGCTCCAGCGTCTTCACCCCGGTCCTCGCCGCCCACCGCCTCGACCACACCGCGAACGACCGGATCGCCCGCACCCTGTCCACCTGGTCGGTCACGACCAAGGCCACGATCGCGCTGCTGACGGGACTATGGGGGCTGCTGGCGGGCTTCACCGGCCCCAGGACCGCGATCGCAATAGCGGGCCTCCTACTACTGGCGACACCGCTGCTGCTCCCCCGCCGAGCCCACGAGCCGGAGGCTGGCCTGAGCGACGCCCCTGAACCGCACCGGGACCAGGAGGAACCGAGCCCCGCCCCGTAGCAGCCGCCATCCCGTCACACCCCGTCACACCCCGAAGAGCGCCCGAGCCGACTCCAGCCCCTCCACCTCGACGGGGACCGTACGGTGCGCCTCCCACCCCGCACGGTCCAGCCGCAGCCGTCGCAGGGTGCGAGCCGTTCCGCGTACGGACGCCACGGCGAGGCCGTCGTCGCGATAGCCGAGCCGCCGGGAGGCGCCGAGGGAACGCGGGTTGTCCGTCATCGCGGAGGACGTCACGGTGCGCGCCCCGAGCCCCTCGAACGCCAGATACAGCACCGCCGCCCGCATCTCCGTCCCGATCCCCCGCCCCTGGTACGCCGCCCCCAGCCACGACCCCGTCTCCGCCTCCCGCGTCACCGCATACCCGGCCGCACCGAGATCCTGCCGCCCGACCGCCTTCCCGCCGCACAACACCGCGAGGCTCAACGTCCACTCCTCCGGCCGCCAACCCGCGACAGTCCCCAACACATGCTGAAAAACCGCCCGCCCCCGTTCCGCCGGCCCCACATCCGTCCACGGCACGGTGAACGGCATCTCCGCCGCGTCATGCACCCCACCCGCGGCGACCTCCGCCAACTCGGCCGGCAGCTCCAGATCCGGCAGCCGCAGTTCAAGACGTGGCGTGGTGACCCGAAGGCCGTACAACGGCCAGACATCCGCTCCCATGACGAGAGCCTGCCGAACGGCCCGCCGAGGCGTCGACCGAATTAGCCGCGGTGCGGAGATACGCCCGCGTCAGGATTCGGCATCCGTTTCAGCAGGCCATGGAATCGCCATGATCGCGTGGGTAGCGTGACCCCCTAATGAAGACGACCCGAATGACTCCAACGCGAACAGTGACCACGTCCTGAAGCACGACATCGGCGGTGCCGCGTATGACGGAAACAACCGTGCCAAGGGGCTGGCAGGAGCAGTGATCCGCGTACTGATGCACAGGTCGGCCGTCCGCGTTGCGGTGTCTGTCGCGCTGCTCTCGGGTGCCGCGGCCTGCGGCGATTCCCAGAGCTACGCTGTCCCGGACACGGTGTGCGGCAAGGAAGTCGACGCCAAGCTCCTCGGCAAGCTGCTGCCGTCGGGCAAAGAGCTGAAAGCAGACAGTAAGAGCCTCGGGGCAGACGAAGCCACGTGCGAGCTGTCGGTCGACGGCTCACCGGCATTGCACATCGACGAAGTCCGGCAGCAAGCCGCCATTGACGCCACCGCCTTCGCCAAGAACCACCCCGGCAGGTTCGCGCACCCCGAGAAGTCGCCATTCGGCGACGACAGCGTGACCGCGGACCGCACGATTCTCTCCGTCAACTCCTGCCCGCACCAGGGCGAGAAGAGCTTCTACATCCTCGACGTCTCCCTTGAGAACACCAAGGCCGCCCAGAACGCACCCCTCCCAACGAAGCTCGCCCGCTTCGCGGAGTCCTATCTCCCGGTCGGGGCCAAGACGATGGGCTGCGGCGAGTGAGCGCCCGAAAGGCCGGTGGGCGTACGTGAGCCGCTCGATGAGGTCCAAACAGATCGCGTGTGCGCTGACGCTGGCCGTGCTGCTCGCAGGGGCGGGCGGCTGTGGTGAATCCCGGGGGTACGACGTCCCGAAAGCGCTGTGCGGCAAGAAGGTCGACTCCGAGTTGCTCAAGCCGCTGCTCCCTCCCGGTGAGCGGATAGACGCCAGGCAAGGGATGGACAAGGACTGGACCGAGACGTGCCGAGTGAGCGTCGACAAGGAACTCGTCCTCTACATCGACGACGCACGCTCTTCCGGCCACATCGACGCCATGGCCTTCGCCAAGGAGCCGTATCGGCAGCTGAAGAACCTGCACAAGACCGGTATCGGCGACGACGGCGTGCTCGCGGACAACGGGGCGTACGTCGTGAACCGTTGCGCCTATCGCGGGAAGCAGGCGAGCTACATCCTGGAGATCCGGGTATCCGGACCTCGGGCGGAGAGCTCCGACAGTCTCCGGCCCGAGATCCAGCGCTTCGCGGAGTCCTACCTCCCCGTAGGAGCCAAGGCGATGGGCTGCGGCACGTGACGCGGCGTCAGCGGGCGGCCTCCGGGTTCAGGAACGTGATCATCTTCTCCGCGTGAATACGGGCCCACGGCATGTAGCGCATCCACCTGTCCCACGCCTCCTGCCCGTACAACTCGATCAGGAAGGATTCGAGCCCCGGCTCCTCGGCGAGGGACAGCGGTATCGCCTTGCCGTGGGCCGTGATCTGGAGGCGTTCGCCGTCGAAGACGGTGACGCTGACCGAGGGGCGGGCGCTGATGTGGCGGAAGCGGTAGGAGTTCGGGGCCGTGCCGAAGACGAAATGGCCTCGGTGGAAGATGGCGTCGACGGGGGCCACGCGGGGTTCGCCGCGTGCCGTGACCGTGGCCAAGGCCATGGTGGAGACGCCGCGCAGCCTGTCCACGACGCCCTCCGCGCCCAGCCGGCGCTCTTCGCCGATGACCGAGCGGAGGTACCGGCCGGACGCCGCGTAGCTGTCGTCCAAGAGCCGTTGGAGAGCCGTCAGTTCCTCGGGGGTCTCGTACATGGCGTCAGTGTGCACCCCGCCAATGACAACGGCCCCGCCCACCGCTCACCGCTCACCGCCCGCCGCCCACCGCTCACCGCCCACCGCTCACCGCTCACCGCCCGCCGCCCACCGCTCACCGGTCACCGCCCACCGCTCACGGCCGCGAAGCCCGCAGCGAGTACATCAGCGGGATGCGCGGCCGGTCCGCCGGCAGGCGGTAGTAGTCGTCCCGGCGTTCCAGCGCGCCGAACCGCTGGAAGAGGGTGACGTCGTGCTCGTGCAGGAAGTCGATGCGCAGCCCGGCCGCCGCCAGGGCCGAGACGACGTCGCCGAGCGTGTGCTGCCACTCGACGCTGCGGTTGCTGACGGTGGTCGCGTCGAGGTTCGCGTATGTGCCGGGGGTCTCGTCCACCCAGGGCTGGCGGCTGAAGTAGTCGTAGGTGACGCGCGCGCCGGTCTCGTCGTCCAGCGCGTCGGTCATCGGGTGGAACTCGGCGAGGTAGAGGAAGCCGCCGGGGGCGACGAGGGAGGCCGCGGTCTCGGCCCAGCGGACGATGTCGGGCAGCCAGCACAGGGCGCCCACGCCCGTGTAGACGATGTCGTACGCGGAGTCCGGCACGGCCTCGGCGGCGTCGTACACGTCGGCGGCCACGAAGGAGGCGCGGTCCGGGCCTAGGCCGAGGCTCGCGGCGAGGTCGCGGGCGGCCTCGACGGCGGGCTCGGAGAAGTCCAGGCCCACGACGTGCCGGGCGCCCCGGCGGGCCCAGGAAAGGGTGTCGAGCCCTATGTGGCACTGGAGGTGGAGGAGGCTGCGGCCGGTCACGTCGCCGACCTCCTCGATCTCGAACCCGCGCAGTGAGTCCGGGTCGCGGCGGAAGGCGTCGAGGTCGTAGTAATCGCTGCCGATGTGGATGGGGACGCGTTCGTCCCACATCGCGCGGTTCGCCTCGCGCCAGTCATCGGGGGCCATGGGTCTGTGCATGCCGGTGAGGTTATCCACAGGCTTGGGCCCTCGCCAGCGGGTTGTCACCTCCCCGGCGCAGAATGGGGGGCATGACACAGAGCAACGAATCAGCCGCGACGCCGTCGTCCATGCCGGACTGGGAAAAGCGATTCAGAGCACCGCGCGTCGGCCTGCCGGACTGGGCCGAGGACGCCCCGGACCGCTCGCTGTTCGTGTCGAACGCGACGGGAACGTTCGAGCTGTACGCGTGGGACCGGGCCACGGGCGCGCAGCGCCAGGCGACAGACCGGCCGAACGGCACGACGGACGGGGTCCTGTCGCCCGACGGCGAGTGGATCTGGTGGTTCTCGGACACCGACGGCGACGAGTTCGGCGTCTGGCTGCGCCAGCCCTTCTTCGGGTGGGAGGACGGCCGGCGCGAGGACGAGCCGGCGACGCCGGGCCTCGCCCCCTCGTACTCGGGCGGCCTGGCGCTCGGCCGCGACGGCACGGCGGTGGTCGGCCGCTCCACCGACGACGAGGGCTCCTCCATCCACGTGGTGCGGCCCGGCGCCGAGCCGGTGGAGATCTACCGGCACCGGGAGTCGGCCGGCGTCGGCGACCTGAGCCACGACGGCACCCTGATCGCCATCGAGCACACCGAGCACGGCGACGCGATGCACTCGGCGATCCGCGTCACGCGCCTGGACGGAACGGTCGTCTCCGAGCTGGACGACACGAAGAGCGGCACCGAGGAGCTGGGCCTGACCGTCATGGGGTTCGCGCCTCGCGCGGGAGACACCCGGATGCTGGTCGGGCACCAGCGGCGCGGCCGCTGGGAGCCGATGATCTGGGACGCGGTGACGGGTGAGGAGACCGCGCTGGCCATCGAGCTCCCCGGAGACATCGGCGCGGAGTGGTACCCGGAGTCCCCCGACGAACCCGCCGCAGCCGACGCGGGCACGGGCACGGACGCCGGCATCAGCACCGGCACCGGCACCGGCACCAGCACCGGCACCGGCACGCTGCTGATCTCCCACAGCTTCCAGGCCCGCAGCGAGCTGTGGCGGTACGAGCTGGGCACCGGCGAGCTCGTACGGGTGGAGATCCCCTCCGGCACGGTCTCCGGCGCCACGGCCCGCCCGGATGGAACGGTCGAGTTCCTGTGGTCCTCGGCCGCGCAGCCCCCGGTCGTACGGTCCACCAGCGGCCGTGTCGTCCTCGATCCCCCGGCCCTGCCCGACGGGCTCAGCAAGGCCCCGGATTCGGTGCCCGTCACCGACGCGTGGGTGGACGGTCCGGGCGGCAAGGTGCACGCGCTGGTGCAGCGCCCGGCGGGCGAGGGGCCGTTCCCCACCGTCTTCGAGATCCACGGCGGGCCGACCTGGCACGACAGCGACGCCTTCGCCTCGGGCCCCGCCGCCTGGGTCGACCACGGCTTCGCGGTGGTCCGGGTCAACTACCGCGGCTCGACCGGCTACGGCCGGGAGTGGACGGACGCGCTCAAGCACCGCATCGGCCTGATCGAGCTGGAGGACATCGCGGCGGTCCGCGAGTGGGCGGTGGACTCCGGGCTCGCCGACCCCGAGCGGCTGGTGCTGGCGGGCGGCTCGTGGGGCGGCTATCTGACGCTGCTGGGGCTCGGCGCCCAGCCCGAGGCGTGGGCGGTGGGCCTGGCCGCGGTCCCGGTCGCCGACTACGTGACGGCGTACGACGACGAGATGGAGGCCCTGAAGGCGATGGACCGCACGCTGCTGGGCGGCTCCCCCGAGGAGGTGCCCGAGCGCTATGCGGCGTCCTCCCCGCTGACCTATGTGGACGCCGTGCGGGCCCCGGTCTACATCTCCGCGGGGGTCAACGACCCGCGCTGCCCGATCCGCCAGGTGGAGAACTACGTGCAGCGGCTGGAGCGGCGCGGCCACCCGCACGAGGTGTACCGCTATGACGCGGGGCACGGCTCGCTGGTGGTCGAGGAGCGGATCAAGCAGCTCCGGCTGGAGATCGAGTTCGCTCAGCGCCATCTTGACCGCCCGGCCCCGCAGGACCGCCCGGCCCCGGCTCCTCAGGGGTGATGCCGAGCGCGAGATCCCGCTCCGCCTCGATCTCACGGCGCAGCAGCCGGAACCACATGAAGACGACGAAGCCCGCGAAGACGAACCACTCACCCGTGTAACCGAGGTTCTGGAACGCCTTGAGGTCGAGGCCGCTGTTGGGAGGGGCGGCGGCCGGGACCGGCGTCAGGCCGGCCCCGCCCCGGTCCGTGGTGATCCAGGCGTCGTACACCCCGTACGGCACGATGTTGACCAGCGACGCCGCGCTGATCATGCCGAGCTGCCCCGTGGGCAGGCCGGCGCCGTTGTGCACGCCGCGGGTGCTGGGGCCCTCCGAGGACTGGAGCGCCCCGGTGACGGTGACCTCGCCGGCCGGCGGTGCGGGGACCTTGGCCACGTCGGCCTTGGAGCCCGCGTCGCCGGGCAGCCAGCCCCGTACGACGGGCAGGGCCTTGCCGGCGTCGGTCCGCAGCAGGGTGAGCACGTAGAAGCCGGTGCGCTCGTCCAGCTCCCGGTCCGGTACGAGCAGTTGGTGCGCCGTGTCGTACCGCCCGGTGGCACTGGCCTGCCGCCCGGAGGTCTTGGTGCTGACGGGGAGCAGATCGGCCAGCGGCTCGGCCTTCGCGGTCTTGGCGTCGTCGGCCTGTACCTGCTGCTCACGGTGGGTGTCGACACGTGATTCGAAGCGGCCGAGCTGCCAACTGCCCATGAACAGACAGAAGGGAATGGCCAGTACGGCGAAAAGGTTGATCCCCCACCAGCGGGGAGTCAGCAGGAACCGATACACACCCCCACGGTACGGGCCCCCGGCAACGGGGCCTCTCCCGCCCCCTCCCAGCCACGGGCGGGACCTCGGACGGGCAGGCCCGTGGGCGGCGAACCGTGGAGCCGGCAGGCCGTGGACCGGCAAACCGTGGGCGCACGGGCCATCGACGCGCAGGCCGTCGACGCGCGGGTCACGGACGCACGGGCCGCGGACGCGCAGGCCATGCACGGCCGCCGCGGGCAACGCACGACCAAGGAGAACGGGGGGCGGGGCGGAGGGGTGGGGAGGGGCGGGGGAGAGAAAAACGAAGCGTCAGCCGACGACCGCGCCCACCCGCCTACGCGTCCCCCGCGAGAGCCCCCGTGCGGTAGATCGTCCCCGCGCACGCCCCCGGGATCGTCGCGCTGGCCGCCTCGGGCTCGCCGACCTCCGGTACGTGGGTGAGCTGCACGCTGCCGGTCGGCTGCGGGCTGCCGGGGTCCTCGCCGCTGGGCTTGCCGCCGCCGGCCGAGAGCACCTCCGTGGAGGCGGTGGAGGCCGCCTTGGACGAGGTGCCGGCGCTGGTGCTGTTGCCCGGGGAGGGCGAGCCGCCGCCGCTGCCGCCGGGGCTCGGGGTGCCGCCACCGCCGGTCGAGCAGCCCCCGGCGCCGCCGCCCGAGGCGGGGATCCAGGCGAAGCCCACCGCGTACGCCTGGCCGGGCTTGAGGATCACTTCGCGGGGCGCGGTGGCCGGGTCGGGCAGGCCGGAGGCGGCGTCGCCCTTGGTGTGGTCGACGACGGAGACGTTCGAGCTCTGCGTGCCGCCCTGGGCGGCCGCCGAGACGACTCCCCCGCCGTCGACCGTACAAGCCTGGTCGGAGGTGTTCACCACCCGGAAGCTGCCGTAGATCCGGCCGTCCTTGTCGGGCTGGCCGACCTTCGCGGTGCCCTGGCCGAGCTGGTCGCGGTCGCAGGTCGGCGAGGTCGCCGCCATCGTGCTGGTGTTGTCCGGGGACGGGGTCCCGGGGGCCCCCGAGGGGCCGTCGCTCCGGTCCTGGCTCTTCTCTCCTCCGGGCTTCCCGCTGTCCTTCTGCTCCTCCTCGGAGGTGCTCTCCTGGCCCGTGCCGCCGCCGGTGCCGCTGCCGCCCCCGGTGTGCTGCTCGGGCGTGGTCTGGTGGGCGCGCTGGCTGCTGGCGGTGTTGGCGGACCGGTCGTCGGCGGCGTCGCCGGTCGTGGCGGCGTGGAAGAGCGCGGGGACGGCCGTACCGCCGAGGATCACTGCGGCCGCGGCGCCGACGAGGGCCTGCCTGCGGCGTGTGCGCCGGGCGGGCACGGCGCGCCGGATGTGCTCCAGCGAGTCCGGGTCGGGCTCCAGGTCGCCGACCGCGCCGCGCAGCAGGCTCCGCAACGCCTCCTCGTCGAGGGAGCCGCCGGAAGAGCCGCCGAGGGAGCCGCCGGGAGACCCGCCGGAGGAACCGTCGGAAGAACCGCCGAGGGAACCGTCGGAAGAGCCGCCGGGAGGGCTTTCAGGGGAGCCGTCGGCGGATCCGGGATCGCCGCTCTGGGGCCCTTGCGGACCCTTGGGATCCTCCGGGCCGTGGTGCTGTTCGTTCATGCGGGGGCCTCCATGGCGACGCGGAGCGCCGCGATGCCCCGCGAGCCGTACGCCTTGACCGAGCCGAGCGAGATGCCGAGGGTCTGGGCCACTTGCGCCTCGGTCATGTCGGCGAAGTAGCGGAGTACGAGTACCTCGCGCTGGCGGCGCTGCAGTCCGCGCATGGCCGTGATCAGCTGGTCGCGCTCCAGCAGGTCGTACGCGCCCTCTTCCGCGCTCGCCATGTCCGGCATCGGCTTCGAGAGCAGCTTGAGGCCGAGGATGCGCCGGCGCAGCGCGGAGCGGGAGAGGTTGACGACGGTCTGCCGCAGATAGGCGAGCGTCTTCTCCGGATCGCGCACCCGGTTGCGCGCGGAGTGCACGCGGATGAACGCCTCCTGCACGACGTCCTCGCACGACGCGGTGTCGTCCAGGAGCAGGGCGGCCAGACCGAGCAGCGACCTGTAGTGGGCGCGGTAGGTCTCGGTGAGATGGTCGACTGTGGTGCCCGCTGCCATCGCCTCGTCAGTGTCCCCGCGTTGGGGGGGTATCTGGGCAGGGCGGGCGGCAGGCCATGGCGCGATCACCGGCATACCGCCTGACGTGCGAGAACGCGGGCGCGCTGAAGCGCTGCCGCGGCTCGGGGCGGTTGCGATGCTGATGACGTCTGCCACGCAAGTTGGACACGCCTACCCCCCTCAGGGTTGTACGCGTAAGGCACCGCTTTTGACGACGAGTTAAATGCCCTAGTGCGCACCAGTTTTTCCCCAATGCCCCATTTTTCGCGCCGCTCATCGGGAGCGGCGACAAAGACGCTCCCCGCCCTGCTGCCGGTTGCAGCGAGCGGGGAGCGTTTAGTCGAACAGTTCGCGTCGGCCCAGTTCAAGTGGTGTGTGACCACAAGTTCATCACAAGGCCTTCACAGATCCCCTCGCATTATTACGAACTGGTCAGCTCCGATGCCACGACTTCCGCGATCTGAGCCGTATTGAGCGCGGCCCCCTTGCGCAGGTTGTCGCCGCACACGAAGAGTTCCAGCGCCCTCGGGTCGTCCATCGACCGCCGTACGCGCCCCACCCAGGTCGGGTCCGTGCCCACCGCGTCGGCCGGGGTGGGGAACTCTCCCTCGGCCGGGTTGTCGCACAGCACCACGCCCGGCGCGCTCCGCAGGATGTCGTGGGCCCGCTCGACCGTCACCTCTTTCTCGAACCGCGCGTGCACGGTCAGCGAGTGCGTGGTGATCACCGGGACCCGTACGCACGTGGCGGTGACCGGCAGCTCCGGCAGCCCGAGGATCTTGCGGGACTCGTTGCGGACCTTCAGCTCCTCGGAGGTCCAGCCGTCCTCCCGCAGCGACCCCGCGAACGGCACCACGTTCAGCGCCATCGGGGCCGGGAACGGGCCGGTGTCGCCCACCGCGCGCCGTACGTCCCCGGGGGCCGTGCCCAGCTCCGTGCCGGCCACGGCCGCGAGCTGGGAGCGGAGCGTGTCGACGCCCTCCTTGCCCGCGCCGGAGACGGCCTGGTAGGAGGAGACGATCAGCTCGCTCAGCCCGAACTCGGCGTGCAGCGCGCCGATCGCGACGATCATCGAGAGCGTCGTGCAGTTCGGGTTGGAGATGATGCCGCGCGGGCGGACCCGTACGCCGTGCGGATTGACCTCGGGCACGACCAGCGGCACATCCGCGTCCATCCGGAAGGCGCCCGAGTTGTCGACCACGACCACGCCCTTGGCGGCGGCGATCGGGGCCCACCGCGCGGCCACCGCGTCCGGCACGTCGAACATCGCGACGTCGATGCCGTCGAAGACCTCTTCGTCGAGCGCGACGACCTCGGTCTCCTCGCCCCGGACGACCAGCTTCCGCCCGGCCGAGCGGGCGGACGCGACGAGCCGGATCTCGCCCCATACGTCCGCCCGTTCGGACAGGATGCCGAGCATGACCGTACCGACGGCTCCGGTGGCGCCGACGACGGCCAGGTTCGGCTTACGGCCCGAAGGCCCGGTGCTCATCGGCCGGTGCCTCCGTAGACCACTGCCTCGTCCGACTCGGAGTCCAGGCCGAACGCGCTGTGCACGGCCCGTACGGCCTCGTTCACGTCGTCGGCGCGGGTGACGACCGAGATGCGGATCTCGGATGTCGAGATGAGCTCGATGTTCACGCCGGCGTTCGACAGCGCCTCGAAGAACGTCGCGGTGACGCCCGGGTTGGTCTTCATGCCCGCGCCGACCAGCGAGATCTTGGCGATCTGGTCGTCGTAGCGCAGCGAGTCGAAGCCGACGGACGGGCGGGTGCGCTCCAACGCCTCGATCGCCCGGCGGCCCTCGGTCTTCGGGAGGGTGAAGGAGATGTCGGTCAGGCCGGTGGACGCCGCGGAGACGTTCTGCACGACCATGTCGATGTTGATCTGGGCGTCCGCGATCGCGCGGAAGATCGTCGCGGCCTCGCCGGGCTTGTCCGGCACCCCGACGACCGTGACCTTCGCCTCGGACGTGTCATGGGCGACACCCGAGATGATCGCCTGCTCCATCGGCTGATCCCCTTGCGGTTCGTTGCTGACCCACGTGCCCCGCAGCCCCGAGAAGGACGACCGGACGTGGATCGGAATGTTGTAACGGCGTGCGTATTCGACACAGCGGTGCAGCAGCACCTTGGAACCGGAGCTCGCCAGCTCCAGCATGTCCTCGAACGAGATCCAGTCGATCTTCCGGGCCTTCTTCACGACCCGCGGGTCGGCGGTGAAGACGCCGTCGACGTCCGTGTAGATCTCGCAGACCTCGGCGTCGAGCGCGGCGGCCAGCGCCACGGCGGTGGTGTCGGACCCGCCGCGGCCCAGGGTGGTGATGTCCTTCTTGTCCTGGGAGACGCCCTGGAACCCGGCGACGATCGCGATGTTCCCCGCGTCGACGGACTGCTGGATGCGGCCCGGCGTGACATCGATGATGCGCGCCTTGTTGTGGACCGAGTCGGTGATGACCCCGGCCTGGCTGCCCGTGAACGACTGCGCCTCGTGACCGAGGTTTTTGATCGCCATCGCCAGCAGCGCCATGGAGATCCGCTCCCCGGCGGTCAGCAGCATGTCGAACTCGCGCCCGGCCGGGATGGGGGAAACCTGCCCCGCCAGATCGATCAACTCGTCCGTCGTGTCGCCCATCGCGGAAACCACGACGACCACCTGGTGGCCGTTCTTCTTGGCTTCGACGATTCGCTTGGCGACCCGCTTGATGCCCTCGGCATCGGCTACGGAGGAGCCTCCGTACTTCTGCACGACAAGGCCCACGTGCGCTCCTCGCTCTGTGTCTCCTGGGGGTGTCCCCCAGACCCCCGCCAGGGGGTGATGCGGTCGGCTCAGTCTATCGAGCAGGCGAGATCCGCCCCGCCGATATCACACTATGAGACAAACCGCTCACTGGGTGATCATGACCGGCGAGGCTCCCCGTCGAGCCCGCTCCGCGACGAACCCTTCCCGCATCCGGCGGGAGCACACGAGAACGTAACCCAGGTCACAAGTTCACATCCGGCGCGGCGGCCGAACAGGCGTCCCGACCGCGGAAGCCGGCGCCTCGCGATGAGGCGCCGGCTTCCGCGGTGAAGCGACGTGTGGGACGGAGCCCGGACACAGAGCTCAGACGCAGCCCGGACAGAGCTCGGACCAGAACCAGATCTCGAACAGGGCTCAGACGGAGCGCAGCCCCAGCGGCCCGGCGATCTCGGCCTCCATCACCTTCCCGGCCTCCTCGGCCAGCTGCTCCTCGCCCGCCGAGGCGTCCGTGTCGAGGCCGTCGAGCTCGTCGAGCGGGGAGTCCAGACGTACGTGCGCCACGAGCGACTGCAGCGCGCGCAGCGCGGCGCTGGCGGTCGGGCCCCAGTTGGAGAGGTAGGAGAACTGCCACCACCACAGGGCCTCGCTGACCCGCCCGTCGCGGTAGTGCGCGAGGCCGTGCCGGAGGTCGGTGACGATGTCGGCGAGGTCGTCGGAGATCCGGCACGCCACGGGCGCGGAGCGCGGCACGTACGGGTCGAAGACCTCCGAGTAGACGTCTATCGGGTCCAGCAGGATGGCGAACCGCTCGCGCAGATCGTCCGCGTCCGGCTCCGGACCGACGTCCGGCTCGTACCGCTCGTCCGGTACGAAGTCCTCGTGCGCTCCGAGCCTGCCCCCGGTCAGCAGCAGCTGCGAGACCTCCAGCAGCAGAAAGGGAACCGCGCTGTCGGGTTCGTCGCCCTTGGCCACCTCGGTGACCGCGACGATGAAGCTCTCGATCGAGTCGGCGATCTGGACGGAGAAATCGTCGGGATCGCGTTTGGCGTCGTGAAGCGTTGCGTCAGACATCGAGAAGTCGACTCCCTTCGAAGGCACGCTCCGGCGCGACCTCGTAGGCGGCGGATCGGTGTGCATCTGCATCGGCCCCCGTCCGACGCCTATACCCCGACGTGGTGTCAGACATCCAGCAGCCGCCTTCCCTCGAAGGCGCGGCCGAGAGTGACCTCGTCGGCGTATTCCAGGTCACCGCCGACCGGCAGACCGCTGGCGAGCCGGGTGACCTTCAGCCCCATGGGCTTGATCATGCGGGCGAGGTACGTGGCGGTGGCCTCGCCCTCCAGGTTGGGGTCCGTGGCGAGGATCAGCTCGGTCACGACGCCGTCCGCGAGGCGGGCGAGGAGCTCCCTGATCCGCAGGTCGTCCGGGCCCACGCCCTCGATGGGCGAGATGGCCCCGCCGAGCACGTGGTACCGGCCGCGGAACTCGCGCGTCCGCTCGATGGCGACGACGTCCTTCGGCTCCTCGACGACGCAGATGACGGACAGGTCGCGGCGCGGGTCCAGACAGACCCGGCACCGCTCCTCCTGCGCGACGTTGCCGCAGACACCGCAGAACCGCACCTTCGCCTTCACCTCGGTGAGCGCGTGCGCGAGCCGGCGGACGTCCGCCGGCTCGGACTGGAGGATGTGGAAGGCGATCCGCTGCGCGCTCTTGGGACCGACGCCGGGCAGCCTGCCCAACTCGTCGATGAGGTCCTGGACCACGCCTTCGTACACGGGACGCCTTCTCCTTGTCCGGTTGTCAGCTTCTGCCAGTCAGCGGGAACGCGCGACCGGAAGGGTCAGAAGGGCAGGCCCGGCATGCCGCCGAGGCCCTGGGCCAGCGGGCCGAGCTTCTCCTGCTGGAGCTGCTGCGCGGTGGCGTTGGCGTCGCGCACGGCGGCCAGCACCAGGTCCGCGAGGGTCTCGGTGTCCTCGGGGTCCACGGCCTTGGGGTCGATGACCAGGGCCTGGAGCTCGCAGGAGCCGTTGACCGTGGCCTTGACGAGACCGCCGCCCGCCGTGCCCTCCACAACGGTCTTGGCCAGGTCTTCCTGGGCCGTCGCGAGGTCCTGCTGCATCTTCTGGGCCTGTTGGAGCAGCTGCTGCATGTTGGGCTGGCCACCACCGGGGATCACGGGTTGCTCCTGGTTGTCGACAACGACGGTTCAGTGGCCCGAGCCTACGTGGTCCTGGAGCGACGCGCCCTCCCCTGGGGGCAGGAACGCGGGTACGTACGGGAAGCGGCAGGTGACGGGCCGGGAACGCGATCGCGCCGCCTGCCGACGGCGGCCCTGCACACCCGTCCGGCGACCTCCCCCGGCCGTTCGCCGGGGGCCCGGGATCATTCGTTGGGAATCTCCTCGATCACCGTGGCGCCCAGCTCCCGGACGATCAGGTCGTGGCCGGTCAGCGCGGAGTCGACGAGATCCGGATCGTCCTCTTCCGGCATGTCGTCTTCCAGGGCGATATGCGGCGGAGGCTCGGGCGCCTGGTAGCCGCCCGAGGGCTCCGGGGAGGCCGGTGCCGGGGCCTGCTGGACCTGCGGCGAGGCCGGGGGCGCGGCGGGGGGCGTGTGACCGCCCTGGTGCGCCGCCTGGCCGCCGCCTCCGCCGTCTCCCCCACCGCTGTACGGGCCGGGGGCCGGGGCGCCGGCGGGCGGCGCCGGCGCGGCCGGGCGGGGCGCGGCCGCGGGGGCGTGGCCGGGGTTGACGTAGCCGACGTTGCCGAAGGCGCTGCCGCCTCCGCCGCCCCCGCCGGGCGGGTTCGCGCCGCCCGACGGGTCGACGACCAGGTCGATCTTCCACTGCACGTTGAGGGCGTCGGCGAGCGCCTGCTTCAGCACCTCTTCGCTGCCGCCGCCGGCGAAGCTGTCGCGGGCGCCGGCGTTGGAGAAGCCGATCTGGAGGGTGGTGCCGTCGAACCCGGCGATCTGCGCGTTCTGGCTGAGCAGAATCCAGGTGAAGCGGCGGCGGTTCTTGACGGCTTCCAGGATCTCGGGCCACATCCGCTGGACCTGGGCGGCGCCCTGCGCCATGCCGCCCTGCCCCTGCTGAGGCGCGGCCTGGGGCTGCTGGGACTGCTGAGGCGCCGCTGCCGGGGCGGACGGCGCCGGGGCGGCCTGCGGGATGCCCTGGCCGGGCGTGGCCGCCGAAGGCCAGCCGCCGGGGCGGCGGGCGGGGGCGGGCTGCTGCGCGGGCGGCGCGGGGGCCGCCGCGCCGGCGGTGGGCCAGGCACCGGGCTGGGCGGGTTGCGCGGGCTGGGCGGCCGGGGGCGGAGGCACCTGGTGCGGGGCCTGCTGGGGTGCGGGGGCAGGTACGGGAGCGGCCTGCGGGGCCGGCGGGACGGAACCGGCCTCGGGGGCGGCCCCCCCGCCCGTAACGGCGGCACGGGCGGCGGCGGGCCCGGACAGCCCACCGGGAGCGCCGGGGCCGCTGGGGGCGTGCGCGTCCGGCCCCGGCACGTATCCCATGGGCGGCGCGGAAGCGGGCCCGGAGCCCATGAAGGCCCCGGCCATCGCGCCGCGCTCCAGCTTGTCCAGGCGGGCCTGGAAGGAGCGCTCGTCGTCGAAGGCGGCGGGGAGCAGCACGCGGGCGCAGATGAGCTCCAGCTGAAGCCGCGGGGACGTGGCCCCGCGCATCTCCGTGAGGCCCGTATTGACCAGGTCGGCGGCGCGGCTCAGCTCGGCGCCCCCGAAGACCGACGCCTGGGCCTGCATCCGCTCGACGACGTCGGCCGGGGCGTCTATGAGCCCCTTCTCGGCGGCGTCCGGGACGGCGGCGAGGATCACCAGGTCGCGCAGTCGCTCCAGGAGGTCCGCGACGAAGCGCCGCGGGTCGTTGCCGCCCTCGACGACCCGGTCGACGACCTCGAAGGCCGCGGCGCCGTCCCCGGAGGCGAACGCCTCGACGACGGAGTCGAGCAGACTGCCGTCGGTGTACCCGAGGAGCGCGGTGGCCATGGCGTATGTCACACCGTCGGAGGCGGCGCCGGCCAGGAGCTGGTCCATGACGGACATCGAGTCACGGACGGACCCCGCCCCGGCCCGTACGACCAGGGGCAGCACCCCCTCCTCGACGGGGATCGCCTCTCGCCCGCAGACCTCGCCGAGGTAGTCGCGCAGGGTGCCCGGGGGGACGAGCCGGAAGGGGTAGTGGTGCGTACGCGACCGGATGGTGCCGATGACCTTCTCGGGCTCGGTGGTCGCGAAGATGAACTTGAGGTGCTCGGGCGGCTCCTCGACCACCTTCAGCAGGGCGTTGAACCCCGCCGAGGTGACCATGTGCGCCTCGTCGATGATGTAGATCTTGTACCGGCTCGACGCGGGCCCGAAGAACGCCTTCTCCCGCAGCTCACGGGCGTCGTCCACGCCACCGTGCGAAGCGGCGTCGATCTCGATGACGTCGATGGAACCGCGCCCGTTGCGCGCCAGGTCCTGACAGGACTGGCACTCGCCGCAGGGGTCGGGCGTCGGCCCCTGCTCGCAGTTCAGACAGCGGGCCAGGATGCGCGCACTGGTCGTCTTGCCGCAGCCGCGCGGACCGCTGAACAGATAGGCGTGGTTGACCCGGTTGTTGCGCAGCGCTTGCTGCAAGGGATCGGTGACATGCGACTGCCCGATGACCTCTGCGAAGGACTCGGGGCGGTAGCGGCGGTAGAGCGCGAGGGACGACACGCATACGACGATATCGGGCCCCACTGACAAGTGGTCTCGCTCACAAAACCCGAGGGCCCCGAACGCCCCTCCCAGGAGCCCCGGGAACGCGAAGACCCCTCACGCACCCGCCAGAGCCCACTTACCCTTGCTGCCTTCCGGCCCTGGGGGAGTTCGGTGAGATAGCGCCACGTGAGGGGCTGCCCCCACTCTAACCGATCCCAGCCCCCACGAGGACCACCCTCACCCCCTCCCCGGACCCCCCTCCCGACCATGTTCGCGAGCACCCTCTCCGGTCTTGTATTGTTTGCGGCGGAGGATTCGCCTAGTGGCCTAGGGCGCACGCTTGGAAAGCGTGTTGGGGGCAACCCCTCACGAGTTCGAATCTCGTATCCTCCGCCAGTGCCTCACCGGGCACGATGTCGTAGGGCCCCACCGCTTGCGGTGGGGCCCTACGACGTTGGTGGTTGCAGTTCTGGCCGCGACTGCCGTCGTCGGGCCGCTGACTCCTGCCGACGGTTCAGGGGCACAAGGCACACGCCGCAGAACATGGCCGCGTCCTGCCCGTACCGGCGCATCGGCTGGTCGTACTCGGCGCACGGCCTCGGTTCCCATGGCGGGCAGCCCAGCGCGGGCAGCACCGCAGTGCGGGGGCCGTGGATCTGGTCGTCGCCGCCACCGCGGAGCTCCAGGGCCTGACTCTCCTGCACCGCGACCACGACTTCGAGAGGCGGGGCGAAATGCCAGGGCGTTGGCCGGTATCACTGGGTGTGAACCTGCTGCTCGGGGTTCTCGGTGTGGTGCCGGTCTGGTTGCTGTGGTACTTCGCGTCGAACTGGCCGCTGGCCGCTCTCGGGCTGACTCAGCGGGAGCCGACGGAGAACGACGGCGTGCTGCCATGGCTGCTGATCGGCATTCCCGTTGTCGGGCTCTACGGGTTGCTCTGGTGGTCGGCAAACCGGCCCCTTCGCCGCGGAATCACGCTGGCTCCGCGCACGTACTGGCTGCTCAGTACCGCCGCGACACTCCTGCCGACGGTTGTCCTCATCGCCCTCTGAGCGAGGGGTTGTGTCCATGGGCTCGTACGAGGAGCCGCCCCCAGCCCACCCCGCGTTCACACGGAAGCGGGTTTCCGGCGGAGCGGGACGCGGCGGGGCATGGGTATGCGGCAGTCTGGAGTCCTCTACGGGTACGGGGCCGGTGGTTTCGGTCCGGGAGTGAAGAGTTGTCGTTGTCGTGAGGTGCCCCATCAGCGAGAGCAATGGAATCAGTGAGCCCGGTGGGTCGACGTTGGCCGCGTGGTTGAGCGGGCTCGACGGCGAGCGGCTGGAGCGGGTTCTCGTCGCGCGGCCGGACGGTGTGGCGGCGCCGGAGCCGCAGTCTCTGGGGGAGGTGGCGGATCGGCTGCGGCGTCAGGCGTCGGTGGCGCGGGTGCTGCCGAGGCTGACGTTGCCGTGTCTGCAGGCGACCGAGGCGCTGGCGGCGCTGGGGACGGCTTCGCGTGCGGAGTTGGCGTATTTGCTGGGCGTGTCCGGGGCGGACGGTGTTCGTGGGCTGGACGAGGCGCTCGGGGGGCTGGCCGAGCTGGCGCTGGTGTGGCCCGACGGTGACGGGCAGTTGTGCATGGCCGAGCCGTTGCGGCTGGCGTGGCACACGCCGCTGGGGCTGGACGCGCCGCTCGTCGAGTTGCTGGCGGACACGGCCTCCGAGGAACTGCGCCGCATGCTGGTGGCATTGGGCGTCAAGTCGCCCGGCACCACCAGGCGGCAGCGGCTCTCCGCCCTCGTGGGGCATCACAGCGATCCGGAGCAGGTCACCGCGCTGGTGGCGGGAGCGCCTGCGGCCACCCGGAAACTGCTTGGGCGGCTGGCCCTGCGAGGGAGTGAACGGGCCGCGCAGGAGGACGAGTTCGGGGAGATCCACGCGGGCTCCCCTCCCGGTGCTCGCTGGGCGTTGGAGCGGGGGCTGCTCGTACAGGACCGGTACGGGTACGTGCCTGCCCGGATGCCCGCCGAGGTGGCGTTCGCGCTGCGCGGGGACGACTGGCACGCGCCGTTCGATCCGGTTCCGCCGTCGGTGAGTTCGGCGCCCGTCACCTCGGAGGACGTGGACCGGGAGGCGTCCGCGGCGGCCACGGCGTTCGCCGCCGACGCCGCGTCCGTCCTGGCGGTGTGCTCCGCCTCGCCTCCGGCCGTGTTGAAGTCCGGCGGGGTCGGCGCGCGTGAGCTGGCCCGGATCGGCAAGGCGGCGCGGTGCGACGACGGCGTCGTACGCCTCGTGCTGGAGACGGCGCACGCCGCCGGGCTGCTGGCCGCGGACGGCGACCGGGTCGCGGCGACGGACGGCTACGACGCGTGGGCGGAACGAGAGCCGGCTGAGCGGTTCGCCGTGCTGCTCCAGGCGTGGCGGGAGCTGCCGTTCGCCCCGTCCCAGGCCCGCGGCGAAGACGGCAAGGCGCTGCCCGTACTCGCCGGAACACCGCCCTGTGTCGCCTGTGCGCAGGCCCGGGACGGGCTCCTCATCGCCGCGGCGATCCTCCCGGCGGGCCGGGGAGCGGAGAATGCCGCGGAGCTGGGGCCGCTGATCGCCTGGCACCGTCCGCTCGCGGAGGAGCTGCACCGTGACGCCGTGCCGTTCGCGACGCACGTCCGCGAGGCCGAACTGCTCGGGGTCATCGCTCGCGGCGCTCTGTCCCGCATCGGCGCCGCCGCGCGGGAGCATGACGCCAAGGCGCTCGCCGCGGCCTGCCGGCGACTGCTGCCCGCGGCCGCTAAGACAGCCCGCTTCGGCACCGACCTCACCGCCGTCGTCACCGGCACCCCGTCCGCCTCACTCGCCGCGCTCCTGGACGCCACCGCGGACCGGGAGGCCGGCGGCACGGCATCGGTGTGGCGGTTCGGACCGGGTACCGTCCGCCGCGCCCTGGACTCGGGACGTACGCCCGAGGCGATCGTGGCCGACCTGGCCGCCGTCGCCGTCGGCGCGCTCCCGCAGCCGTTGTCGTACCTGGTCCACGACACCGCGCGCGGCCACGGCCGTATGCGCGTCACCACCGCGGCCTGCGTCATCCACGGCGAGGAGCCCGCCCTGCTCGCCGAACTCGCCGCCCACCGGCAGCTCACCGGCCTCGGCCTGCGGCGATTGGCCCCGACGGTACTGGTCGGCCGGAGCCCGCTCGACGACACCCTCGCCGCGCTGCGGGCCGCCGGGTACGCGCCCGTCGCCGAGGCCGCCGACGGGACCGTACGCGTCGAGAAGCCTCAGCACCGCCGGGCCGCCGCCCCGGTGCCGCGCCCGCGGCAGCCCGAGCGCGCGTCGGGCGGCCGGGCCACGAACGCGCGTAAGAAGAAGAAGTCCCGGGGCGCCGCCGACGCCCCCGACGTGGGCGCGCTGGCCGCCAAGCTGCTGGCCGCCCCGCCCATCGCGCCGGAGCCCGATCCCGAGAACGGCATCCCGTACAACACCGACGTCGAGGAGATCACCGCCTATTACGCGCGCCTGCTGCCCCTCGCCGACATACGTCAACTGGCCCACGCCATCTCGAAGCGGCAGGCCATCACCATCGAATACGTCGATGCCTCGGGCAATTACACCGTGCGCACCATCAGCGAGATCGACCTCGACGCGCCCTATATCTACGCCTGGTGCCATCTGCGCGACGACGACCGCGTCTTCACCCTCTCCCGCGTCCACGGTGTCATGCCCGCGTAGTTCTTCCTACGGGCGCGCCCTCACCGTCGCGTCCTCACCCTCGCGTCCTCACCGTCACACCGTCACGGCCGCACCATCCGGACCTCCGACAGCTCCAGCAGCCCACCGAGTTCGATCTTGACCTTGGTCTGGTCCGGGCTGATGACGAGGCCGTCGCGGCGTACGAGGTCCAGGAGGCGTTCGGCCAGAGGGAAGACCATGTGGCGGGCCCAGCAGCGTTCGCTCGCGGGGCCGAAGGGGAGGTAGCCGGGGTGGTTCTCGCTGTCCAGCTCGTCCCACCGCTCGGGAATGAATTCCTCGGGGTCGTCCCAGAGTTTGGGGTTGCGGTGGCTCAGCAAGGGGAACAGCAGGATGTCGTCCTTGGGCCCGATGCGTTCGTCCACTGACTGGAATTCCGGCGAGGCCACCCGCAGAATGTTCCACGACGGGGGAAGCAGGCGGAGCGCTTCCAGGAGGATGTTCCGATTCGAGGTGTCGTCGCGGAACGGGGCGCCGAGCCAGAGCGCACTGGTGACGAGCGCCGACACCGTGAAGCACATCGGCGCGCCCATGCGCCGGTAGAGGAACATGGCGTGCCGCCGGTCGCGGTAGTTCGGGGAATCGAGTACGAGCGAGGCGAGCTTGGACAGCGGTTCGTCGCTCTTCGGCTTGCCCAGCACCGCGGCGCCGGAGGCCACGGCCGCCCAGGTCAATTTCGGCGTCAGCTCCAGTCTGCGGTCCACCAGAATGCGGAAGCGCAGATACTCGTTGCCGAATAGCAGGTCGCGGAGATAAACGTGTCCCGCGTGCGGCCAGGAGCCGCTCACGTCGGCCGCCTCGTCCACCGGGCGCTGCATCGCCGCCCGTACGTCCGAGCCCAGGGCCTGCATGAACGCGGAGGCTTCGGTGCGGGTGACGGACCTGCCCTGGACGGGTTTGAAGGTGGGGCGCTCGTGTTCGTTGGCCGGCCTGCCGCCCAGCACGGCGTTCATCATGTCGGGGTCGGCTATGCCGATGGTGTCCGGCTCCAGGCGGAATAGCGACGCATCGCTATAGCGGCTGAGCAGTTCTTCTATTCTCGGCGCGAACTCTACGGCCCGAGTGCTCCCGCCGGTGCGATGCGTTGGCATGGGTGAACTCCGTTACTGGGCTGCCCGGACCGACCAGGGTCGCTGGTCGGTCCGGGGCCGGTGAAAAACTACCTGATTAGAGCCACTGGTACCAGGAGTACGCCTTGAGGCTCTTCTCGGAACGGAACTTGTTGACCAGGTGAACCAGCTTCATAAATTCCTCCATTCATATGCACCAGCTGACTGACTGACTGACCGACTCGGCGAACAGCTGTAATCCGAAAGAGGCGGAACCCTTCGGAATGCATTCCGGTCGCCGCGAGAGAGTGAAGACCCAGCCGCTAAAAGTGTCAAGTGACTCACATCACAGCCGGGAATGCATCTATTCACGTTTTGGGTCGGCTGCACATTCGCATCGCGGCAAATCGCTCAGAAATCATCCATCTCTGGCCATACGGGAATGAATGGCGTGCGATTTGCGGGTCTTCGTCGTAGTTCGACCCGGCAAATCTGGCATGGCCATGATCTGCCGTCAGCTCACCGAAGCGGAAGTTACCTTCCGGTCCGCGGCGATCACCCCTACGACCGCTGGCCAATGTTTTACGCACCGCTCCCGGACTCACTCCCCGGTGGCCCCCGGGGTCCCCCCGCCCCGCGCCTATGATCGACCGCCATGGACTGGCTGGAGCGCACCGCGAAACTGAGGCAGTGGACGGGGAACGGCGTACGGGCGCCCCACAAACCGCTGTTGCTGCTGTACGCGCTGGGCCGCTTCCAGGAGGACGCCGACGGCGAGCTGCGCTACAGCGCGGTGGAGGAGGACCTGAAGCGGCTCCTGGTCGAGTACGGGCCCGCCAACAAGACCACACCGGCCTACCCCTTCCACCACCTCATCAGCGACGGAGTGTGGGAAGTCCGTACGGACCGCGGCCCCGGCAGCCCCGGCACCGGCGTGCTGGAGCTGCGCGCGACGGGCGCGGCCGGGCGGCTCGTACCGGAACTGCGCTCGGCGCTGCGGCGCGAGCCCTCGCTCCTCGGCCGGATGGCCCGCGTCCTGCTCGACCTGCACTTCCCGCCGTCCCTCCACCCCGACCTGTGCGAAGCGGTCGGCCTGGAGCTGGAAGCCGCGGAGACGGACCCGCTCGTGGCGGGGCCGCCGCGGCAGCGGCGCGACCGGCGCATGCGGGAGCTGGTGCTGACCGCCTACGAGTACCAGTGCGCGTTCTGCGGCTACGACGGGCGCATCGGGGCGACCCCGGTCGGGCTGGAGGCCGCGCACGTACGCTGGTGGGCCTTCGACGGCCCGGACGTCGTCGACAACGGGCTGTGCCTGTGCGCCCTGCACCACAAGCTGTTCGACAAAGGCGTCCTCGGAGTGGGCGAAGAGGTCGCCGAGGGCGTGGGCGACCGCCACGTCGTGATGGTCTCCCAGCACTTCGTCGGGCAGAGCGCGGCGGCCCGCGAGCACGTCACCGCGCTCGCCGGCCGCCCGCTCATCGGCCCGCAGCCGGGCGCCGCCCCCGTCGCCGCCGACCACCGCGCCTGGCACACCCGCCAGGTCTTCCACGGCGCCCCGCGCCCGGCCGCCACGCGCTGACACCGGAGCGGCGGCGACGCGTACGTACCGGCATCGCCGGCCCCGGGCACGTACGCACATACGCACATACGCATGTACCGACCGCCCGGTACGTACGTACTCACCCCCACCGCCCTCAGCAACTGCTGACGCACCAGGCCCTGCACCGCCGCTCGAACTCGTCCTCCTCGCCGAGCAGTTCCAGGCGCTGACGCCCGTACGCCCGCGTCACCCGCGGCATCCGGAAAGCGGCCGTGTGCGGCGGCGGTTCCGGGGTGAGCACGGCCTGCGCGGCCAGCCCGGCGAACGCCGTCACGAGCGGGCCCGCGGCGAGCCATTCGTCCGAGCACACGGCGAGCGCGTCCCGCAGCGTGAACGGGTCGGCGAAGACGCTGCACCGCGCCCACAGCAGCCGCTCGTCCGGCGTGCACAGCCGATGGCTCCAGCTCAGCGAGGCGCGCAGGGTGCGCTGGCGGCTGGGCAGGGCGGTCACGGGCGATGTCAGGTCGAGTACGTGCCGGAGCCGGGAGACGAAGGGCAGCAGTTCGTCGGGCGTACGGTGCGCGAGCCCGCCCGCCGCGAGCTGTACGGCCAGCGGGAGGCCGTCGAGCGAGGTGCAGATCCTGCGGGCCAGTTCGCTCTCGGGTGTGACGCTCGCGCCGAACCGCAGCGCCGTCCTGGAGAACAGCGTGGCGGCGGCCTCCGGGGCGAGCGGGCGCAGCGAGTAGTTGGCCGGAGTCCGGAGCGGCACCCTGCTGGTGACCAGGACGTGCATGCCGGGACACGCCCCGACCAGCCGTACGAGCACGTCGGCGCACTCCTCGGCCAGATGCTCGCAGGTGTCCACGACCAGCAGCGTCGGGCGGCGCCCCACCGCCTCGGCCAGCCGGGGCCGGCCCCAGAGCCGCAGCGCGCAGGCCATCCAGTGGGGCACCTGGCCGGGCGTCTCCAGCCCGGCCAGATCGGTGGCGGCCACCGCCGCCCAGGGGCCGGGGAGCATCCGCCGCGTCACGTCCGCCGCCAGCGCGCTCTTGCCCACCCCTCCGGGGCCGACCACCGCGACCAGCCGGTGCTCTCTCAGCAGCCGTTCGACTTCGATCGCCTCGGCGTCACGGCCGACCAGCGCGGCGGACCGGGCGTCAAGCGGCTCCGGCATGTCCCCTACCTCCATGGTGCTGCACAGCGCTTCGCGGCGCGTGTGTCTCGGAAGGCAGTCAGCTTGGCCGGGACGATCCGGTGGGACATCGGTGAGCGGCCCGTATCCGTATACCTAGGTCGAGTACGCGCAGGTCAGGGGCTTCACGCGGCTGGGCATGCGCAGAAGGGGGTATGCCGAAGGCCGTAGTCCGCCGCCAAACCGTATGCCGTATGCCTACGGCTTGGCGACGGACTGTCCAACCCCGTCCTCAACGCCCGCCGTCACCCCCTACCTCCATCACCCGCCCCGCACCAACTCGATGATCTGCGCCCGCGAGGAGTACCCGAGCTTGGCGAGGATGTGCTCCACGTGCGCGTCGACGGTGCGACGGGAGATGACGAGGCGTTCGGCGATCTCGCGGTTGGTCAGGCCCTCGGCGACGAGCCCGGCCACTTCCCGCTCGCGCCGCGTCAGCGCGTTCGGCAGAGGCCGCGGCCGGGCCGTGATCGCCTGCTGGCGGGGCACGCCCGGCGGGGCGTCCTTGTCCTCCGTCGCCAGCAGCACGCCCGCGCTCAGGGAGAGCGCCGCGCCCTTGGCGTGCAGGGCGGCGTACCGGCCGGCGCCCAGTTCGTCGCGGGCCCGCTGCTCGTACTGGTCGTGCAGGGCCCGCATCTGCGGGTTCCCGACCAGGGTCTGCGGTCCGATCTTCCGCCACTGCGCGGCGCACGCCCCGAACAGGCAGGCCGCCCGGCGCATCCGGCCCTCGCCGACCGCGATCCAGGCCAGCAGGTTCATGGCCGCCGCCACGCCCAGCGTGTCGCCCAGCGCGCCCGTCAGCCGTGCGCCCGTACGCAGCGAACGGGCGGCTTCGGCCGGCGCGCCGAGCAGCATGTGCGCCAGGCCCTCGGTGATGCGCTGCGAGCCCTGGACGAAGCACTCCTCGCTGTCCGGGCCGAGGAGTTCGAGGGTGACGCGGGCCGCGTCGACGGCCGCCGCGGGCTGCCCGGCCAGCAGGTGGGCGACGCTCACGTGCATCTGGGCCAGCCGTTCGCCGTGCGCGTCCCCGGCCGCCCGCATCAGCGGCACGGCCGCGACCGCCCCGGCCAGCCCCCGCTCGTGGACGCCCTGGTAGTAGAGCGCGGCGGACTCGGCGAAGGCGGCCCAGGCCGCCGTCCGGGCGTCGCCGAGTGATCGCGCGCTGCTGAGCGCGGTGCCGGCGGTGGCGAGGGCCGCCGTCTGGTCCCCTTCCCTGCCGAGGAACATCGAGTACCAGGCGAGGGTCATCACCCGTCGCGGGGACGGCTCGTGGTCGCGGGTCCGCTCCAGGGCCTTCGCCATCCAGTACGCGGCTTCGGCGGGCTGCCCGGAGCAGAGCCAGTACGTCCACATGACGGCGGTCAGGCCGAGGAGTTCGGCGCCGTCCGCCGCGTATCGCAGGGCCGCGCGAAGGTTCTCGCGCTCCCCCACGAGCGCCTGGTAGAGCGGGAGTTGCCGGGAGGTGACGAACCGGTCCTCGAAGTCCCGCAGCATGGTGCGGAAGTAGGCGACGTGGCGGCGGCGGAGGGCGCCGGTGCCGCCGAGCCCTTCGAGGCGGTCGGCGCCGTACTCGCGCAGGGTGTCGAGCAGCCGGTAGCGGTCGCCGTCCTCCCCCAGCCGCACCACCACCGACTTCTCGACGAGCCCGACGAGGTGGTTCAGGACCGCCTCGGCGGGCAGTTCGTCGTCCGCGGTGACCTCGACGACGGCGTCCAGCCCGAACGACCCCGCGAACACGGAGAGCCGCGCCCACAGCAACCGCTCGGCGGGCGTGCACAGTTCATGGCTCCAGTCCAAGGTCGTACGCAGCGTCTGGTGACGCGCCGGCGCCGCCAGACGGCCGTGGTCGAGCAGCGCGAACGTGTCGCTGAGCTGCGCCACCAGCCGGTCGAGCGGCAGGGCCCGGAGCCGGACGGCGGCCAGTTCGATGGCGAGCGGCATGCCGCTCAGACGGTGGCAGAGCGCGACGGCGTGCCGCCGGTTGGCGCTGGTCAGCACGAAGCCTGGCAGCACCGCGGCGGCCCGCTCGGCCAGCAGGACCAGCGCCTCGCTGTCCGCGTCCTCGCCCGGCCGGGGCAGCGGCAGCGCGGGTACGGGCAGCAGGTGCTCGCCGGGGGCGGCCAGCGGCTGCCGGCTGGTCGCCAGGATCGTCAGCCGGGGCGCCCGGGGAAGCAGCAGGTCGGCGAGGGCGGCGCAGGAGTCGACCAGGTGCTCGCAGGTGTCGAGTACGAGCAGCAGCTCGCGCTCCGCCACGTACTCGATCAAGGCGTCCGCCTGCGGCCGCGACGTCTGCTCCGGCAGCCCGAGCGCCTCGGACACGGCCCGTGGCAGCAGCCCGGCGCGGCCGAGCCCCGACAGCTCGACGAAGCACACGCCGTCCGCGTACCCCCGAGCCGCCTGCGCGGCGACGCGCACGGCGATCCGCGTCTTCCCCACCCCGCCGGGCCCCACGAGCGTCACCATTCGAGTACGCGCCAACAGCTCCCGCGCCCGGGCGATTTCACGGTCCCGCCCGACAAAGCTCGTCATCTCGGCGGGCACCCGCCCGTCCCCCCACCGAGCCGAGCCGAACCCCATGCAACCCACCGTCCTCCGTCGCACCCCCGCGAAGAGCAGCCGAGCCACGGAGGAACCAAACTAACGACGGCGGGACGGCCGCGTGCCGGTGCCGACCGCTATCGGCCGGTCTCTTCCGGGTGGTTGCGATTACGGGCGGGTCGGGTGAGCTGTTGGTCGGGTTGTTGCGTGCGGGCGTCCACTGCTGCCCGGGCCGTCCGGTGGCCGGCGGCCTCACCCGTCAAAAGGAAATACCCCGGTCCGTATTGACGGCCGGGGTATTTCTCTGCGTATATTGGGGGTTTCCATGTCTGCTTCGACTTTCGGACATGGCTAATCCCTCACTTTCACAAGGTATCCGAGCGGAGCTGAATTGTCAAACACGGAATTGCGAAACGAGCAGGAATTCATCGATCTGCTCTACGAGCGGCTGGCCGAGTTGCGGGACGAGGCCGAGGGCTCGGTGCGGGAGGTGTTGCCGGTGGAGGGGAACAGCCATCAGGCGCGGCTGGAGCGGGAGGTGCTGGTGGCCGAGCGGTCCGGGCTGCTGGCCGCGTTCAATGCCGGGGAGAGCGGGCTGTGCTTCGGGCGGCTGGCGTTCCGGGACGGGCGTGATCACCACATCGGGCGGATCGGGATGCGGCGCGACGACGCGGAGCGTACGCCGCTGGTCGTCGACTGGCGGGCCGACGTGGCGCGGCCGTTCTATCTCGCGACCGGGCACACCCCGATGGGGCTGCGCCGGCGGCGGCACATCAGCACGGCGGGGCGGGAGGTCACCGCGCTCCACGACGAGCTCATGGACCTCACCGACACCGTGCGTACCGGACACGAGGGCTCCGACGCGGACGCCGTGCTGCTGGCCTCGCTGGACGCGGCGCGCACCGGGCGGATGCACGACATCGTGCAGACCATCCAGGCCGAGCAGGACCGCATCATCCGCGCCCCGCACCACGGCATCCTCGTCGTGGAGGGCGGGCCCGGCACCGGGAAGACCGTGGTGGCGCTGCACCGGGCCGCGTACCTGCTCTACGCGCACCGGGAGCTGCTGGCCCGCCGCGCCGTCCTGATCGTCGGGCCGAACCCGGCGTTCCTCGGGTACATCGCGGAGGTGCTGCCCTCGCTCGGCGAGACCGGCGTGCTGCTCGCCACGCCCGGCGACCTCTTCCCCGGCGTGACCGCGACCGGCGTCGACACCGCGCGCGCCGCCGAGGTCAAGGGCGGTGCGGCGATGGCGGACGCGCTGGCCCGGTTCGTACGGGACCGGCAGGCGGTGCCGCCGCGCGGTGAGCCCATCGTGATCGACCACGAGGACGGCGAGCTGCTGCTGGACGCGGACATCGCGAGCGACGCGCGGCACGCGGCGCGCGCGACCGGGCTGCCGCACAACCTCGCGCGGCCGCACTTCGCGTTCCACGTCATCGACGCGCTCACCGCGCAGCTCACGGACCGGATCGGCGCGGACCCGTACGGCGGGCCCAACCTCCTCGGGCCGGACGACACCGCCATGCTCGGCAAGGCGATCGCGGCCAGCGCCGAGGTGCACGCCGCCATCGCGGAGCTGTGGCCGTCCCTCACCCCCGAGGAGCTGGTCGCCGACTTCCTCGCCGAGCCCGTGCATCTGGGGGAGGACGACGCCGCGGCGATTCGACGGTCGGACAGGCGCGGGGACAGGGGCGGGGACGGTGGCGGGGGGCAGGACTGGACGCCCGCCGATGTTCCGCTGCTCGACGAGGCCGCCGAGCTGCTCGGCGACGACGACTCCGCCGCCCGCGCCGCCGCCGAGGCCGAACAGCAGGAGCGCATCGCGTACGCGCAGGGGGTGCTCGACCTCTCGCACGGTTCGCGCACCTACGAGTTCGAGGACCTCGACGACGAGGACTCCGAGGTGCTGGCCGCGCACGACCTGGTCGACGCGGAGCGGCTCGCCGAGCGCCAGGAGGAGACCGACCACCGCAGCGCCGCCGAACGCGCCGCCGCCGACCGCACCTGGGCCTTCGGCCACATCATCGTGGACGAGGCGCAGGAGCTGTCCGCGATGATGTGGCGGCTGCTGATGCGGCGCTGCCCGACCCGTTCGATGACGCTCGTCGGCGACCCCGCGCAGGCCGCGGAGCCGGGCGGCTGCGGTTCGTGGGAGACGATCCTGGCGCCGCACGCCGGGGACCGCTGGCAGCGCGTACGGCTCGGGGTCAACTACCGCACGCCGACCGAGATCATGGAGATCGCGGCAGCGGTGCCGCGCGCCGCGGACCCCGCCTTCGAGCCGCCGCGCTCGATCCGCTCCACCGGCGTACGGCCCTGGGCGCACCGCACCGGGGACCTCGGCGGCGCGGTCGCCGAGGCCGTACGGCAGGAGGCGGATCACGGCGCTTCCGGGCATCTCGCCGTCATCGCACCGCGCGATCGGCACAGCGAACTCGCCGCCGCCCTGCCGCACGCCTCCGCCGGTCGCACCCCCGATCTGACCAGGCCGGTGGTGCTCCTCGACCCCCGGCAGGCCAAGGGGCTGGAGTTCGACACGGTGCTCGTCGCGGAGCCGGCGGAGTTCGGCGCGAGCGACCTGTACGTGGCGCTGACCCGGGCCACCCAGCGGCTGGGGGTGATACACACCGGGGCGCTGCCGGAGGGGCTGGAGTTCCCCCTGATGACGGCCGACTCCGGCGCTGGAGCGGGCCGGTGACCGTACGGGCTCGGGGCGGGCCGGTGACCGTACGGGCGCGGGGCGGCGTCGGCGCGTCGGCCTCCCAGGGGTGGACCTAGCACCACCCCGAAGAGGCCACGTCACCGTATGCCGCCGGGCGTTCGGATTCGGGATCGTGGATATCGAGACGGCGCGCCCCCACCGGCCGCCGGGCCACCGCCCACTCGCCCTCGTACGAACTCACCCGAACTCACCCGAACTCATATGAATCCGAGGCCCGCCATGAGCATGAGCACCAGCGTCAGCACCGGTGCCGGCACCCTGTCGTACGCCGCTCCGGCGGAGCGGGTCGGCTTCTGGCGCGCGCCGTTCGCCGCCGTCACGTACCGGGAGTTCGGGTACATCCTGGCCTCGCTCCCGATCGCCGTCGTCGGTTTCGCCTTCGCCCTCACGATGTTCTCGGTCGGCGCGGTCCTCGCCGTCACCGTGCTCGGGCTGCCCGTACTCGCCGGGCTGCTGGCCGGTGCGCGCGGGCTCGGCGGCGCCGAGCGCCGGCGGGCGGCGGAGAAGCTCGGCCTGGCGGCCGGCGCGCCCGCGTCCGTGCCGACGCCGCGCGCGGCGGGCTTCTGGGCCGGTCAGCGGGCGCGGCTGGGGGACGCGGCGGGCTGGCGCGCGTTCCTCTTCCAGCTGGTGATGTTCCCGTGGCGGATGGTGAACTTCGTCCTGTCGACGGCCGTGCTGCTCGTCGGCTGGGCGGTCGCGCTGCTCCCCGCGTACAACTGGGTCTTCCCGCACTACGTCGGGTGGCCCGGCTACCGGCTGTTCGACTTCACCTCGGGCGGCGTGCACCACCAGTACTACCTGACCTCGCCCTTCCAGCTCGCCGGGGTCTCCCTCGTCGGCCTGGTCATCGTCTTCCTCACCCCGAAGCTGATCCGCGCCCTGACGAACGTCGACCGCGCCGCTGTCCGCGGGATGCTCGGGTAGGCGCGACCGTCACGCCGCGGGCCCCTCGGCCCCCGCCCGGCCCTCGCCCGGTCCCCGTACCGCCGCCGCCACGTGGTCGCGGAACCAACGGTGGGCCGGGTCCGCCGAGTTGCGGGGGTGCCAGGCCATTCCCAGGTCCAAGGGGGGCATGTCCAGGGGGATGGGGAAGGTGCGCAGGCCCAGGGCCGTCGTGGTGTCGGTCAGCCAGTCGGTCAGGGTGAGGGCCACCAGGTCCGTGGTGCGGGCCAGCATCATCGCGCTCGTATGGCTGGGCACGACCACCGCGGTGCGGCGACGCAGGCCGAGTTCCGACAGGGCGCTGTCGATGGGGCCGTGGCGTTTGCCGAGGCGGGAGATGCCGATGTGGTCGGCTTCGGCGAAGCGGCGGGCGTCGATACGGCCGTTGAAGAGCGGGTGGCCGCTGCGGGCGATGCCGACAAGCGGCAACTGGGCGAGCCGCTGGGTGCGGATCTCCGGGTCCAGGTTGCCGAGTACGCCCAGTTCGACGTCCACCCAGCCCTGCCGCAGCGCGGGGCCGCCCTCCACGGCCTCCGGCAGGAAGACCACGTCCACGTGCGGCGCCTCCCGGTGGATGCGGTCGGTCAGCGTTCCGGCCAGCTCCACCAGCAGCAGGTCGGTGGTCTGTACGGTGAACGTGCGCTGGAGGTGCACGGCGTCGAACCCCGCGCCCGGCCGCAGAACGTTGTCGCAGCCGCGCAGCAGCGCGCCGACCTCCTCCCTGAGCTCCAGCGCCCGCGGGGTCGGAACCATGCCCTGACCGGCGCGGACCAGCAGCGGGTCGCCGACGGCGCGGCGGAGCCGGGCCAGCGTGCGGCTGGCCGCCGCGGGGGACGTGCCGAGCCGTTCGGCGGCACGGGTCACGCTGTTCTCCTGGAGCAGGGCGTCCAACGCCCGTAGCAGGTTGAGATCCATTCAAGCCCCTGAGCTGCATTTTTACGCCTGAGTTAATGATTAGGTGCCTATCTTTGCATTGTCGCGGGGCTTCTCGGCGACGACAGTGGACATGTCCGCGGAGACGCCTGAAGAGGCGTGACCGCGCATGAGAACGCGTGAGAACGCGTGAAGGCACGTGACAACGCGTGACAGCCCCGTCCGTGAGCCCGTCAGCCCGTGAGCCCGTGAGCGCCGGTGTCCCCCGGCGGCCGGGCGCCCGTACCCCCAGAACCAGCAACACAGAAACCAAGAAGGAACAGCACTCTCATGATCGTCATCACCGCCCCCACCAGCACCATCGGCCGCGTACTCGTCGATGACCTGCTCGCCCGCGGGACGCGGCTGCGCCTCGTCGCCCGCGACCCCTCACGGCTCGCCCCCGAGGTCCGCGAGCACGCCGGCGTCGAGGTCGTCCAGGGTTCGCACGGCGACCCGGCCGTCATCGACCAGGCGTGCGCCGGCGCCGAGGCCGTCTTCTGGCTCGCTCCGGACGACCCGTCCGCGCCGAGCCTCGAAGCCGCCTATGCCGACTTCACCCGCCCCGCGGCCGACGCGTTCGCCCGGCACGGCGTCAAGCGCGTCGTGGGCATCTCCGCCCTCGGGCGCGGGACGGCGCTGGTCGAGCGCGCCGGGCTGGTCGCCGCGTCGCTGGCGATGGGCGACCTGATCGCCGCGTCGGGCGTCGCCTACCGGGCCGTGGTCTGCCCGTCGTTCATGCACAACCTGCTCAACCACGCCACGGCGATCAAGGAGAAGGGCATGTTCTTCATGATGAGCGCCCCTGACCTGAAGAGCCCCACCGTCGCCACCCGCGACATCGCCGACACCGCCGCCCGGCTGCTGCTCGACAGCTCGTGGAGCGGCGCCGGACAGGTCCCCTGCCTCGGCCCCGAGGACCTGTCGCCCAACGACATGGCGCGGATCATCTCCGAGGTCCTCGGCAAGGAGATCGGCTACCAGCAGATCCCGGGCGCGGCGCTCAAGGACCGCCTCACCGGCTTCGGGATGACCGACGCGATGGCCCAGGGGATGGTCGACATGTTCGACGCCAAGAACCAGGGCCTGGACCTCGCGGAGCCGCGTACGGCGGAGTCGACGACGCCGACGACGTTCCGGCAGTGGTGCGAGGAGGTCCTCAAGCCGGCCGTCGCCGCTGCCTGATGAGGCGTTGAGGTCCCGCCGAAAGATGCTGAGGCACTGCCGAGCCCCGGGACCGGGCCCCTGGACCCCGTAGGCCCTGGCGCCCCACCTCCCCCGTACGGCTACGGGTGGTGGAGCCGGTCCGCGCGTACGGCGTCCAGGGGCCCGGACTCGGGTACGGGCAGGAAGTACTCCGACTGCCAGGTCTGCGTCGCGCGGGCCTGACGGTTGGGCGGGGCGGCCCAGGGCGGGTAGACGCGGAACGCGCGCTTCCCGCCCGTAAAGCCCGTAGTACCTCCCGTGCTCCCCGTGCTCCCCGTGCTCCCCGTGCTCCCCGCCGAGACGATTCCCCTCTCGCGGAGCACGTCCTTCGGAAAGACGAACTGCCCGAAATGGCGGCCCTCACGGCTGCTGACGACGAAGAGGTCCACAGGGTCGTCGGCGTCGAAGGGGCGGATCGGGCCGCCGTCGGGCCTCTTCCATACGGTCACGAACTGGCCGGCCTTCGTCGGAGTGGTCCTGGCGGCGCGGAATCTGACCGCCAGCCCCTCCAAGGTGAACGTGTGCGCCGCGTACTCCGCGCTCTCCGCCTCGGGCGCCGGCCGGGAGCACGTGTACCCCATCGGGTCGTACACCAGCGACTTCGCCGCCAGCAGGTCCGCGTGCAGCGGGGGCATGCCGGACCAGGAATCGGGATCGGCCTCAGCGGCGGCAGCGGCAGCAGCGGCAGCAGCACGGTTGGCAGTCATGCCGGCTACAGCGCCAGCGACTTGAAGGCGCGCGCCTGGTCCGTGATGGCGCGCTCCGTGGGGAGGCGCTCCATGGACGAGGCGCCGAAGAAGCCCGCGATCCCCGACGTGTGGTCCAGGACGTAACGCGCGTCCTCGGGCTCCGCGATCGGGCCGCCGTGGCAGAGCACGATGATGTCGGGGTTGACCCGCTTCGCCGCGTCGTGCATCTCCTGTACGGCGACCGCAGCCTGATCGAGCGTCAGGGCCGTCGCCGCGCCGATGGAACCCTTCGTCGTCAGCCCCACATGCGGTACGAGGACGTCCGCGCCCGCCCGCGCCATCTCGGCCGCCTGGTCGGCGTCGAAGACATAGGGGGCGGTGAGCAGTTCGCGTTCGTGCGCCTGGCGGATCATGTCGATCTCCAGGCCGAAGCCCATCCCCGTCTCCTCCAGGTTCTCGCGGAACTTGCCGTCGTAGAGGCCGACGGTCGGAAAGTTCTGTACGCCCGCGAAGCCGACGGCCTTCAGCTGGTCCAGGAAGTTCCCCATGATCCGGAAGGGGTCGGTGCCGCAGACCCCGGCGAGTACGGGTACGTCCCGTACGACCGGCAGCACCTCGCCCGCCATGTCCAGCACGATGGCGTTGGCGTCCCCGTAGGGCAGCAGGCCCGCGAGGGAGCCGCGGCCCGCCATCCGGTACCGGCCGGAGTTGTAGATGATCAGCAGGTCGACGCCGCCGGCCTCCGCGCACTTCGCGGACAGTCCGGTGCCCGCGCCCGCGCCGATGACGGCTCGGCCGGCGCTCACCTGGCCGGTCAGACGGGCCAGGGCTGTAGTGCGGTCCATGGTGGGGTCCTCCATCGGTGCTGCCATCGGTACTGCGTCGTGCTGTGTGTCGTGCTGCTTCTGGACCTATGGCCGCAGGCCTACGCTCTACGACCTTCGGCCTTCGCCCATCGGCCTCTCAAGGCTGCGTCGTATTGCCAGCCTCCGCCTCCCGCCGCTCCCCGATCATCCGGTCCAGCAGCTCCGCGGCGGCCACCGCGAACGAGGCGTCGTTGAGGTGCGCGTCCACCTCCCGCAGCTCCACCGCGCTCCCCCCGATGGCCCCGCGCAGCGCGTCGAGCCCCGCCTCGTCGGCGGCCGGATCGTGGAACGGGCCGCCCTCGGCGTCCACCGCCGAGACGCCGCCAAGCGGCCACAGGACCGCCGCCGGTCCGTGCGCCCCGGCCAGCTTCCGGCCGATGGTGTCGCCCAGCGCGGCCATCTCCTCGGCCGTGGTGCGCATGAGGGTGACGGTGGGGTTGTGCACCAGGAGGCGGCGGTCGGCGAAGCGCGGCGGGACGGTGTCCGCGGGGCCGAAGTTGACGGCGTCCAGCGCGCCGGGCGCCACCACCTGCGGTACGCCCGCGCGCCCGGCCGCGGTGAGGCGGTCGGGTCCGGCGCTGAGGACGCCGCCGACCAGTTCGTCGGCGAGTTCGGTGGTGGTCAGGTCGAGGACGCCGGCGAGGAACCCGCCCGCCGCCAGTTTCTCCAGCGCCCGACCGCCCGAGCCGGTGGCGTGGAAGACCAGCACCTCGTAGCCGAGCGCGTCCAGCCGGGCGCGGGCGGCGTCGACGGCGGGCGTGGTGATGCCGAACATGCTGGCGGCGATCAGTTCGCGCCCCGGCGCCGGCGGTGCGCTCAGGCTCAGCTCGTACGAGCGGGCCATCCCGGCGGCGGCGGCGACCGCGTTGCCCAGGACCAGCCGGGAGACGGTGTTGATGCCCGCGACGTCGACCACGCTGTACATCAGGGTGATGTCGCTGCTGCCCACGTACGGGCCGACGTCCCCGGCGGCCATCGTGGACACCAGCAGCTTCGGCACCCCGATCGGCAGCGACTGCATGGCCCGCGCGGCGATGAACGAACCGCCGCTGCCCGCCACGGCCAGCACCGCGTGCAGCCGGCCCTGCCGGTGCAACTTGGCGATCACCCGGTCGGCGCCCTCGGCCATGGCCCGTACCGCCGCGCCGCGGTCCCCGCCCGTACGCAGCGCCGTCACGTCGTGTCCGCCGGCGCTCGCGACCGTGGCGGCGTCGACGTCACCGGGGAACGCGCCCTCGGGCAGCGGCATCACTCCGGCGTCGACGACCACGACCTCGCAGCCCGCCCGACGGAGCCGCTCGGCCAGCCACGCGTACTCCGCGCCTTTGGTGTCCAGCGTCCCGAGCAGCACCACGCTCGCCATGTCCTTCTCCTTTGAACGGACGGTCGACGGCCGGTGAAGGGCCGGTCGATGCTCCGATCATCGACCGGCCGCGGACCGCCGCCCAAGACCACTTCGGGCGAATTGGCCTGGAGCGCGCAGACGGACGCGTAGAGGGACACGCAGACGGACGCGCAGATGGACGCGTGGATGGACGCACAGACGGACGCGGAGAAGGCCCCGGAGACGGACGCGCAGGTGGACGCGCAGATGGCCCCGGAAACGGATATGCAGGGATACGCGATGCGGAGCCAGCGATGATGTCGGGCATGGACCGTATCCCTCCCACCCGGCTGTCGCGGCTGCTCACCGGATGGACCAAAGGCGGCACGGAAGCGCTGCCGCGCCTCCTCGCGGACGCGCTGCGCGAACTGGCCCAGCGCGGCGACGTGCCGGCCGGCACCGTCCTGCCCGCGCAGCGCGTCCTGGCGGCGGCGCTCGGCGTCAGCCGTTCCACGGTGACGGCCGCGTACGGGCAGCTGGAGGCCGAGGGCTGGCTGGAGAGCCGGCAGGGCAGCGGGTCGCGGCTGCGCGGCGCGGGCGCGGCCGACGCGCCCGCGAGCGAGGGGCGGCTCGCCGGGTTCGGGGCCCGGGACGGCGGCATCGACCTGTCCAGCGGGGCGCTGGACGGCCTGCCCGCGGTGGCCGACGCCGTACGCGGCCTGCCCGCCCGGGACCTCGCGGCGGCGCTGCTGGACGACGGCTATCTGCCGTACGGGCTGCCGGCGCTGCGCGAGGCGATCGCCGGGTACCACCGGGACGCGGGCCTGCCGACCACGGCGGACCAGATCCTGGTCACGGCCGGTTCCCAGCAGGCCGTATGGCTGATCACGCAGGGGCTGGTGCAGCCCGGTGACAGCGTGCTCGTGGAGGACCCGACGTACCGCGGGGCCCTGGAGGCGCTGCGGGCGCGCGGGGCCCGGCTCATCCCGCTGACGGCGGCCACCGAACCCGCCGCCCTCGGCCGCCTCGTCGGCCACATCCGCCCCCGGCTGTTCTACGTACAGCCGGCGGTGCACAACCCCACCGGCCGGGCCCTGGACGCGCGTACCCGGCAGGCGTGGGCGGGCGTGCTGGCCGAGCACGGCCTGTACATCGTGGAGGACAACTCCTACGCGGAACTCGACCTGCGCGACGACTCCGCGCCCGGCTCCCTCGCCGGCCGGCTGCCGCCCGCCGGCGCCGCGACCGTCGGCACCCTGTCCAAGCTGTTCTGGGGCGGCCTCCGGCTCGGCTGGGTACGCGCGACCCCCACCGTCATCGCCCGGCTCGCCGAGATCAAGAAATCCGTGGACCTGGCCTGCCCGGTCGTGGAGCAGCTCGTGGCCGTACAGCTCCTCCAGCGGCTCCCCGAGGCCCGCGCCCTGCGCCGCGCCCGGCTGCGCGACCGGCTGACGGAGACCGAGCGGCTGCTACGGGCGCGGGTCCCCCACTGGCGCTGGGAACGCCCGGCCGGGGGCTCCGCCCTGTGGGTGGAGATCCCCGGCGCCGACACCGAGGCCACGGCTCAACTCGCCCGCAGGGCAGGGGTGTTCATCGTTCCCGGCCCCGCCTTCTCCGCCGTGGACGGCTTCCGCCACCACCTGCGGCTGCCCTTCGCCGACGCGGACGGGAGGCTGGAGAAGGCGCTGCCGGTCCTGGCGGCCTGCGCGGAGCAGAGCCGGGCGCGGTGACCGTCCGGGCGTACCGCCGTCAGTCGCTGGTGAGGATGACGAGCCGCTGGGTCGCGCGGGTCATCGCGACATAGCGGTCGACGGCCCCTTCGATGCCGTCGCCGAACCCCTCCGGGTCGATGAGGACGACGAGATCGAACTCAAGCCCCTTCGACAGCTCGGGGGTGAGCGACCGGACGCGGGATGACGCCTGAAGCGGCCGGAGTTCGGGGCGGCCGATGACGCAGGCGATCCCTTCGCCGTCGGCGTGTTCGGCGAGCCAGGTGTCGAGCACCGAGTCCAGGTCGGCGACGGACCCGTGGACCACGGGGACGCCGCTGCTGCGGATGGAGGCCGGCACGTTGGCGTCCGGGAGGACGGCGCGGATCGCCGGCTCGGCTTCCGTCATGACCTCTTCCGGGGTGCGGTAGTTGATGCCCAGGGACGCCACGGTGATCCGGTCGAGCCCGGCCCGTTCCAGCCGTTCCCGCCACGGCTCCGTGAAACCGTGCCTGGCCTGGGCGCGGTCGCCGACGATGGTGAAGCTGCGGGAGGGGCAGCGCCGCAGCAGCATCTGCCACTCGGCGTCGGTCAGCTCCTGCGCCTCGTCCACGATGATGTGCGCGAACGGTCCGGCGAGCAGGTCCGGTTCGGGGCTGTCGAGCGCGTCCTCGTCGATGAGGGTGTCCTGGATGTCCCGCCCGCGCAGCATGCCCACCGCGCCCTGGCTCTCGTCGATGTCGCTGTCCTCCAGGATGTGCGCGATGACGTCGGCCCTGCGCTCGCGTTCGGCGGCGACGGCGGCCTCGCGCCGGCGCTTGCGCACCGACGCCTCCGGGTCGCCGAGCCGCTGCCGGGCCGCGTCCAGGAGCGGCAGGTCGGACGCCGTCCACGCCTGGGCGTCGGCGCGCTGGAGCGCCCGTATCTCCTCGGGGGTGAGCCAGGGGGCGCATTTGCGCAGGTAGGCGGGTACGGTCCAGAGGTCGCCGACGAGGTCGTTCGCGTCGATCATCGGCCAGGCGCGGTTGAGGGTCCTGATCAGGTCCCGGTCCTGGCGCAGGGACCTCCGCAGCATGTCGGGGGTGGGCGCCCCGCCACTGCCGCCACCGTCCTCCTCGTCGGCGCGGTCTTCGTCGACGCTGCCCTGATCGACGCTGTCCTGGTCGACGCTGTCGTCCTTGTCGATCAGGATCGTGAGCAGCGCCTCCAGGATCTGGTCGCGGGCCTCGTTGTGCGGGGTGCCCGGTTCCACCGCGTCGAAGGCGGCGGCCCAGTCGCCGGCGCTCAGCCAGATGTCGGACCAGTGGCTGGAGACGGTCATCCCCTCGGCGGGCGGCTCCTCGTAGATGCCGACGGCCGGTTCGATCGCCTTCACCAGGCCCGCGGAGGACTTCAGAACGGCGACGGCCGGATCGGCCTCGACCGCGGCCGCGGCCCCCTCGGCGACGAGGTCGCGCAGGACGCAGGTCTGTACGCCCTCCTCGCCGAGGCTGGGCAGGACGTCGGAGACGTAGGCCAGGTACGGGCGGCTGGGCCCGACGAACAGCACGCCGCCCCGCCGGTGGCCGAGGCGCGGGTCGGAGTAGAGGAGGTGGGCGGCGCGGTGCAGGGCGACGACGGTCTTGCCCGTACCAGGGCCGCCGTCGACGACGAGGGCGCCGCGGGAACCCGCCCGGATGATGGCGTCCTGGTCGGCCTGGATGGTGGCGAGCACATCGCGCATCCGGTCCGACCGGTTGCCGCCCAGGCTCGCGATGAACGCGGACTGGTCGTCGAGCGCGGCGTGCCCCTGGAGCCCGTCGGCGGTGAAGACCTCGTCCCAGTAGTCGCTGATACGGCCGCGGGTCCAGCGGTACCGGCGACGGCTCGCCAGCCCGAGCGGGTTGGCGTGCGTGGCGGCGAAGAACGGCTCGGCCGCGGGCGAACGCCAGTCGAGCAGCAGCAGCCGCCCCGTGCTGTCGGTGAGGCCGAGCCGCCCGATGTACACGGGCTCGGGGCTGTCCGCGGGGACGATGTGCCCCAGGCACAGGTCCAGCCCGAACCGGCGCAGGGCCCGCAGCCGCCCCGTCAGCCGGTGCACCTCCGCGTCCCGGTCCATCGCCGCCCGCCCGATGCCGCCGGGCGCTCTGCGCGCGTCCGCGAGCCGGTCGGAGAGTTCGGCGATCGTCTCCTCAAGGCTCTCCGCCATGGCCGCGAAGTGCCGCTCGTCGCCGTCGATCAGCGACGGGTCCGCCTTGGCGGAGAGGTGGTCGGGAAGGTCGAAGGCGCTGGTGGCCTTGGTGGACCTGATGGCTTCGGCGGGCCTGGTCGCCTCGGCGGACCTGGTGGCCTCGGCGGGCCTGGTCGCCTCGGCGGGCCTGGTCGCCTTGGTGGTCGGGGAGCTCATGCCACCGCCCCCTCGACGCCACCACACACCCCATAAACCGACAACAAAATGCGCACTTCTCGAATCCCCCATTTAGTGAAGTTCCGTCCTCGGTCCGGGGATTCTGCCCCACCCCCGGGGCCTTGCCGCAAGCCCCCCAGTGCGCTATATGTTGAGAGTGGCAAGGGGTGGGTTTTCCTCCTTGCCTTTCTTGTTGCTTTCGCCGAATTCCCCTACGACCAGCTACGGCCAACTACGACCAACTATGACCAGCCACGACAGTTGCGACGGTTGCGACAGTTGCGGCCAGTCAGGCCGTGGCGCGGCCACGCCGAAGAACCGCGTGCGGCGTGTTCACGCATAACGCCATGGATGGGGGCGGCTGTTGAGCCACACACAGTGGAAGTTGGCGCGGGAGCGCAAGATCGCCGAGGGGTACGTGGAATCCCCCGAGGTCGAAGCCGCGCGGACGGAGATCCGCCTGGCGTTCGACCTCGGACAGGCCGTCCACGACCAGCGCGTCCAACTGGGCATCTCCCAGGCCGAACTGGCCGATCGGGCCCACATGACCCAGCCCCAGATCTCCAAGCTCGAACTCGGCGGGACCGTCCCGACGCTCCCCTTGCTGGCGCGGCTCGCGAAGGCACTGGACGCGTCGCTGAACATCGCCCTCGACGGCGACATCTCCACCGTCGCCTTCACCCCGCACGCCGCATAGGCGCCGCCTGGACGCACCGGGGCTGGGCAATCGCCGGCGGCGAATGCTGACGCGCGTGCGTGGGACGATTTCGAGGCGTGTTGTGGATTCCCCGTACCGAAGTGCCCGCCCCTACCGAAGGACGAGCGTTCATGCGCGACGAGACGATCAGCGGATTTCTGGAACAGCTCGCCGGGCGGGTGCCCGCGCCCGGTGGGGGTGCGGTCGCGGCGCTGCACGCCGCGCAGGCCGCGGCGCTGCTGGGCATGGTGGCCCGTTACAGCACGGGGGAGAAGTACGCCGCGCACGCCGCCGTCATCGGGCGGGTCACCGCCGGGACCGACGAGTTGCGGGAGAGGGCGCTGCGGCTGGCGGAGGAGGACGCCGCGGCGTTCACGGCGGTCACCGACGCGTACAAGCTGCCGAGGGACGGCGACCAGGCGAAGGCCGCGCGTTCGGCCGCGATCGCCGAGGCGCTGGTCGGCGCGGGGCGGGCGCCGGCCGCCGTGATTTCCGTGGCGGCGGACGTCGTCGGGTTCGCCGAGGAGTTGCTGCCGGTCGGCAATCGCAATGTCGTCACCGATGTCGCGGCCGCCGCCGAGGCCGCCCGCGCCGCCGCGACCACCGCCCGCGTGAACGTGGAGATCAACCTCGGCGGCATCAAGGACGAGCGGGTACGCGCCGAACTGACCGCCGAAACCGACCGAGTCGACGCCGTCGCCGCCCGCGCCGAGCAGGTAACGGCCGCCGTACGCCAGGAGATCGCCAAGTGACCGCAGCACCCCCTGGCCAGCGAGGAAATGGCCGAGTGACCGCAGCACCCCGGACCGGCGAGGAGATCTCCAAGTGACCACAACTCCCCTGCCCGGCAAGGCACTCGCGGCCGCCATCCGCGACGAAGCCGCAGCCGAGGCCGCCGCCCTCACCGCCGCCGGTACGCCGCCGCAGCTCGCCGTCGTCGTCGCGACGGCCGACGAGTCCAGCGCCTGGTACGTACGGTCCATCGCCAGGGCCGCCGCGAAGGCCGGCATCGGCTGCGACGTCGTGGACCTCGGCGAGGACGCCGCTCCCGACGCCATCCGGGCGAAGCTGGCCGAGCTGTCCGCCGACGCGGGCGTGCACGGCGTCATCCTCCAGACGCCGCTGCCGGACGGGGCCGCGCTGGAGGAGCTGGCCGGGGCCATCGCGTTCGAGAAGGACGTGGACGGCGCCAATCCGCTCTCCCTGGGGCGGCTGGCCGCCGGGCTGCCCGCGTTCGCCCCGGCGACCGCCGAGGCCGTCGTACGGATCCTGGACCACCACCGCGTCGAGCTGACCGGCCGGCACGTAGCGGTCGTCGGCCGCTCGAACGTCGTCGGCAAGCCCGTCGCGCATCTGCTCCTGGACAGGAACGCCACGGTCACGGTCTGCCACTCGCGCACCAAGGACCTCGCGGCCGTCACCTCCGCCGCCGACGTGGTCGTGGCCGCGGTGGGCCGGGCCGGGCTGATCGGGGCCGAGCACGTACGGACCGGGGCCGTGGTCGTGGACGTCGGCACCAATCCCACCGAGGACGGCGGGCTGACCGGCGACGTGGACGCCGCCTCCGTCGCCGGCCGCGCGGGCGCCCTCACGCCCGTACCCGGCGGAGTGGGACCGGTGACCACGGCGCTGCTGCTGCGGCACACCGTACGGGCGGCGGCCCGGCGCTGACGTCCCCTTCCCGTCTTGCGGGGACTGGGCCTTGCGGGGACTGGGTCTTGCGGGGACTGGGCTAATTCATTGGCATATCCGCCCATTTGTTGTGATGCTCGGTCCATGCCCCGCGCCTTCGAAGAACTCGTCGCCGAAGCCGACTCCGTATCCGTCGACGGCTGGGACTTCTCCTGGCTCGACGGCCGCGCCACCGAGCAGCGCCCCTCCTGGGGGTACCAGCGCGCGATGGGCGAGCGGCTGGCGCGGGCGAGTGCCGCGCTCGACGTCCAGACGGGCGGCGGCGAGGTGCTCGCCGGAGTCCCGGAGCTGCCCGCCCTGATGGTGGCCACGGAGTCCTGGCCGCCGAACGTCGCCAAGGCGACCGCGCTGCTGCACCCGCGCGGCGCGGCCGTCGTCGCCGACGAGGACGAGCCGCCGCTGCCGTTCGCCGACGGAGCCTTCGACCTCGTCGTCAGCAGGCACCCGGTCACCGTGTGGTGGGAGGAGATCGCCCGCGTGCTGCGGCCCGGCGGCACGTACTTCTCCCAGCAGGTCGGCCCGGCCAGCGTCTTCGAACTCGTCGAGTACTTCCTCGGGCCGCAGCCCGAGCACGTACGGCGCACCCGCCACCCCGACGACGCCCGCCAGGCGGCCGAGGCCGCCGGGCTGGACGTCGTCGACCTGCGCTGCGAGTCCCTGCGGACCGAGTTCCACGACATCGGCGCGGTGATCTACTTCCTGCGGAAGGTGATCTGGATGGTCCCCGGATTCACCGTCGGGCAGTACCGGGACCGGCTGCTCGAACTGCACGGGCTGATCCAGGACGACGGCCCCTTCGTCGCGTACACCACGCGCTTTCTCATCGAGGCCCGTCGTAAGCGTCCGTAGGAGCGGTTGAGCGGTTGAGCGGGGGCCGCGACTACGGGCTTACGGGCCACGGTCCTCCGCATCCCCCGCCTCCTCACTCCAGCGACACCAACTCCGCGTACTCCTCGCTCCACAGGTCCTCCGTGCCGTCCGGCAGCAGCAGGACCCGGTCCGGGCGCAGCGCCTCGATCGCGCCCTCGTCGTGCGTGACCATCACGATCGCGCCGGGGTACGAGCCGACCGCCGCCAGGACCTCGCCGCGCGAGGCCAGGTCGAGGTTGTTCGTGGGCTCGTCCAGGAGCAGCACGTTCGCGCCGGAGTGCACCAGCCCCGCCAGCGCGAGCCGGGTCTTCTCGCCGCCGGAGAGCACCCGGGCCGGCTTGTCGGCGTCGTCCCCGGTGAAGAGGAACGAGCCGAGTACGTGCCGGGCCTCGCCGTCGGTCAGGTGCGGCGCGGCGTCGGCGAGGTTCTCGCGGACCGTACGGGCGGGGTCGAGCGTGTCGTGCTCCTGCGCGAAGTAGCCCAGCCGCAGCCCGTGTCCCGGCACGATCCGGCCCGAGTCGGGCCGCTCGCGCCCGGCCAGCAGCCGCAGCAGGGTGGTCTTCCCCGCGCCGTTGAACCCGAGGACGACGAGCCGGCTGCCGCGGTCGAGCGCCAGGTCCACGCCGGTGAGCACCGGCTGGTCGCCGTACGCCTTGGCGAGGCTGACCGCGGCGAGCGGCAGCCGGCCGCACGGCGCGGGCTCGGGGAGGCGGATGCGGGCGGTCCTCTCGGTGCGGCGGGCGGGTTCGAGGCCGGCGAGCATACGGTCGGCGCGGCGGGCCATGTTCTTCGCCGCGACCGCCGTCGACACGTGCGAACGCATCTTGTCGGCCTGGGTGTGCAGCGCCGCCGCCTTGCGCTCGGCGTTGGCGCGCTCGCGGGTGCGGCGGCGCTCGTCGGCGTCGCGCTGGGCGAGATAGCCGCGCCAGCCGGTGTTGTACACGTCGATCGCGGCGCGCGCCGGGTCGACGTGGAAGACCCGGTTGGCGGTGTCGGCGATCAGCCCCGTGTCGTGGCTGATCACCACGAACCCTCCCCGGTGGCCCGTCAGGAAGGTGCGGAGCCAGCCGACGGAGTCGGCGTCGAGGTGGTTGGTGGGCTCGTCCAGCAGCAGCGTGTCGTGGTCGGCGAAGAGGATGCGGGCCAGTTCGACGCGGCGGCGCTGACCGCCGGAGAGGTCGCCGACCGGCCGGTGCATGACGCGGTTCGGCAGCCCCACCCCGGCGGCGATACGCGCCGCCTCGGCCTCGGCCGCGTACCCGCCCCGGGCCTGGAACTCGGCCTCGGCACGCGCGTACACGCCCATCGCCCGCTCCACGGCGCCGGGGGCCACGGCCTCGCCCATCGCCGACTCGGCGGCCCGCAGCCCCCGTACCGCGCGGTCCAGGCCGCGCGCCGACAGGATGCGGTCGGTGACGGAGGCGGCGGGGTCGGCCGCGCGGGAGTCCTGCGGCAGATAGCCGAGGTGACCGAGGCGGGTCACGGTCCCGGCGGCCGGCCGGGCGTGCCCGGCGAGGGTCTCCAGCAGGCTGGTCTTGCCCGCGCCGTTACGGCCGACCAGGCCGATGCGGTCGCCGGGGGCGATGTGGAAGGAAACGTCGGACAGCAGAAGACGGGCGCCGACGCGGACGTCGACACCGCGAACGGTGATCATGTAATTACGCTCCGGAGAAGCTCAAGGACACACGGGTGGCGGGGAAGCGTGTGTCCTGAGCTAGGAAATGCGGGGCGTAGACATGTCATTCACTCTAGGCGCGCCGTCCCGCGAGCCGCATCTGGTTTCCGAGCACCCGCCTGCCGACGGGAACACCTCGCCCGCGTGTCATACCTGGGTATCACCTCGGATTCACCCCCGTGGCGGGACTCCCTCCGGGCCCTCCCGCCGTAGCGTGAAGACGTCCTTGACCAGCAGCGATACCGCCAGGAGTGGTCAGCCTTGACCGTCATCACGCAGTCCCCGAGCGCGTCCCCCGCCCGCGAGGCGGATACCGGCCGCCGGCCTGCACGAGGCATGGCGCCGACGGCGCTCCGCTGGATCGGGCGCCCCCTCGTGCGCGGCGCGCTGTGGCTGCCCCTGGCCACCGCGGCGGCACCGGCCGCGCTGGTGGGCGCGGCTCGGGCGGCGGCGGGCTGGCAACGGGCGCTGGCCGGGATGGCGGATGTCCAGAGGGCGCGGGCCAGGGCGGCGGAAGGCCAAGAAGCACCGGCCGGGGCGAGGGCCGGAGCGGCGGCCGCCGAAGGGGCACAGCGGCCGAAGGCGCGCCGCGTGTTCGGGTACGCCCTGCTGTCGCTGCTGCCCGCGCTGGTGTCCTTCCTGCTGGTCGCGCTGTGCGCCTACTCGGTCTACTTCGGGTTCCTGTATCCGCTGCGGCCCGATTCCATCGCCGCCATCGGCCACCCGTTCACCGCGGACCCGATGTTCCACGCCACATGGGGTGGGCCCACCCTGGTCGGGGCCTGGGCCGCGCACGCGACCGTCGGCGCCGCCGTCTGGGCCGGCAACCTGCTGCTCCTCCACGCACTGTGCGCCCTCCAGACCCGGCTGGCCCGACGGTTGTGCTGAACCCCGCAGGCCGCTGTCCGCGACCCGTCTCACCTGCGGGCCGCAACCGGCCCCCGTACCGCGTCCCCCGCCGTCGGGTGCAGCCGCAGCGCTCCCGCCACCGTGCCCACGCACACGAGCGCGAGCAGGCAGAAGGCCACGCCGTACGCGGTGGTGGCCGTCGGGCGGCCGGGGAGCCAGTCGCCGATGGGGCCGCCGGCCCGGAGGGCGACCGTGGCGGCGGCCACGCCGAGGCCCGCCCCCATCTGCTGGGCGGTCGCCAGGAGCGTGTTGGCGTGCCGCAGGCGCTCCGGCGGTATGTCGCTGAAGGCGATGGTGGAGTACGCGGTGAGCCCCAGCGACCGGGCCACGCCGCTGATCAGCGCGATGGCGGCGATGACCGCGATCGGCATCGCGCCGGTGATGAACGCGGACGCCACCATCGCGGCCCCGAGCCCGAACCCGGCGGCCAGCAGCAGCGGGCGGAAGCCGTACCGCTTGAGGAGCGGCGTCGTCGCGGGCTTGATCCCGATGTTGCCGATGAAGACGAACAGCACCACCACGCCGGACTTCACCGCGCTCCAGCCCAGCGCCTCCTGGAACAGCAGCGGCAGCAGGAACGGCACCGAGCCCACGGCGATCCAGAACGTCGAGCCGCCGGACACCGAGGCCCGGAACGTCTTGATCTTCAGTGTGCTCAGGTCCACCAGCGGGTTGTCGCTCCGCAGCAGATGCCACACGGCCGCGCCGAGCAGCAGCACCGCGGCCCCGCCGGTGACGAGCACCGAGCCGATGCCGGCGGAGGTCTCGGACAGCAGGTGGGCGGTCCAGGTCAGCGCCCCGAGCCCGGTCGAGGTCAGGGCGACGCCCAGCCAGTCCAGGCGCGGCGGGGCGGTCCCGGCGGGCGTGGCGGGCGCGGCCTCGATCAGCCGCCGGGCGACGACGAAGGCGACGACGCCGAGGGGGATGTTGATGAGGAACATCCAGCGCCAGTTCGCGTATGTGGTGATCAGCCCGCCGATCAGCGGCGCGATGACGGGCGCGACCAGGCCGGGCCAGGTGATGTACGCCATCACGCGCGGGAGGTCCGGCTTCTCGGCCTTGGCGACCACCATCAGCCGGCCGACCGGCACCATCATCGCGCCGCCGGCGCCCTGGAGCACCCGCATGGCGACCAGCACGCCGAGGTCGGTGGCGACGGCGCAGGCGAGGGAGGCGAGGGTGAAGACGGTGATGGCCGTCAGGAAGACGCGCCGCGCCCCGAACCGGGCGGTCAGCCAGCCGCTGAGCGGTATCAGCACGGCCAGCGTCAGCAGGTAGGCGGTGATGACCAGGCTGATCGCCGTCGGCACGACGCCGAGCGAGGCCCCCATCCGGGGGGCGGCGGTCGCCACGATGGTGCCGTCCAGGTTCTCCATGAAGAAGCAGCCCGCCACCAGGAGAGCGGTGTTGCGATGCTGTGCGTGAATCATCAGGTCCCGTCTCTTCCTTGAATTCCCTTCATCGTCGAAGCCGGGACCATGAACCACAAGGTCCGAATCAGCAAGCCAGCGTTGCGCGCCATGCATCCCTAAGAGCGCTGGTCAGCGGCCTACGGCTGCCTACCATTGCTCCCCATGCAACTACCCGACATGAATCTCCTGCCGGCCCTGGACGCCCTGCTCCGCGAGAGCAGCGTGACCGGAGCCGCCGCCGAGATGAACGTCTCCGCCTCCGCGATGAGCCGCACCCTGGGCCGGCTGCGCCGCGTGGTGGGCGACCCGCTGCTCGTACCGTCCGGCCGCGGCCTCGTCCTCACCCCGCGCGCCCGCGCACTCCAGCCGCAGGTCGAGGCCGCGCTGGGCCAGGCCCTGGCCGCGCTGCACCCGCCGCGCCCCGTCGACATCGCCACCATGCGGCGGGAGTTCACCATCCGTACCAACGACGGGCTGGCCGTCGTGCTCGGCGCCGCGCTGACCTCGCACGTCGTACGCGAGGCCCCCGGCGTGCGGCTGCGCGTCCTCCCCGAGGGCGACGAGGACCCCGCCGACCTGCGCGACAGCGTCGACCTCGACATCGGCTCGATGCACGAACTGCCGCACGACGTCCGCAGCGAGTTCGTCCTCCACCACCACTACGTAGCCGCCGCCCGCGCCCACGCGCCGTACGCGCGCGAGCCGCTGACCGTGGACCGGTTCGCCGCCGTCCCCCACATCACGGTCTCCCGCCGCGGCCGGGCCAAGAGCGTCGTCGACGACCGGCTGCGCGAACTCGGCCTGCGCCGCGACGTCCTGGCGACCGTGCCCACCCACAGCGCGGCCTGCTTCCTCGCCCTGGAGACCGACGCCCTGGCCCTGGTCCCCTCGGCCTTCGCCGCCCGCGCCGCCCGGTTCATGCCCCTCGTCGTCTGGAACATCCCGCTGTCGCTGCCCCCGATCACCATCGAAATGGCCTGGCACCTGCGCGTCGACGCCGACCCGGCCCACCAGTGGCTGCGCACCGTACTCGCCGGGCTCGCGGCCAGTGCCGTCAGCGGCGGCGGCGGTGGCGGTAGCAGCAGCGGGTCGAACGGAGCGAACGAGACAGACGGGGCGGACGCCTGAGCCGGTACGGGCGGGGCAGCCGAGCTGGTACGGACGGGGCGGTCGGCGTCGTGACGGGCGCGGCCGCCGAGCCCGTACGGCCCGCATATCGGCGGTCGGCGCCCCATAAACCATTACCCACGTCCTACCCGATGACCGGGTTCGAACGGATACGGTGCTCGCATGGTGAACGACCGGGCCGGGAGCGAAGAGCACGGGTACGGGCTGCTGATGGCCGCGGTACCCCCCTCGAAACAGCCCATGGACGCCACCGCCGCGCTGCACCAACTCGCGGCCGTACCGCCCACCGTGCTGCTCGGCACGCCCTTCGCGTCCGTCGTCCAGCTCGTCAGCCCCGACGCCCCGAACACCGTCCTCACCCACCTGCGGACGGCCGCCGCCGCGCCCGGACCGCTCCTCCTCTACCTGGCCGGCCACCTCCAGCTCGACCGCAAACAGCAGTTGCCGCACCTCGCGTTGGCCCGTACGACCGCGAGTACCGTGCGCTACACCGCGCTGCCCTGGCACTGGCTCACGGCCGAACTGCGCGACCGGCCGCCGGGCAGCACCACCGTGCTCGCGGACCTGGTCGCCGACGAGGCCGTCTGGCAGCGGCTGACCGACAAGCCGGGCTTCCTGTCCGGCCCGTACGCGCTGTACGGCACCGTCGCCCCGCCGCCCGCCCGCCGCCGCGACCGCCCGGTGCCCGCCTACAGCCAGGCCCTCGCCACGCTGCTGCGTACGAGACCCGAGCGCCCGCCGGTGGAACAGCTGCACCACGAGGCGGCGAACCACGCCGGGCTCGCCTCGGGCCCCGGCTACCTCCTCGCCAGCACCCCGCACGCGTACACGGCCCCGGAGCCCGCCGGTTCCGAGCCGATACCGCGGCATCCGGAGCCCGCGCCGGACCCTGGCCGGCGGCTCGACATCCCGGCGCCCGCGCCGGGTCCGGACCCTGCCTCGGCCCCGGAGTCCGCTCCTCGTCCGCACCCGGAGCCGCATTCGGAGCCGCGCCCGGAGCACACGCCCGAGCCGTCATCCGGACCGGTCCCCGCGTCGTCCTCCGGACCGGTCTCCGGGCCGGCCCCCGACCCGGTCCCCCGGCCGCGCCCCGAGCCCCAGCCCCATCAGTCCCAGCCCCAGCCCCACCAGCCTCATCCCGCGCCGCGCCCCGAGCCCCACCCCGAGCCCCACCCTGATCCACATCCGGCCATACTCGAAGCCGCCCACGCCGGCCGGCACAGCGAGGCCGCCGCGATGGCCGCCGCGTGGGAGCAGGAAGCCTGGCGGGCCCACGGCCCCGGCTCGCTCGACGTCATCCACTGGACCGAGGTACGAGCCGACCTCGCGCGCCTGGCCGAGGAGCCCGCCAAGGCGTGCGGGCTGTGGATGCACGCGGCCACGCAGCGCATGAACGCCGGGCAGCCGGAGACCCACCCGGAGGTCCAGGCCGCCGCCGACCGCGCCCACCACTGCTGGCAGCAGGTCGTCGACCCGAGGGCCGTACGGGCGCTGGGCCCCGAACTGATCGACCTGCGCACCCGCGTGCCCGGCAGCAAGGAAGGCGCGCTGCAAGCCGTGCGGCAGCGCATCGCGAACCTCGACGACAACGCTCCGGTGGCCTGAGAGCGCGAAGAGGTTTCCGCGAGGCGCTACGGACATCGGACATACACCCGTCACACGTCTGTGCGTATACACGCTACGTATAGTCGTCTCCCATGGCCTCTCCCGACGCATCGGCGCACACTGCTGCCACCACGCACCACACGCCCCTCGCGCCGGGCCCCGGCCCCCTCGCCGGACCCGCCCTCGTACGCCCCTTCGCCCGCCTGCTCGTACCCGCCGTGCCCGCGCTGCTGTCGCTGGCGCTCGGCCTGTGGGGGGTCGGCCGGGAGCACAGCATGTGGCGCGACGAGGCGGCGACCTGGCAGGTCGCCCACCGGTCCGCCGCCGACATCGTGCGATTGCTCGGCACCACGGACGTCGTGCACGGCCTGTACTACCTGTTCATGCACGCCCTCTTCGAGATATTCGGCGACAGCCTGCTGACCCTGCGGCTGCCCTCGGTGCTGGGCGTGGCCGCCGCCGCCGGGCTCACCGCGGCGACCGGCCGCCGGCTCGCCGGGAACTGGGCGGGCCTCTCGGCGGGGCTCGCCTTCACCGTGCTGCCCGTGGTCCAGCGGTACCAGCAGGAGGGACGCTCGTACGCGCTGGTCACGGCGTGCGTCGCGGGGGCGACGTGGATGCTGGTCACCGCGCTGCAGCGCAGGAGCCGCCGGCACTGGTGGGGCTGTGCGGCGCTGCTGCTGGTGGCGGCGCAGCTGAACTGGTTCTCGCTGCTCGCGCTGCCGGCCTTCGCCGTGACCGTGGCGATCGCGGTGCGGCGGGGCGCGCGCCGCACCGTACGCGCCTGGGCGCTGCCCGCCGCGGTCGTCGTGCTCGGATCGCTGCCGCTGATCCTGGCCAGCCGCTCCCAGGCCGACCAGGTCTCGTGGATAAAGCCGCCGACCCCGGCGACGCTGATCGGGCTCCTCGCCATGGCGGTGGTCGCCGTGGGCGCCGCCTTCGTGCCGCATCCGCGCTCCGGCCCGGCGACGACCGCTTCGGTGGCCCTGCCGCTGCTGCTCGTACCGCAGGCGGCGCTGATACTGGTCTCGCTGGTCAAGCCGGTGTACGTGGACCGGTACGTGGTCTTCGCGCAGACCGGCGCGGCCCTGATGATCGGCCTGCTGCTGGCGTTCGGCGCCACGGCGGTGCACGCGCGGTGGCCGCGCGTACGGCCCTGGGCGCCGATCGCCGCCGTGAGCGGTATCGCGGTGGTCGCGCTGCTGCCCGTGGAGACGGGGCTGCGCGCGTCGACGAGCCGCGTCGACGACGTGTTCGCGCCGGCGGAGGTCGTCTCGGCGGTCTCCCGGCCGGGCGACGGCGTCCTGTTCATACCGGCCGCCCGCCGAGACACCCGGCTGGTCTCCCCCGACCGCTTCCACGGCCTCAACGACCTCGCCCTCACCGAATCCCCGCTCCAGTCGCGCACCCTCAAGGGCGAGGAGGGCAGCCCCGCGCACATACGGTCGGCCATCCTGAAGTCCTCCCGGATAGTGCTGATCACCGACGCCAAGCCGTCCTCCGGCGCCGCCCGCCGCGACGTCGCCAAGCGCCGCACCCTCGCCGACCACTTCGTACGGCACAGCGACACGGTCGTACGGGGACGGCGGGTGGAGGTGTACGAGAAAAAGGCCGACGGGCGGCCTGCCGGCAGATAAGGCTTCATGCAAACTGGGGCAAGGTACGCGAAAGGAGGCAGGGAAGCGGCTCCGACGCCCGGATACGCGGCCCTGGCCATTCCCATGGACATCACCCTTCGGATCGCCCAGCAGCCCGACGCCGACGAACTGCTCGGCCGCAGCCCGCTGGCGGCCCTGGTCGGGATGCTGCTCGACCAGCAGGTCCCGATGGAATGGGCGTTCTCCGGGCCGCTGACCATCGCCCAGCGGCTGGGCGGCGACGACCTGGACGCCCACGAGCTCGCCGCGTACGACCCGGACGCGTTCGCCGAACTCCTGAAGGCCAAGCCCGCCGTGCACCGCTACCCGGGCTCCATGGCCAAGCGCGTGCAGCAGCTCTGCCAGTACCTGGTCGACCACTACGACGGCGACGCGGCGGCGGTGTGGCGCGGCGTCGACAACGGCAAGGAGCTGCTCAAGAGGCTCAACGAGCTGCCCGGCTTCGGCAAGCAGAAGGCGCAGATCTTCCTGGCCCTGCTGGGCAAGCAGCTCGGCGTACGGCCACAGGGCTGGCGGGCGGCGGCGGGCCCGTACGGCGAGGAGGGCGCGTACCGCTCGGCCGCCGACATCACCGGGCCCGAGACGCTGAGCAAGGTCCGCGCCCATAAGCAGGCCCTCAAGCAGGAGGCCAAGCAGGCGGCCGAGGCCAAGAAGTCCTGACGCGCGCCGCGCCCGCACTGCGGCGCGGGCGCGGGGGGCGGGTCCTGCCGTACGCCAGTTCGTGATCCACAGGCTGTGCATAACGAAGCCCACTCCGCCCGCGCCCGCCATCGATCGCGTTAACTCGTTTGTGTCGAATGGCTTTGCAGGGAGTCGAAGGGAGCCGAAGGGGGTCGAAGGGAAGTGCCTGCGGACAGGTCCGCGGGGGACGGCTTCGGCGTAGAGACACGGAAACGCGGAGGCGCGGGCAGCCGTGGGGGCGTCCGGCGGGGCACCGTCGGAGGGCGCGGGGGCAGCGTTGGCGGTCGGCGGTCCTCGGGGGCGGGCCCGGGGCTCTCGCTCACGCGCCCCGGCGCAGGTATCGCTCCTGGTATACGGCTGATTGTCGCCTTCGCACTCTTGCGCCATGGCTGCGCCGGGAGCCGCTCGCCCGGTAGGCTTTCCGTGTGATCTTCAAGCGCATCGGAAACGGGCGGCCGTACCCCGACCACGGCCGGGAGAGCACCCGCCAGTGGGCGGATGTCGCTCCTCGGCCGGTACGCCTCGACCAGTTGGTGACCACCAAGGGCCAGCTGGATCTGGAAACGCTCCTCGCGGAGGACTCGACGTTCTACGGCGACCTGTTCGCCCACGTCGTGAAGTGGCAGGGCGACCTGTATCTGGAGGACGGGCTGCACCGCGCGGTGCGCGCCGCGCTCCAGCAGCGCCAGGTGCTGCACGCCCGCGTGCTGGAGCTCGGCTGAGCCGTCTGCCGATCCGGCCCCGGCACGCCTGACGCATTATCGGGTACGGGCGGAGCGGGCCGGTATTGGCCCTTTCGGGTTGGGCTGTACGCAACCCATTGATCATTTAGTAGGCATCGGTACCGGCCCGCACTACGCTGCGGCCATGAGCATGCTCACCCCTCCCGGCATGGGCGGAAAGTACCGCATCACGGGCAATCGCTACCCGCATATGCGCCGCCCCCGAAACCGCCGCAGGATCGCTCTCGCCGTGGCGGGCGCGGTAGCCGCGCTCGGCCTCGTCGGGTGGGGGACGCTCCAGCTCATCAACGTCTTCACCGGCGGAAACGGCGCGAACGGCGGAAACAGCACGGCACAGGCCGCCCAGGGCAAGAGCGACGACTGCGCGAAGAGCGGCGACCGGCCCCGCGCCCGCCCGGCGGCGGCGCTGCCGAAGCCCGGCGCGATCACCGTCAACGTCCTCAACGCGACACCGCGCGGCGGCCTCGCCAAGTCCACCGCGGACGAGCTGAAGAGCCGCGGGTTCAAGGTCGGGAAGGTGGGCAACGCCCCCGCCGAGTACGACAAGAAGGTCAAGAGCAGCGGGCTGCTGCTGGGCGCGCCCGCGGCCGCCGACGGGTCGCTGAAGGTGCTCGGCACCCAACTGGCGGGCGCGCAGGTCAAGAGCGACGCGCGCAAGGGCGCGGACGTGGACCTGATCATCGGCTCGGAGTTCAAGAGCCTGACCGCCAAGAAGGACGCCGACCAGGGCTTGACCGCACTGTCCGAGCCCCAGCCGACGCCGTCGTCGGCGAAGAAGTGCTGACGCGGCGCTGATACGGCACTCGTACGGGCGTACGGGCGTACGTACTGGCCGACGCACGGACGGGCGCGCCGCCGATGAGCCGGTGACCGGCGAGGCGTCAGGGGTCGGGAGTCAGACGGCGGCCAGGGCCTCGATCCGCCGCAGGACCCGCCCGGCGCCGTCGTCCAAGCCGATTTGGTGGGCCAGTTCGGCGGCGCGGCGGCGGTAGCCCGGCTCCCCGACGGCGGCCCGGATCGCGTCGCCCAGGCGCTCGGCGGTCAGCTCACCGAAGGGTACGGGGGCGGGTCCGGCCCCCAGCCCGTACACGCGTGCCGCCCAGAACGGCTGGTCGGCCATGACCGGGACCGCGACGGTCGGGACCCCGGCCCGCAGCCCCGCGGCCGTGGTGCCCGCGCCCATGTGGTGGACCACGGCGGCCGTCCGGGGGAAGAGCCAGTCGTGCGGTACGTCCCCGACCGTGAGGAGCTGGTCCCCGGCCACGTCCAGACCGGCCCAGCCGGCCTGGACGACCGCGCGGGCGCCCGACCGGCGCACTGCCTCCACGATCAGCGGGCCGAGCCGTTCCCCGAGGCCGGGGGCCATGCTGCCGAAGCCGAGGAAGACGGGCGGCGGGCCGGCTGCCAGGAAGGAGAGCAGTTCCTCCGGGGGCTGCCAGTCGGGGGCGGGTTCGGGCCACCAGTAGCCGGCCATGTCGACCTCCGGCGGCCAGTCGTCGGGCCGGGGAAGGACGGCCGGGCTCACGCCGTGGCTGATGGGCCACCCCTCCTTGCCCTGCCAGCGCCGCCACGCGCGGTCGACCGCGGACTCGGGCAGCCGGAGCCGCCTGCCCAGGCGCGGCAGGACCTCGGCGTAGAGGGCGTGGGCCCCGTCGAGCATGCGCTCGCCCGCGGCCCGGTTGCCCAGGGAGCCGCCGGGGCCGTTCGTGGCGGCTCCCGGCAGGGCGAAGGCGTCGTTCGGTACGGCCGGCGCGAGGTAGACGCCCATGCTGGGCAGGCCCAGCCCTTCGGCCACCAGACAGCTCAGGGGCGCCTGGCCGAGGCTTGAGAGGATCACATCGGCGCCCTGTTCGGCGGCCTCGGCCACCCCCTCGCCCAGGTCGCTCAGGAACGCGGCGGTGACCCGCTGCCTCTCCGCCTCGGACCGGCCCGCCGTACGGGCCCGTATCAGCTCCTGCGGGTCACCGGGCACCGTACGCACGTCGAAACCGGCGGCGCCGACCATGTCGGCGAAGGTGTGGTGCGTGGCGAAGGCCACGTCATGGCCCGCCTCGCTCAGACGCCTGGCAAGCCCGGTATAGGGAGCGACGTCGCCCCGCGATCCGGCTGTCACGACCATGATCCGCATGTGGGCAGCCTAATCGCCGGTGGCGGGGAGCCGGAGGGGGCGAGGCACGGACGAGACACGGGCGGAACGCGGGCGGGAAATGGACGGGGCCGTTCACCGTCCGACTTCGACGGTGAACGGCCCCATGCGTGATGCGTGAGCGATCCGGTTCGGCTAGCCGGCGGTCCCGTACATCCGGTCGCCCGCGTCGCCCAGCCCGGGGACGATGTAGCCGGACTCGTCGAGGCGCTGGTCCACCGAGGCAGTCACGACGGTGACCGGGGTGCCCGCGAGCTCCCGCTCCATGACCTCGACGCCCTCGGGCGCGGCCAGCAGGCAGATCGCGGTGACGTCGTCCGCGCCGCGCGAGATCAGTTCCTTGATCGCCGCGACGAGCGTGCCGCCGGTGGCGAGCATGGGGTCGAGTACGTACACCTGCCGGCCGGAGAGGTCTTCGGGCATCCGGGTGGCGTACGTGGACGCCTGGAGCGTCTCCTCGTTGCGGATCATGCCCAGGAAACCGACCTCGGCGGTGGGCAGCAGCCGGACCATGCCGTCGAGCATGCCGAGCCCGGCGCGCAGGATCGGCACGACGAGGGGCTTCGGGCTGGAGAGCTTGACGCCGGTGGTCGCGATCACCGGGGACTCGATGTCGACCTGTTCGGTGCGCACGTCACGGGTCGCCTCGTAGGCGAGCAGCGTGACCAGCTCGTCGGCGAGGCGCCGGAAGGTGGGGGAATCGGTGCGCTTGTCGCGCAGCGTGGTGAGTTTGTGCGCGACCAGGGGGTGGTCGACGACGTGAATCCGCATGACATCGACAGTAACCGAGGCCAGAAGGGGCGTCGCTCCCTGGTGAGGGGTCGGCGACCTGGCTTCCGCGCCTCCTCCGCGCCTCCTCCGCGCCTCCTCCGCGCCTGGTCTGTGCAGCTTCTGTGCCGCGCCTGCGCTACTCCTGCGCTGGCATCAACCCGCTGATTGGGGGAAAAATTGCGAGGAGAAAACGAGAGAAAGGAGAGGGGAAAGGGGCGGGAAAGGCGAAAGTGGCCACGTAAGCCATGTAGGCCGCGTAAGCCGTGTAAGTCATGTAGGCCCGGTCGGTCGCACCGGGCGGGAACCTCGGCCCGAGGCGGTGTGTCCTATGGCTGACCGAGACGATCGGCGGGACGACGACGCCCGGGATGAACGGCGGGCCAGGCGTTGCGGAAATGGCCCGGACGCGGACGGGTCGAAGGCAGGCGGCGCGGGCGCGGGTGACACGGGCGCAGGCGGCGCGGGCGCGGGTGACACGGGCGCAGGCGGCGCGGGCGCGGGTGACACGGGCGCAGCCGGGGCGGGCGTAGGCGGCACGGGCGTAGGCGAGGCCGGGCCCCAGTGGATGGTCACGAGGGACAGGACGCCCCGTTCGGCGGACGCCCAGGCCGATTTCCCCGAGAATCTTGAACCCTCCGAAAACACCGAGACCTCAGTGAATTTCGCGCCGGGGAGTCCCGAGACGACCGAAACTACTGGGACTCCCGAAACTGCCGAAACTGCCGGGAGGCCCGAGACTTCCGAGTCGGATGCCGACCGGCGGCGCAGACGGGCGCAGTTTCTCCGTGAGCTGAACGAGGCGAAGGAGCTGCGCGACCGGGTGCAGCCGCGCCGGGCCCGGGCGGCCCGAATGCGCCAACAGATGCGGATGCGTACGTTCCGGTGGTGAGCCGAGAGGGCCCCGAAAGGACCCCCGCACAGGTCCGTACGGGCGCAGCGTGAGCGACATCTCTTGGGACCGCCGCACGACGCAGCGCGGAAGACCTCTCGCAACGCGTCGCTTTCTGCCACGATTCCGAGTGGGCGGGGTGCGTTTCCCGCCCGGCCGGCACCGCCTATGACCAGTGGGAGAGTCACGGTGTACTTCGCCGCACTGCTCGCGCGCACCGAAGACGGGTGGCAAGCGAGCGACACAGAGCTCGACAACGTGGAGACGCTGTCCGATCTGGCCGACCTGGCCCGAGAGTCGGCAGTGGACGATGACACGGTGCTCGTGTTCATCGAACAGGAGGACGCGTGGTTCGCCGTCGTGCGTATCGACGGCGAGGAGGACCCACGGGTGTACCTCTCGGACGCCGCCGCGGCCACCCGCAGTTCGTACGGCGCGATGCTCGCCGATGAACTGCTCGGCCGCGACAACGAAGTGGACGACCTCGACAGCCTCGTCGACCTCGACGGCACGGAGGACGGGGAGCCCGAGGCGGACGACGAGGACGACGCCGCGGCCGCCGAAGAGCCGGTGCCGGCGGGCCCGCTCGGCGAGGGCGAGATCCTCGCGGACCTCGGTATGCCGGAGAAGCGGCTGAAGGCCCTCAGCGACGACGCGCTCGGCGAGATCGCGGACATGCTGGGCTGCACGGAGGTGCTGGAGGCGGTGCGCTGACGGCCGTGGCGCGGAGGTCGCCCACACTGGTGGCATGACCGCACCCGACCGCCGCCGCCCCTCCGCCGAGGCCCCCGTCGAGTCCCCCGAAACCGACCGCGCCCCGGACCACGACCCGGTCCGGGCACCTTGGCGTGCCGCGATGCGGCTGGCCCTGGCGGAGGCGGTACGGGCGCCGGAGACGGGCGACGTGCCGGTGGGGGCGGTCGTGCTGGGCCCGGACGGCACGGTGATCGGCCGCGGCCGCAACGAACGCGAGGCGACCGGCGACCCGACGGCGCACGCGGAGGTCCTGGCGGTGCGGGAGGCGGCGAAGGCGGTGGGCGAGTGGCGGCTGACGGGCTGCACGCTGGTCGTGACGCTGGAGCCGTGCACGATGTGCGCGGGCGCGATAGTCCTGTCCCGCCTGGACCGCGTGGTCTACGGCGCCCGTGACGAGAAAGCGGGCGCGGCCGGCTCCCTCTGGGACGTCGTACGCGACCGCCGCCTCAACCACCGCCCCGAAGTGATCCCCGACGTCCTGGCCCCCGACTGCGCCGCCCCCCTCACCGCCTTCTTCCGCACCCGCTGACCACCCTCGGTACCCCCGCCCGGTAACCGATTTCGGCCCACGGCCCACCGTCCGCTAAGCTTCATCTCGGTAGCGTGTCCGAGCGGCCGAAGGAGCGCGCCTCGAAAGCGCGTGAGGGGGCAACTCCTCCGTGGGTTCAAATCCCACCGCTACCGCTTGTAACACCCCTCTGATCTGCGGAGACGCGGTCAGAGGGGTGTTTTTTGTACTGCAAGCGCATCGGTGCTGCACAGACGGCGCGTTCGCAGCGGCGGACTGCCCATTCCCTTGAAAACACAGGGCTTCCGCGGACCCCCTCCGTGGGATCGGGCCCAGCGGATCCCACAGCAAGCACGGCCGGCCGACACATGCGCCGCGGGCCAAGCGAAGGGGGCCGAAGCGGAGGAACATCACGACGAAACGCCATGGCAGAGCCTGCACGCCAGCCTGGTGGAGGTGGCATGGAGGCGAAGGCCTGAGTCGCTCACGCGGCGGGCTCACCAGCAAGCTCCACCTGAGCGCAGACGGTCGCTGTCGCCCGCTGTCCATGGTCGTCACCGGCGGACAGCGGGCAGGCCACACCCAGCTCCAGGCGGTGCTGGAGAAGATCCGCGTCCCACGGCTCGGGCCGGGCAAGCCGCGCGACAAGCCCGACAGCTTTGCTGCGGACAAGGCATACAGCAACGGGCCGTGCCGCACCTATCTGCAGCGGCGCGGTATCCAGCACACCCACCCCGGAGAAGTCCGGCAGCCAGGCCGTGCGTCTGCGAAAGGGATCATGCGGCTGACGGCCCCCCGGCTTCGACGAAGAGCGGTACAAGAAGCGCAATACCGTGGAACGGGCGATCAACCGACTCAAGCAGTTCCGATCAGTCGCTACTCGGTATGACAAGCGTGGTTACGTCTACCTCGGCACCGCGACAGCAACCGCTGTCGTCATCTGGCTGCGAACATGACCGCACGAACAAGCCTTACCCAATGAGGGTCTCCTTCGGGCGGACCACGCAGAACTCGTTCCCCTCCGGATCGGCGAGCACAGTCCACGACTCGTTGCCGCTCTGCCCGATGTCCGCTCTGCGGGCGCCGAGTGCAAGGATCCGCTCGATCTCGGCCTCCCGGTCCTCTGCGGCGGACGTCAAGTCAAGGTGGAGGCGGTTCTTGACGGCCTTACGATCCGTCACCGGCATGAAGCAGATGCCCACCGGCGCCGTCTCATCCGGCCCGATCACCACCTCCCGCTCCCGCTCGGACAGGATCCGCCAGCGCAAGACCTCAGCCCAGAACCGTGCCAGGGCAGGCAGGTCGTGGGCATCGATAACGATGTGATGCAGAGATAAGGGCATGCCGGTCAGTGTGCCCCGTGATCGCCCGGACAAGCCCTAGCCTCGGCGTTTCAGTTGGGGCTGTTGGGCGGCTGAGCGGGGTTGTTTGAGGGCGCGTCGGCCGGTGGACATGGTGAGGGCCCAACGCGGGGTCGGGTTCTCCAAGGTCCTTGAGTCGAGGTGGGCGGGGGCGGCGAGTCAGCTGGCGGGGCGGGGCAGTGCGGCCAGGCGGTGGAATGCGGCCGTGAGCTCATGTCGCCAGGGCCAGGTCGCCGATATCCGAAGGCGGAGGCGGCGGCTGCCCCGGGTGATCCGGGCGGCGACGTGCAGGAGCCGGTAGCGGAGTTTCTTGGGTTCAGCAG